>NZ_BRCZ01000008.1:9201-16801 GCF_023708065.1 Pseudoalteromonas sp. NCCP-2140 | reverse complement strand
GCGCGAAATAAATTTCACGCCTACATCAACCGTAGGCGTCACGCTTGCTTGGCGCGTCTTACATACAACACCATTTCATCAACCTATGCCTGACCAACAAACAACACCGCTCGGCTCAAAACTAAAAGCTGACTGCTCTAGCTACAAGTCATTATTCCTCTCACTCGGGATATCACTAAAATACTCTACAAACTCAACTTCAAAACCTGCGGGGTCGATGAAATATATATTTTTACGATATGGGTTTTCTGGGCCGTGTTTATCAATTTCATAACCAGCCGAAACAAGACGCTCAACTACAGCATTAATATCGTTTGTCACATAAGCAAAATGGGCAAGGCCTACTTGGTGGCCTGCTAAATCACGGTTTTCAGCTTCACCGTTATCGCTTAATGCAAGATATTGGTAATCATCACCAAAGTGCAGCCATTTACGCGGTTTTCCTGACCATGTGCTATCGCCTTGACTACGCACACGCCAGTGCGGGAATGCCGCTTTATAAAAGTGCAGCATGTCATCAACATTACTAACAACAAGGTTTACGTGTTCTAAATACATGGTAGTTTTCCTTTTTATTTTTAAACTGCCATCAAGATAAAACCTCAAGTTAAGTTTAGGTAAAGCACTTTTTCAAATAAAAAAGCCCCACAAACGTGAGGCTTTAAAAATTGAGTAGTTATTGTTGAGTCAGCTACCAGCAACCTGCATTTGTTCAATCAATACAGAGCCTGTTTGAATACCGCCACGACGCTCGATGTCGCCACCTAAGCCTACAACGGCCTTAAACATGTCTTTTAAGTTACCAGCAATCGTGATTTCACTGACTGGGTATTGGATTTCGCCATTCTCAACCCAAAAACCCGCCGCGCCACGTGAGTAATCACCCGTTACCGTGTTCACACCTTGACCCATAAGTTCAGTTACTAATAAACCTGTGCCCATGGTTTTTAAAAGCGCTTTTAAATCGGCATGGGTTTGTTCAACTAACCAGTTATGAATACCACCAGCATGACCCGTTGGTGCCATCGACAGTTTGCGTGCTGCGTAGCTTGCTAATAGGTAAGTTTGCAGCTCACCGCCTTGAATAATTTCACGGTCTACGGTTTTTAAACCTTCAGCATCAAACGGTGAAGACGCTAAACCTTTTAATAAGTGCGGGCGCTCAGAGATATTCACACAATCGCTGAATACTTTAGTACCCAGGCTATCAAGCAAGAAGCTCGATTTACGATAAAGCGCACCGCCACCAATCGCCGACACTAAATGGCCGAATAATGAGTTCGCAATATCAGCTCTAAAGATCACTGGTACTTTCATGGTACCGAGCTTTAGGCTGTTAAGTTTAGCCAAGGTTTCGGTTGCTGCTTCAAGACCCACTTTTGCAGCATCATTTAAGTCATCTTTATGGCGCGCGATGGTATAAGCCGAGTCACGCTGCATTTGCTCGCCTTCTTTACCAATCACCATCGTACTAATGCTATGACGCGTACGCGGGTAACCTGCAATCATGCCATGGCTGTTACCATAAACACGCAAACCTTGGTGAGAAGAAAAACTCGCACCATCTGAATTTACAATGCGCTCATCGGCATTCAACGCCGCTTGTTCTGCTTGATGACAAAACTCTACACCTTGCTCAGGGCTAACTTCCCACGGATGGTATAAATCTAAATCTTGCGGTGCAAATTCAAGTAACTCTTTATCAGCGATACCATTAAATGGGTCGTCAGAGGTGAACTTTGCAATATCAATGGCTTTTTCGACCACTGTACGTAATGTTTTAGGGTTTAAGTCAGCCGTTGAAGCTGAGCCTTTGTTGTTACCCACATAAACACTAATACCTAAGCCACCGTCTTGGTTAAACTCTATTGTTTCAACTTCGCCCATGCGCGTGCTGACAGACAAACCTGACGTGCTCGACATCGCCGCTTCAGCCGCAGTAGCACCCAATTTTTTTGCATGCTCCAGTACTTCGCTTACTGCGTCTTTCACTTCAGAAATGTGTTGATAAATAGGATCTTTCATCTTGTGTGTCCTAGGTTCTGATATTTTTTATAGTGTAACGAATGCTAACACACTGCGAGACCTGCATCAGCTAATATTAATCATTAACTAAATGGCGTATAATAGCGAATAGTTAAGTTTACTGAATGAGCATCCTTATGGCGAAGAAGAAAAAGCCACTTATCGAAGAAGAAATTATTTACGTATCAAAAAGCGAATTAAAACGTGAAGCCATGCAATATCATGGTCTGGGTGCTGAAATTGCAAAAATGCCGAAAAAGCAACGCGATCGTTTACCGCTTAATCACGATTTAAAAGAAGCCCTTGTTGTTTCTGATAAAGTAAGTGACAAGAGCGATGCTTACCGTCGTAACTTAAACTACATCGCAAAAGTATTACGTACCACAGAAAACGTTGATGAAATCCAAGCGATGATCGACATCATGCTTAATAAAAACAATCAAGCCGATGTTTTGATGAACAAAATCGAAACCCTGCGCGATGATTTAATTAAACAAGGTGACGACCTGATCAATTCAACAATTGATCAATACCCTTCTCTTGAGCGCCAAAAAATGCGCCAATTAGTGCGCAGCGCCGCAAAAGAAGTAAAAGCAGAAAAACCAGCCAAGAATTACAAAGAGTTATTCCAGTATCTAAAAGATGCAATTATGCTTTAATCTCCTTCGCGCGAATTAAATTTCACGCCTACATCACCGTAGGCGTCACGCTTGCTTGGCTCGTCTTAAACACCACACAACACACAACTATCACGCGAAATAAATTTCACTCCTACAACCAAATACAATTCCAAAACGGGTAATCGCCAACGTGCTTAACTAATTTTGCGCGTAGAGGGTTTGCAACTACATATCGAGCTTGTTGTATTAGGTCGTTTTCATCTCTGATTTGATGATCATAAAAATTACTTTGCCAGACTACGACTTTACGCCCCTTCCTCTTTCGAATAGACATGGTCACCATGCTTTTATACAGCTTAATTACTGCTGATAAGTTTTGCTGAGGGCGAAGTTGAAATATCCAATGTAAATGGTCAGGCATGAGGACAAAGCAGATTGTCTCTACTTTATCTTCTAAATAGTATATTGCTTTGGCAGCATCAACTGCATATAGGTAGTTGGCAAATATAGGTACTCGATTCTCACAACAAAGAGTTACTGAATAATAGCAATTTGAATGTGAGTTACGCCCTTTAAGTCTCTTCCTTGACGAAAACATAAACCTATCAATCCTGAAGGTAAAACCTGATCTTAGAACTTAAAAACACACCTAGCCAATTTACACCAAAAATGTTTAAAACATCGCGCGAAATAAATTTCACGCCTACATCAATCGTAGGCGTCACGCTTGCTTGGCGCGCCTTAAACACCACACAACACACAACCATCGCGCGAAATAAATTTCACGCCTACATCAATCGTAGGCGTCACGCTTGCTTGGCGCGCCTTAAACACCACACAACACACAACCATCGCGCGCAATAAATTTCACGCCTACATCAAACCGTATTCGTCACGCTTGCTTAGCGCGTCTTAAAGATCACACAAAACTCGACCATCGCGCGAAATAAATTTCACGCCTACATCAAACGTAGGCGTCACGCTTGCTTGGCGCGTCTTAAACATCACACAAAACTCGACCATCGCGCGAAATAAATTTCACGCCTACATCAAACGTAGGCGTCACTCTTGCTTGGCGCGTCTTAAACACCACACAACACACAACCATCGCGCGAAATAAATTTCACGCCTACCTCAAACGTAGGCGTCACGCTTGCTTGGCGCGTCTTAAAGATCACACAAAACTCGACCATCGCGCGAAATAAATTTCACGTCTACATCAAACCGTAGGCGTCACGCTTGCTTGGCGCGCCTTAAACACCACACAACACACAACCATCGCGCGAAATAAATTTCACGCCTACATCAAATGTCGGCTGAAAGCTGACAGCTCCAAACAAAAAAGGCTCTGAGCGTTCACTCAGAGCCTTTTTTAAAATCGATAATCAATTACCAGATTTTTACGCGATCTTCTGGTTTGATATACATCTTGTCGCCTTCTTTCACATCAAACGCCTGATAGAATTCTGGCATGTTTGAAAGAATACCGATTACACGGTAATGGCTTGGTGAATGAGGGTCTGTCATTAAACGGTTACGTAACTCTTCGTCACGATATTTACGTCGCCAAATTTGCGACCAACCCATGAAGAAACGCTGATCACCTGTGTAACCATCAATGATTGGCGCTTTTTCATCACCAAGTGATAACTGGTATGCCGTATAAGCAACTGTTAAGCCGCCTAAGTCACCAATGTTTTCACCTAATGTAAGCTGACCATTAACGCTTGCATCTTCAAATGGCTTGTACTCGTTATATTGAGCAACTAGCTGACCTGTACGCTCTTCAAACTGTTTAAGGTCTGATTCGCTCCACCAGTTACGTAAGTTACCGTCACCATCGTACTTCGCACCTTGGTCATCAAAGCCGTGACCTAATTCGTGGCCGATTACCGCACCGATTGCACCGTAGTTAACAGCGTCATCAGCTTCTAGGTTAAAGAATGGCGGTTGTAAGATAGCCGCTGGGAATACAATTTCGTTGTTCACAGGGTTGTAGTAAGCGTTTACTGTTTGTGGTGTCATGTGCCACTCAGAACGATCAACTGGCTTACCTAGTTTTGCAGTCATATCTGCATATTCCCACTCGCTGTGGCGAATGTAGTTACCTACTAAGTCATCACCTTTAACTTCAAGAGCTGAATAGTCTTTCCATTTATCTGGGTAACCAATTTTTGGCGTGAACTTATCAAGCTTTTCTTTAGCCGCAATTTTTGTTTCTGGGCTCATCCACTCAAGGTTTTCAATCGCAACTGCATAACCTTTGATTACGTTATCAACTAACTCTTCCATGCGCGCTTTTGCTTCAGGCGGGAAGTTTTCTTTAACGTATACTTTACCTAGAATTTCACCTAGTACACCGTTTGATGCATCAACTGCTTTTTTCCAAAGTGGAGATTGCTCTGTTACACCACGAAGTGTTGTGCTGTAAAAATCAAAGTTAAGGTCTACTAGCTCTTTATCTAATAGGCGAGCGTAGTTGCTAACAAAATGGAACTTAAGGTAGTTCTGCCACGTTGCTAAGTCTGTATCGTTGTAGATACCTGCGAATTTTTCTAGGTAGCTAGGCTGGCGAATGATTACATCTTCAGTTTTGATACCAGATGCATCAAGATAAGCTGCAAAGTCAAAGTCGCCAGTAAGTTTGTTAGCATCTGCAACGCTCATCTTGTTGTAAGATTTAGTCGCATCACGGCTCTCAACACGGCTCCACTGCGCATCAGCAATGCTTGTTTCAAGATCAATAATTGCTTTAGCCGCAGACTCTGCATCTGCTACACCGGCTTTGCTTAAGATAGCTGTTACGTATGCTTGGTAAGCTTCACGAATTTTTGTGAATTTTTCTTCATCTTTTAGGTAGTAGTCGCGATCTGGTAAACCTAAACCAGACTGATAAACATACATCGCGTTTTCGCTAGAGTTTTTCGCGTCGTTGTTTACGTACCAACCAAACGGTAAGCTACCGCCTTTAATGCGAAGTTCAGCCATTAAAGCAACAAGATCAGACTTGTTCTTAACTGCATCAACGCTTTCTAGCACTGGTGTTAATGGCTTGATACCTGCCGCTTCACGGCCCGCTTCGTCCATGTAGCTGTTGTAGAATGCAGCTAGTTTAGCTTCATCAGAGCCAGGCTTAACGTCTTTATTAGCCGCTGCTTTTTCTAGTACTTCTTTCATCGCTTTTTGCGAATCATCGTAAAGCTGAGTGAATGAACCGTAGTTTGATTTATCACCTGGAATTTCTGTTTTCTCTAACCATTCGCCGTTTACGTGATAGTAAAAGTCATCTTGTGCGCGAACAGACTCGTCCATATTCGCCAGTTCAATGCCTGAATTTAAAGGTGCTTTTGCTTCAGTTACGGTCGCAGTTGCTGGTGCTTTAGTTTCTTGTTCTTTTTCACCACAACCAACAAGACCGAGGGCTAGTGCAATACTTGCCGCGGTAAGTGTTACTTTTTTCATGGGAGTCCCGTACTAATTATTTTTTGATGTATTTATCGAAAAACTAGCAAACTTAATTAATCATTAGTTTTTCGCTTTAACCATAATAAACCTCTCAAGCAAAACAATAAAACCGAATATGTAACAATTCTTATCAAAACAGGATGAGACGCATTGTTGAGCGGTGGGAAGGGGAAATTAGCGGTAGAATTGTAGGCGCGATTTTATATCGCGCAATGTTTCTATGATTCACAAAGAGGATAAGAGAGCGCTGCGCTTAACAGGTAGTAAATTAAGATATTTTGGGTTTACTCTTTCTCTTCTCGTTCACTTCTCTTTGTGCAAAACATATTGAACCACAGAGAGCACAGAGGCGCTGCGCACTACACAGAGAAAACCAAATTATCACAAAGAGATAAAGAGACGCTTCGCTTTAGAGGAAGTAAAAACGATCCTGTGCTTCCCTCATTCACTTCTCTATGTGCAAATATTTTCGCGCGAAATAAATTTCACGCCTAGATCAAACGTAGGCGTCACGCTTGCTTGGCGCGTCTAACATTCAGCACCAAGCCTGCAAATCAATAAAGAACCCACAAACAATGCCGCTCGGCTAAAAACTGACAGCTGAAAGCTGATGGCTTTAAATTCTCTTCCTCTATGCTCTCTGTGTCCTCTGTGGTTAGAAAAAGATCTTTAATTCACAAAGAGGCTAAGAGGCGCTGCGCTTTAGAGAAAACAAAAGCATTATTAGCACTTCCTCATTTTCTTCTCATTCACTTCTCTGTGTGCAAAAAGATCTTACGCGCGAAATAAATTTCACGCCTACATCAAACGTAGGCGTCACGCTTGCTTGGCTCGTCTTACATTAAGCACCAAGCCTGCAAATCAATAAAGAACCCACAAACAATGCCGCTCGGCTAAAAACTGACAGCTGAAAGCTGATGGCTATAAATTCTTTTCCTCTATGCTCTCTGTGTCCTCTGTGGTTAGAAAAAGATCTTTAATTCACAAAGAGGCTAAGAGGCGCTGCGCTTTAGAAAAAACAAAAGCATTATTAGCACTTCCTCATTTTCTTCTCATTCACTTCTCTTTGTGCAAAATATATTTGAACCACAGAGAACACCGAGGCGCTTCGCGCTACACAGAGGAAACCAATATTTAAAAAAAGTTTGGTCTCACCTTCCCTCCCTCTATGCTCTCTGTGTCCTCTGTGGTTAGAAAAAGATCTTTAATTCACAAAGAGGCTAAGAGGCGCTGCGCTTTAGAGAAAACAAAAGCATTATTAGCACTTCCTCTTTTTCTTCTCATTCACTTCTCTTTGTGCAAAAAGATCTTACGCGCGAAATAAATTTCACGCCTACATCAATCGTAGGCGTCACGCTTGCTTGGCGCGTCTTACATTAAGCACCAAGCCTGCAAATCAATAAAGAACCCACAAACAATGCCGCTCGGCTAAAAACTGACAGCTGAAAGCTGATGGCTTTAAATTCTCTTCCTCTATGCTCTCTGTGTCC
>NZ_BRCZ01000008.1:0-9101 GCF_023708065.1 Pseudoalteromonas sp. NCCP-2140 | reverse complement strand
AGAACCCACAAACAATGCCGCTCGGCTAAAAACTGACAGCTGAAAGCTGATGGCTTTAAATTCTCTTCCTCTATGCTCTCTGTGTCCTCTGTGGTTAGAAAAAGATCTTTAATTCACAAAGAGACTAAGAGGCGCTGCGCTTCAGAGGGAAACAAAAAAGCATTATTATCACTTCCTCTTTCTTTTCTCATTCACTTCTCTTTGTGCAAATATTTTCGGCACTAAAGTACCTCCTACGAGGTAGGCCCTGGCAAAGACCTACAAACAACACAGTCCAGCTTCAAACTGACAGCTGAAAGCTGACGGCTGTTACTGTTCGTACTTCTGCTTTATCTTTTCGATGATCTCAACATTCGCGGCAGGAAAGCTGTAATCATCAAGCTCGCTGAGTGCGACCCATTTACCTTGTTGGCCTTCTGCGCCATGGGCCGTACCAGTGAAGTCATCAACAATGTGCACATCTAAACGCACACATTTATCACCGTAGTCATGTTCGATAACCATTAGCTCTTCACTGGCGTTTACTGTTAGGTTTACTTCTTCTAATAGCTCACGCTGTAAAGCTGCAAACACGCTTTCGCCGTGCTCTACTTTGCCGCCAGGGAATTCCCATAAGCCTCCTTGATGTTTGTCGTCTGGGCGCTTACAAATAAATAACTGCTGATCTTTATAAATAACGCCAACAGCAACATGCACTATTTTTTTAGTCATTTGTTGTTTCCTTAATCATAAAAAAAGCGACGCAAGCGTCGCTTTTTATCACCGTGTTTTGGTTATTTTAATTTACCGCAACACTGCTTATATTTATTACCTGAACCACAAGGGCACGGCTCGTTACGGCCTACTTTAGGTTCTGCACGTTGTGTTACTACAGCACCTTCTGGTGTTTCGCCACCGATGTGCTCAGCTTCTTCATGTTGGTATTCACGTGGTGCATTTTCGCTACGGCGATGTTGCTCTTCAACTTTCTCAACATCTTCTTCAGCGCGAACTTGTACTTTACTTAAAATACCCACAACGTCGACTTTTAAGTTCTCTAGCATTTCAGAGAATAGCTCGAACGACTCGCGCTTGTACTCTTGCTTAGGATTCTTCTGTGCGTAACCACGTAAGTGGATACCTTGACGAAGGTGGTCCATCGCAGCTAAGTGATCTTTCCAGTGTTGATCTAGGCTTTGTAGCATAATCGCTTTTTCGAATTGACGTAGTACAGACTCGCCTACCATCTCTTCTTTTTGCTTGTATGCTTGCTCAACCGCTTCTTCGATACGCTCACGAAGCTTCTCTTCGTATAGTTTGCTATCGTCAGCTAGCCATTGTGAAATTGGCAGCTCGATTAAGAAATCTTGTTTTAAGCGTTCTTCAAGACCTGGTATATCCCACATTTCAGCTAAGCTTTGCGGTGCAATGAATTGGTCAATCACACCATTTAGCACATCGCCGCGAATTGCAGTGATAGTTTCTGAAATATCGCCTTCTTCAAGTAGCTCGTTACGTTGCGAGTAAACAACACGACGTTGGTCGTTTGCTACGTCATCGTACTCAAGTAATTGCTTACGAACGTCAAAGTTACGTGCTTCAACTTTACGTTGTGCGTTTTCGATTGCGCGGTTAACCCAAGGGTGCTCAATTGCTTCACCGCGTTGCATACCTAGTTTGCGCATCATGTTAGTCATGCGCTCACCAGCGAAGATACGCATTAACGCGTCGTCCATTGATAAGTAGAAACGGCTTGAACCGGCATCACCTTGACGACCAGAACGACCACGTAACTGGTTATCGATACGACGAGATTCGTGACGCTCAGTACCAATGATGTGTAGACCACCCGCTTCGATTACCGCATCGTGACGTTTTTGCCACTCATCTTTAATCGCTTTGATTTGCTCATCGGTTGGGTTTTCTAGCTTTTCAACTTCGCTGTTCCAGTTACCACCTAACACGATATCAGTACCACGACCGGCCATGTTAGTTGCAATGGTTACTGTGCCAGGTAAACCTGCATCGGCAACGATGTCTGCTTCTTGTGCGTGGAACTTAGCATTTAGTACGTTGTGCTTAATTTTTTCTTTACGTAAGAACTGCGATAAGTACTCAGAACTTTCGATAGAGATAGTACCCACAAGTACCGGTTGACCACGTTCTTGACAATCTTTGATATCAGCAAGAATTGCTTCGTACTTTTCTTCTTGTGTTAGGTACACTAGGTCAGCACGATCGTCACGGATCATCGGTTTGTTAGTTGGCATTACTACTGTGTCTAGACCATAGATAGACTGGAACTCAAACGCTTCTGTGTCTGCTGTACCTGTCATACCCGCTAGCGTGTCGTATAAACGGAAGTAGTTTTGGAATGTGATTGATGCCAATGTTTGGTTTTCGTTTTGAATGCGTACACCTTCTTTTGCTTCAACAGCTTGGTGTAAACCTTCTGACCAACGACGACCTTCCATTGTACGGCCAGTGTGCTCATCAACGATGATAACTTCGTTTTCTTTAACAACGTAGTCAACGTCTTTTTGATAAAGCTTGTGAGCACGAAGTGCCGCATACACATGACTTAATAATGTGATGCTTGAAGCTGAGTAAAGTGAATCACCTTCTTGAATTAAGCCGCGCTCAATTAGTAGCTCTTCAACTTTAATTTGGCCGCGCTCTGTAAGGTGAACTTGCTTAGACTTTTCATCGATAGTGTAATCGCCATCGCCTTCAACGCCTTCTTCATCTTCTTTTTCTTGAAGCTCTAGGTCAGGCACAATTTTGTTGATTTCGATGTAAAGCTCAGAGCTGTCTTCAGCTGGGCCTGAGATAATTAGCGGCGTACGCGCTTCATCGATTAGGATTGAATCCACCTCATCCACTACAGCGTAGTAAAGTGGGCGTTGTACACGCTCTTCAATGCTAAATGCCATGTTATCGCGCAGATAATCAAAGCCAAATTCGTTATTAGTACCGTATGTGATGTCGGCAGCGTAAGCGATTTTCTTTTGCTGTGGCATCATGCCTGGTACGTTACAGCCTACTGTTAGGCCTAAGAACTCAAATAATGGGCGGTTAGTTTCGGCGTCACGTTTTGCAAGGTAGTCGTTCACGGTAATTACGTGAACACCTTTACCTGTTAAACCACGAAGGTATGCAGGTAATGTTGCTGTTAGTGTTTTACCTTCACCGGTACGCATTTCTGCAATGCGACCTTGATGTAAAACCATACCACCTAGTAGCTGTACGTCGAAGTGACGCATGCCATTTACACGCTTAGATGCTTCACGTACCACAGCAAATGCTTCTGGTAAAATGTCATCTAGGCTTTGTCCGTTATCGTAACGCTCTCTAAATTCAGCTGTTTTTGCTTTTAAATCTTCATCAGAAAGCGCTTCTAATTGCTTTTCAAGCGCATTAATTAGAGCGACCGTCTTTCTTAGGTTTTTAATAGTGCGGTCATTGCGACTACCAAAAATCTTGGTAAATAAATTAGATATCATGATAAAACCGTTACAATATATTCTTTGTTAGCTAGTCACTAGCTAACCCACTTTCTTCAATTGATAATTAATATGCGCTTATGCTCATGATGTAGGGCATATTAATTAACAATTTATCAGTACGCTGTTCAAAACACCGCTTATTTCGTGCGCTATCATACCAGAGTCTGCGCAACATCAAACCTTCTGTGTGTGAAGATATGGAATTTCGGCAAGAAAATTTAAAAATCAGCCATAATCTTTGATCTAACCCCATAAAAAGGGTGAAAACAAGATTACTGAATAGATATGGCGACAATCGAAATAAAATCAAGATCAGGGGAGAAAAAAGGCGATTCGAGGGACGAGATTCGACTTTGTAAATGTAGGTCGTCATTTATGGCGACAAGATATTACATAACCTTCACCCATGACGCGCTAAAGCACGACCTACTTGCTCAGTCTGCGACAAGAAATATTGGACCACAGAGATCATAGAGGCGCTGCGCGCTACATAGAGAAAACAAAATTATCACAAAGAGATAAAGAGTCGCTTCGCTTTAGAGGAATAAAATTAATTAAAGAGCTAGAAGGTTTAACTTGTGTATTTCGCTCTGCAAACCTTTCGCTGTCTGTGAAAAGAAATATTTGAACCACAGAGAACACAGAGGCGCTTCGCGCTACACAGAGAAAACAAAATTATCACAAAATGATAAAGAGACGCTTCGCTCTAGAGAGTAAGTATTTAGAACCTCCTCTCGCTTCCTCTGTGCTCTCTATGTACTCTGTGGTTAGAAAAAGCTCTTGTTAGCGCGTCTTACATCCCGCAGCTAGCCTACAAACTAATACATAACAAACAAAACTATTCTGCTCAAAACTGAAAGCTGACGGCTTTACTTATTTTTGCGCCCATGTTGTGCTAAACGCTCTAACTTGGCTTTTAACGATGGAGGGGCATCTGCGGCGATGGCGCTGAGGTAATCGGCCGTTTGTTCGCTCATTTGACGCTTCGAAACAGGCTTTTGTTCTGGCTTATTTGTTGCCGATAAGCGCTGAGTTGCTTGTGGGTTTGCGGTAATTTTAATTTGCCCAAGCTCTACCATACCAGCGGCACGAAAATGCGAAAGCATATCCATTTTTAAGTAATTTAAACGCAGTGCAATCGGTGCTGAAACCGCTTCGATCATCAAAGTACCATCACGGTAATTACTTACTCGGCATTTTTTCGAAAGCGTTTCACCTAAGAAGTCATCAAGAATGATTTGTTGAGAAGACAAGCCTTGAGTTTTACCAGCATAAGACGCCAAGCGGCCACTTAAGCCTGCCATAATATCGCCAACAGCTTTTGGCGCGTATCTATCTTTTGCCATTAATCGTCTACCTAAAAGGGTTAATCACCACAAAGAGAATATACCACCTACGTAAATATGAAGCTATTAGGGACGAGGGGCAAGTTACAAGTTACAAGTTACAAGTTACAAGTTACAAGTTACAAGTTACAAGTTACAAGTTACAAGTTACAAGTTACAAGTTACGTGATTATAGGCGTCATGCTTGCTTGGCAAGTCTAATTTATGGTTTTTACAGTTATTATTCACAAAGAGGCTAAGAGGCGCTGCGCTTTAGAGAAAACAAAAGCATTATTAGCACTTCCTCATTTTCTTCTCATTCTTTTCTCTTTGTGCAAAATATATTTGAACCACAGAGAACACAGAGGCGCTGCGCTTTAGAGAAAACAAAAGCATTATTAGCACTTCCTCTTTTTCTTCTCATTCACTTCTCTTTGTGCAAAAAGATCTTACGCGCGAAATAAATTTCACGCCTACATCAAACGTAGGCGTCACGCTTGCTTGGCGCGTCTAAAATTCAACACCAAACCGGCAAATTAATAAAGAACCTACAAACAACACCGTTCGGCTCAAAACTGACAGCTGAAAGCTGACGGCTATAAATTCTTTTCCTCTGTGCTCTCTGTGTCCTATGTGGTTAGAAAAAGATCTTTAATTCACAAAGAGGCTAAGAGGCGCTGCGCTTTAGAGAAAACAAAAGCATTATTAGCACTTCCTCTTTTTCTTCTCATTCTTTTCTCTTTGTGAAAAAACAATATTTGAACCACAGAGAACACAGAGGCGCTCCGCGCTACACAGAGGAAACCAAATTATCACAAAAAGATAAAGAGACACTTCGCTGAATATAAACACTATTTTAATCTCTCTTTCTTTTCCTCTGTGCTCTCTGTGTCCTCTGTGGTTAGAAAAAGATCTTTAATTCACAAAGAGGCTAAGAGGCGCTGCGCTTTAGAGAATACAAAAAAGCATTATTATCACTTCCTCATTCTTTTCTCATTCACTTCTCTTTGTGCAAAAAGATCTTACGCGCGAAATAAACTTCACGCCTACAATGACACCTATCAGCTCAGCAGCGAATATGTACATTTTGCCCAAGACTTATAGCTTAAAGCCCCTCCCTCTTCCTCCTGCGTGATTGTTTCTGGTACACTTTTCCTTTGTTTTTTATTTAAATTGCACGATGACTCAACACTCTCTTACTTTAATCGTATTGGCTGGCGGGCTGGGTAGCCGCTTTGGCGGAAACAAACAAATTGCCGAAATTCCGGGGCTGGGCTGTACCATCATGGAGCTTAGTATTCAGGATGCTGTTAAAGCGGGCGTGAGCCAAGCCGTGATCATCATTAATAAAAAAATTCGTGCTGAGTTTGAAGCGACGATTTTACCGCGCCTGCCTGAGTCGCTCGAAGTAATCCTAGTTGAGCAAGAAATTAGTGCAGTGCCCAAAGGCTATGAGCACCTAGCCACTGAACGACAAAAACCTTGGGGCACAGGCCATGCATTACTTTGCGCAAAACCCTATGTGAATAACCCAGCCATTGTCATTACGGCTGATGATTATTATGGCGAGTCTTCTTTTGCAATTATTAGCGAACACTTCAAACAGCATAGCAATTGGGCGATGGTAGGTTACCCAATAAAAGATACACTATCCGAAGAAGGTGGCGTAAACCGTGGTGTATGCTCTGTTGATAGCCACCAGCATTTAACCGATGTGGTAGAGTACCTAGATATCAAACTCGAAAATAACGTTTTAAAGGGTAACAACCCACAAGGTGAAAGGTTAAAAATAGCCGATGAAGCCCTTGGCTCAATGAGCTTTTGGGGAATAACACCGAGTTTATTTAATGACTTAGAAAAAGGCTTTACTGAGTTTTTAGAAAATACTGACAACGGTGTCATTAAAGAGTACTATTTACCCAATGAGATACAACTCGCGATTAAAGATAACCGCCAAGCTGTAACCGTTTATACTGCAAAAGAGCCATGGTATGGCGTGACCTACAAAGCTGAATTGGATGCAATAGCACACACTTTATGTCAGTTACGCCGTAAGCAAAACGATTAACCCTCACCTCTTCTTGCAAAAAAATAAGTAATGGAAAATTAATGAAGTCGAATCCTGTTGCAACTTATCTTTCTGAGCACTTTGGCTTAAGCACAGATAACGTAACGCTAAAGCCAATTGGCAATGGCCACATCAACACAACCATGTTACTTAAATCAGAAGAAAACGCCTTGGTTGTGCAAAAGTTAAATACCGATGTGTTTCCTAATCCTGAGCACCTAGTTGAAAATGCACGACTAATTGAGCAGCACCTTAGTGAAAAACACGACAATGGTGAATACAGCCTCGAAATTATTCGTCATGTTCCAACTATCGAAAGCGACTTTTTAGTTGAATGCGATCAAGGTGTTTGGCGTGCACTCGAATTTATTGGCGGCAGTTATAGTGAAGATGTAGTAGCAACAATCTCGCAAGCACAAACTGCAGCCAATGCATTTGGCCAATTCGCGCTGGCATTACAAGACTTTCAGGCTGAACAGCTGCATCATGTGATCCCAGACTTTCATAACTTAGCGATGCGCTTTGATGCCTTCAAAAAAGTAATCGAAAAAGACTCTGTAAACCGTGCGGCACTTTGCCAAGACGACATCAATTTTTGTTTAGCTCAGCAAGGTTTGGTTGATGAGTTAAAACAACTTGAAGGTAACATTCCTTTAAGACCATGCCACAACGATACAAAAATCAATAACATGCTGTTTTGCACGCAATCTGACGATGCAAAAGCAGTCATCGACCTAGATACCTGTATGCCTGGTTATTGGTTATTTGATTTTGGCGATATGGTACGTACCTTCTGCTCTCCTGAGCAAGAAGATTCAACCAACCTAAGTAATGTACGTGTTCGTGAAGAGATCTTCGCCGCCATCGTCAAAGGTTATGTTGAACCATTACAAGATGTGATAACAGACGCCGAAAAAGAAAGCTTCTGGTTAGGAACCAAAGTCATGACCTTTATGATTGGCCTACGCTTTTTAACAGACTTTATTGATGGCGATAATTACTTTGCTACCAAACATGCAAACCAAAATCTAGAACGCGCCCGCAATCAGTTTGCTCTTTATCGCGATATTCTTGAAAAAGAACATACCCTTAAAGCGATATTAGAAATAAATAAAGGATAGGTTTTATATTCACAAAGAGGATGAGAGGCGCTTCGCTTTAGAGGAAGTAAAAACGATCCAGTGGTTCCCTTATTCACTTCTCTTTGTGCAAATATTTTCGCGCGAAATAAATTTCACGCCTACATCAAACGTAGGCGTCACGCTTGCTTGGCGCGTCTAACATTCAGCACCAAGCCTGCAAATCAATAAAGAACCCACAAACAATGCCGCTCGACTAAAAACTGACAGCTGAAAGCTGATGGCTATAAATTCTCTTCCTCTGTGCTCTCTGTGTCCTCTGTGGTTAGAAAAAGATCTTTAATTCACAAAGAGGCTAAGAGGCGCTTCGCGCTACACAGAGAAAACTAAAGTATCACAATGAGATCATGAGACGCTTAGCTGAATGAAGATAAATACTGTTTGAATCTCTCTTTCTTTTCCTCTGTGCTCTCTGTGTCCTCTGTGGTTAGGAAAAGATCTTTAACTCACAAAGAGGCTAAGAGGCGCTGCGCTTTAGAGGTAATAATACCACCTAAATTAGTGTCCGGTTTCATTGAAGCACAACACTTTGTGCAAAACATATTTGAACCACAGAGAGCACAGAGGCGCTTCGCGCTACACAGAGAAACCAATATTAAAAAAAGTTTGGTCTCACCTTCTCTTCCTCTGTGCTCTCTGTGTCCTCTGTGGTTAGAAAAAAGATCTTTAATTCACTAAGATATTAAATCTTTTGTTTTCCTCTTTTTCTCCTCATTCACTTCTCTTTGTGAAAATTTTTCGGCTCAAAACTGACAGCAGAAAGCTGATGACTAGTTTTTTATGCAAATATTTTCGGCACTAAAGTCCCTTATATGGACTCCTCCTATTGCACAATACCCTTCGTTAATTTTGTCAGACTGCGTACTTATATGCGGGCTCATAATGAGGAGCTACCTCGGCCCTTTGATGTATTCGCGCCCTTGTGTCTCTTCTCCTACTCGGTGTTTTAACACACCAGGCACTTTACAGGCTATCAAGGGTGGGTCTAACCGCTTAACGCAGGTTCTTGGTCAATACTGTTGTTTCTGTTACTGAAGGCTAAATATTAATTGGCTAGTAAACTGGGTTCATAACTCGTGCCCTT
>NZ_BRCZ01000007.1:0-170233 GCF_023708065.1 Pseudoalteromonas sp. NCCP-2140 | reverse complement strand
GCTTGGTGACAATAGCGTTTTGGACCCACCTGACCCCATGCCGAACTCAGTAGTGAAACGAAACAGCGCCGATGATAGTGTAGCAGCTGCTATGTGAAAGTAGGTCATCGCCAGGCTCCAAATAAGAGAAAGCCCGATTCGAAAGAGTCGGGCTTTTTTGCGTCTGGAGCTTTCAGCTATCAGCTTTCAGCCGTCAGCCAGGTAGGTTGGGTAGAGCGGAGCGAAACCCAACACGAGTTAGCGAGTTGCTAGTTAGCAAGGGTAAAGTTGAACTGGGGGTTTGTTTAGTACAGAGTCACCCTCAGCAACAAAACCCCGTAGGAGGCACTTCAGTGCCGAATCTAGACCTTAACAAACACATTCATGGCTGAAGCCATTCCTACAAGTAAACTTTGCCTAGAGCCTAGAGCCTCCAGCAGAGGAAGACGCTGCACCAAACACCTCCACCGCGCGGCTGATCGCTGACGGCTGAAAGCTGATAGCTCGTTGTCACTCACACTGCTGTACTTCTTTCACATCACCGCGGCCATCGCTTAGGTAGCATTGTTCTAGCAACGAGCAGTAGCAGATCTCGGTTTTGATATTAAAGCGTTGGTCATTTACCTTGTCCCACTGAGTTGCATTGAAGCCTGTTTTCTTAAAACCAAAAAGATTAAGTTCAGCGCCTGAGGCTAATAATCGGTTATTACTAACGCCGGTATACAACCAACCAAACTTTTCAAAGAAATTGATCTCTGGTGACTCATTTTGCAACTTATTTAATTGCTCTTGGTAAGCATAAATATCAAAGCAGCAGTCTTTTATTACTTCAAATATCTCTGTATACGACTTTTCATCGTGGAAGAATTTAACGTATTTAATAATGGCTGGGCCTGATCCTGAGTTTTTAATGTAAAAAGTAATTTCTTCAGAATTTTTTTCTTCATTAAAATTCCCCGTCATCACTTCGAGCCATGGCCAGGTTGCGGCTTTTACTTGTCGTTCTGCGGCGTTGGCTTGCAAGTAAGTGGCATAAAAGGAGGCTGCTGAAATTATAATGGCACAGAGTGCGAGAAATAGGTTTAGCCGCTCGTTGGTAAACCATGCCTTGCGCTGAGTGTTTTGCTGGGTGGTCTTTGTTGGCTCTTCAAGGTTAGAGTTTTGCTCTGTTTTAACGGTGGAACAGCTTGCGTCCTGTTGCTGATTATCCATAATTTTTAATTGTTGTTTTTATAGACTAATAAAGATACAACTTTAATTGGATAGATAAAAGAAACAGGGAGTAAAACTCCCTGATTTGATATTAACTATTTGAGATAAATACGGTGAGCTTTTCACCCACTCTTAAGCTATCTCTTGAAAGGTTATTCCATTGTTTGAGTTTAGTGATACTGACTTTATATTGCTTTGCTATCTTCCAAAGGCTATCGCCAGATTTCACCTTATACTCGATTTGTTGATCAGCCAATTGCGGCAATATCAGTTTTTGACCAATACGAATGGTGTTTGTTTTTAGGTTATTGAAGGTTTTCAGCTGGCTAACTGTTACTTTATAGTTCTTTGCAATCACACTTAAGCTATCACCGCGTTTAACTGTGTAATGTTGCCATTGGCTATAATCATTGCTCTTTTGATTAGCTAATAGAGTTTGATAACTTGCTTGCTGATCTTTTGGGACCACAATATGTGGCGCATCAATCACCGCGGGATATCGGATAACGCCATGGTTCAGCTCTTCGAGCTCTTGCCATTTCGCTTTGTCTGCCAAGATCACTGCACCAGTTACTGGTAAGGTCGCAATAGCCTTCTCATTCTTAATCGCAGGGAATATCATTTTTTGGTGCTTTAATAATTGTGCTGCGGCCAGTAACTTAGGCACGTATTGTTTGGTTTGCGATGGTAGTTTTAAGCTAAAGAAGTCCGTCGACTTACCTTGTTTTTTATTACGAGCAATCGCCTGTAATACACGCCCTTCACCAATATTGTAGGCAGCAATAGCATGATACCAATCGCCATCAAAGCGTTTATAAAGGTATTCCATAAAATCCAAAGCTGCGCGGGTGCTGTCGATCACATCTTGGCGACCATCATACCAAGGGGTAATTTTTACTTTGAAGTATTTGGCGATTGAGGGGGTGAGTTGCCATAAACCCGATGCATGTTTGTGCGAATAGGCACTGGCATCAAAATCGCTCTCTATAAGCGGCATTAGAGCGAGTTCTATTGGTAAGTCACGGTTTTCTACTTCTGTGACGATATGATACAAATACGGCGCTGCGCGGCGGCTTATTTCTTCCATGTAATTTGGATGAGTAAGGTACCAAGCAATGCGCTTTTGCACATCTGGGTGACTTGAATCGCTAAACTGTAGTTGAATGCGAATACGCTGCCATACGTCATCAAGTTCACTTGGTTTGAGCGGTGTCACCGCGTCTACTTGTACTGTTTTAGCTTCTGCAACCACAGTGCCTGGATTGGCTTTGATGATGGGCTTCTTTTCGGGAAGTGACTCAGGGGCAGTCTGACAGCCTGTTACAATAAAAGAAACAACAACAAGGCCTAAAAATCGATTTAAAAACACGTATTAAAATACTCCGTTAACTTAGGTGCGGGTAAACTAAAGCGCCTAAGCTTAACATAGGGTGAGCTAAAAATGACCATTAGATTAACAGCTCGCTAACTTACTCACCCAATTGAAATTAAAACGAAATACTAACTTGTAACCCAGCATAACCATGGTTTTGTGCTTCCCAATAGCGGCTGTCTATTTCTCGGGCTCTGGCATAGATCTCTATTCTGAATGGCTTTGAGTCCACGCCCATACCCACACCAACATAGCCATCAATATTATTGTGGTCGTCATCATAGCGGTCGCTGTAGTCGTGGTCATCTCGGTCGTCGTATACAGCAAGCTCAATTAAATCTAAGCCCACTTCGCCATAGACAAAAAAGTCACTGAAATAACCAAATTTGATGCCGCTATCTAAGGTGAGAAATGTCTCCCGATCACCTTTTTTAGTAAATACTTCTGCTGAGCCTAGTGCCGTTGTAAATGCTGCGCCGAAATTGCTGTAGTTATTTTTAGCCATAACTTCGATGCCGGCTGAGGTGATTGAATCAGTACTATTATGCTCTGATTTAACAAACAGGTTCATATTAGGGCTGTCATAAATACCAGCAAAGCTTGTAGCAGGAATGAAGGCAAGTGATGAAAAGAGTGCTAAGGCGAGGAATCGCATATTGGTTAGTCCATTAAACGTTAATGGGTACATGATACCAAACAGCGCCTTAGCAAATTGTAAGTAATTGTTCTAACTATGTAAGCTAACCGAACACGCAGCGAAAGCAGGCTCCTTGCTGGCGTTTGATATAAACCAGATCGCCGCCATGATTGAGCATGATCTGGCGCGATAAACTTAAGCCTATTCCTGAGCCTTGTTGCTTGGTAGTAAAAAATGGCACGAAAATCATCTCAATCACATGATCGCTGATACCTGTACCATTGTCGCTGACCTCTAAATACAGTTGCTGATTAGCATTTTGTGCAATGCTTACCTCAATGCACTTTGCTGACTCTGGACTATTTAACTGCTTAAGGACATCAATGGCATTGGTAAGCAGGTTTATTATTACTTGTTCAACTTGGCCTCTATCTATCATTACTAACTGTTGGCTTTGCACCGATAAATTCAACGTAATATTAAGTTGCTTAGCTTGTTGTGAGTGCAGAGCGACAACTTGCTTGGCAAGATCGGCCAGAATATGTGGCTGTAAGTGTGGGGCGGGTAAGCTACTAACCTTTTTAAATTGCGCTATAAATTCCCCTAAATGCTCGGTTCGTGATGCGAGTGTTGTTAGGGCGAGTTGCAAGTCTTGTTTATCTTCCTGATCATCAAAACTAAGCTCAGTTGGCAGCAGTGCCGTACAAGTTTGTGCTAAAGAAGAAAGTGGCGTAATCGAATTAGCGATTTCATGGGTTAGTACTTTTGTAAGGCGCTTATAAGCTTGTTGCTCTTTTAATTGCAGCTGATCATGAATCGATTGCAAACTGATCACTTTACGAACTTTACCTTGGATTTCGGCAATACTGATCTGCACAGATAACGTATCGTGCTGCTCACCATTTTGCCATGGCACGGTATTACGGCTATTTTGCTTTGCGTCTTGAACTAGGTTGGCTATTACACCTAAATCATCGATGTGCTTTACAGCTTGTCCAAGTAAACGACTGACCGCCGGATTGCTTTCAATAATAGTGCCTTGTTCGTCACATACTAATACTGCTAAATCGATATGAATTAATAGTGCTTGTAAGAACTGGGCTTGTTGCTCTGCATTAAAACGCGCAGCCTGAATTTGTTGTTTAACCTGCTCAAATTGCTGCTGCATAGGGTGTTGGTCGCCAAAGCCTAATGTGCTGTCTCCATTCGCTAAAGCGCGAAAAACAATATCTGCACGCCTTGTTTGGCGTTTAAATAAATTAAAAATTTGCGCGGCACATACCAAATTTAAAATTACTAAAAGTGCCGAAGTTGCAGAAAACCCGCTTTGCTCTACTTGCCAAAACAAAGCTATTGATAAACCAATTAGTGCAGCTAATAGGCAGGCTAAGCTAATAAAATTTCGCATCGATTAAAGTCCGTATTTTTCTAAACGACGATACATGGCTCCGCGTGTTAGGCCGAGGGCTTTTGCTGCATGACTCACGTTCCCTTGAAAATGCTTTAAAGCTGCACGAACGGTTCTTTGCTCGATGATTTCGAGATCAAAAGTGTCGTAGTCATTGGCGTTTGAAGAGAGCTCACTTGTGCTAACAGCAGCATTTGGTGAGCTTATCACTGAGCTTATATCGAGCTCTGAGCCTTCTGAGAGGATGACTGCTCGCTCAATTGCATGCGCAAGTTCACGGACATTGCCTGGCCAATGATACTGACTTAAACGTGTCATATCAGATGCTGCAATCGAGAGCTCACGTTTGTATTTATGTGCAAAGTGCTGCAAGTAGTAGTTACACAGTAATGGAATGTCTTCACTGCGCTCGCGCAGAGCTGGCAAACGGATCTCTACGGTATTAACACGGTACAGTAAGTCTTGCCTAAATTTGCCTTCAGTAACTGCTTGTTCGAGGTTTTCATTCGTTGCACAGATCAAACGAATATCAATATCGATGACTTTTGAACCACCAACCGGTGTTATTTGCCTGTTTTGTAGTGCCGCAAGTAGTTTAACTTGTTGGCTAAGCGGTAAATTACCTAGCTCGTCTAAAAATAAACTACCACCATGGGCCAACTCAAACCGGCCAATGCGATCTTCTTTCGCGCCAGTAAACGCCCCTTTTTTATGGCCAAATAGTTCGCTTTCAAACAGGCTTTCGGCTAGTGATCCCATATCTAGGCTTATGAAGGGTTGGCTTTGGCGCTGGCTTGCATTGTGGATTGCATGGGCAGTGAGTTCTTTACCTGTGCCACTTTCGCCACTAATCAATATGTTGGCATCTGTGTTGGCTGCTTTGTCGATAACCGAAAAAACCTGCTGCATAGCATCACTTTGGCCTAAAAACTCAAATGGTTGATTGCCGATTGACTGCTGCAAGGCCTGCTTTTGTTTTGTGAGCTTACCAACTTGCTGTTTGTCTTTAGCGTGTGAAAATGCCGCCGCTACAGCACCGAGTAATTGCTCATTTTGCCAAGGCTTGGCAATAAAGTCAGAGGCACCGGCTTTAATTGCTTCGACAGCTAGCTGGATATCGCTGTAGGCCGTCATAAGCAGTACCGCAATGTTAGCGTCTTGACTCATGATTTTTTTTAGCCAGTAGAATCCTTCTTTGCCACTAATTGAGTCTTGCGTGAAGTTCATATCGAGTAACACAACATCTATAGCCTGATCCGCCTCATGCTGTGCGTTAATGATACCTTCGATATCAAAGGGGTTATCTGTGGTTTTTACAACCTGATAATGCTGCTTTAAAAGTAATCGTGCGGCGATAAGTACATCGGGGTTATCATCGACGATAAGAATTGATCCTGCTTGTTTCATAGCTATTTATTATTATTCCTTTATGGGAACACTAAGACTAATTGAAAATAGTAACAGTGTCCATTTATGGACGATATATGGGTTTTGAAGTGTTCTATAAGCGGACACTTGATTATATACACATTAGTTTATTTTTGTATAAGTTGTTGTAATTTAATAAAAATAAAAGTTGGCACAAGAGTTGTTTTATCTATAGGTAATTAGCACCTAGATAACTTAAAGGCGTCAACATGGATAAGAAAATTACACGCTCAAATAACAAAGCATTTTTTAAGAAATCAGTAATAGCAGCTGCATGCTTAGCTGTTGCGGCTGCAGCTTATGGTTTCACGCAAACTGAGCAAACAGGTCGTAGTCAGCAAGTAACCGCGGCAAGCTTAACGATTAGCACAGTACAACAAGGTGAATTTGTTGATGCTTTAAGTCTTCGTGGTCAGGTTATGCCTCGCACTACAATTTACCTCGACACCATTGCCGGAGGCCAAGTTGAAGAGCGACTTGTTGAGCAAGGTGAGTTTGTTAAAAAAGGCCAACCACTTGTGCGTTTAAGCAATACTAATTTGCAGCTTGATGTAATGAGCCGTGAAGCACAGGTGACTGAGCAGCTTAACTTTTTACGTAACACGCAAATGAATATGGAAACCAGCCGTTTAAACTTACGCCGTGATTTGCTTGAAATCGATCTTAAAATCACACATTTATCGCGTCGCTTAAAACAGACTCAGCCGCTAGTGAAAACGGGTGTGTTAGCACAAGAGCAATTATCTGAAATTCAAGAAGACTTAGCGTATTACAAAGCGCGTAAAGAACTAACCCTTGAGCGTCAAAAGCAAGAAAACAGCATTCGTGAAGTTCAGGTCGCTCAGCTAAAAGACAGTGCTGACATGTTAGAGAAAAACCTACAGTTTGCGCGTAAGAACCTTGAAAACTTACTCGTAACAGCACCTGCCGATGGTTATTTAAGTGAGCTTGATGTTGAAATTGGTGAATCAAAAGGCCGTGGTGCTCGCCTAGGGCAGATTGATATTCCTAATGAATACAAGCTAGTTGTGCGACTAGATGAGTTTTACCTAAGCCAAGTTCAAACAGGTATGCAAGTGCTTATTGAGCATGAACAAGGCGAAATTGCGGCGACGGTTAGCAAAATTGATAGTCGTGTTCAGCAATCACAGTTTCAGGTTGAAGTCGATTTACCCAATGGCACTAGCAACATAAAACGTGGGCAAAGCCTTGATGTGCAGCTGATGCTAGGTGATAGCAAAGGCACTGCCTTATTACTTGAACGCGGCGCATTTTTTACCAGCTCAGGGGGTAACTGGGTTTATGTCATGGATAAAGATGGCAACCGTGCAGTACGAAAAGACATTCGTCTTGGCAAAAAGAATCAAAACTATTATGAAGTGTTAAGTGGCCTAAGCGCCGGAGATCGCGTGATCACCTCTAGCTACAGCAACTTTGATAAAGCACAACAACTACAATTTTAAGGATAAAAACAATGATTAAATTAACTAACTTATCACGCGTATTCCGTACTCAAGATGTTGAAACAACAGCGCTTAATAGCATTAACTTACATGTAAACGAAGGCGAGTTTCTTGCCATTATGGGGCCATCTGGCTGTGGTAAATCAACATTACTCTCTATTTTAGGTATGTTGGATTCGCCATCGGCAGGCAGTTTTGAATTTTTAGGTGAAGACATCGCAGGGTTTGGTGAAAAGCAATTAGCGGCACTTAGAAAAGCGTCGATTGGTTTTGTTTTCCAAAGCTTTAACTTAATTGATGAATTAACAGTATTTGAAAACGTTGAGCTGCCATTACAGTATCAAAATATCTCAAAAAGTGAACGTAAACAGCGAGTAGAAGAAATTTTAAAACGTGTTGCAATCGACCATAGAGCAGATCACTTACCACAGCAGCTATCGGGTGGTCAGCAGCAACGTGTAGCAGTAGCCAGAGCTCTGGTGATTAATCCAAAACTAATCTTAGCGGATGAGCCTACGGGTAACCTTGATTCAAAAAATGGTGATGAAGTCATGGCGATGCTACGTGAGCTAAATCGTGAAGGTACCACGGTAATTGTGGTTACCCACTCAGAAAAAGAAGGCAATTATGCTGACCGTTTAGTGCGCTTACTTGATGGCCAAGTGATGGTTGATAAAGCTAACCGTGTTCAACAAACAGCAGAGGTGGCATAACATGATTTTAAGTTATTTGATCACCGCGCTGCGTGCGTTTAAAAACCAAAAACAGCATTTTATTTTAAATGTTCTGGGTTTGAGTGTGGGCTTAGCTGCGGCAATTCTAGTTGCTTTGTTTGCAAAAAATGAGCTTTCGTACGATAGTCAACAGCCCCATGCTGAGCGTGTTTATCGCGTTGGCCAAGACTTCTCAAAACTCGGTTTATCTGTGGTGCCTATTTTTAATTATGTGCAGTCAAAGCAGGCCGAAGATTACAGCCAAGTTGAAGAAGTATTCGGATTAACTATGGTCGAGCTGACCCGTGAAGCCATGGTGGATGTGAGTTACCGCAATCAAGGCTATAAGTTAAATGCCTTATATGGTGCTACAGCAAATATTGAAAATTTCATTGCTCTGAAAACGCTGGCGGGTGATTTAACAACAGCAATGAGTACACCAGACAGCCTAGCTTTAAGTGAATCAGAAGCACTGCGCATTTTTGGTCGCACCGATGTGATTGGTGAAACACTTACGCATGAACAAGGACAGTACACAGTGCGTGCCGTGTTTGCAGACTTAACAGACAACACTCACTTTGCCTTTAAAAATCTTGTTTATGTTAAGCATGATCCGAGCGATATAAACATCAACAGTAGTTATGTTTATATGCGTTTAGCAGAGGGCACCGATACAGATGCATTAGCTAAAACCTTAACAGAACGCTTTTTTAGCGGTTCTATGTTGGAGCAAGTTAGTTTAGAGCTGCATCCATTACTTGATTTGCACCTAACGGCAAAATCACCGTTTGAGATGAAAGCAGGTGGTGCTAAACAAGTGGTGATGATCTGTGTTGGTTTAAGTGTGTTACTGATTCTTATTGCAGGTTTTAACTTCATCAATATGACCGTCGCTCAATCGACTAAACGTGCAAAAGAAGTGGGTGTGCGTAAAGCGCTTGGCGCAAGTAAAGGCCAGTTAGTAACGCAGTTTTTATCTGAATCTGTGTTGGTATCAATGCTTTCAATGGTGATTGCATGTGCTTTAGTGGAGCTATTTTTACCAAGCTTTAACCAATTAGTAGACCGAGAGTTAGCAGTAAACTATGCCTCTGAATTTGGCATTGCAATTATTGTGATCGCAATTGCTGTGGGCATATTAGCTGGGCTTTATCCTGCATTCTTTATTTCGTCATTCAGTGCAAAACGCGTTTTAAGTGGAGATTTACAACGAGGTAATACTGCAATATGGGTTCGTAAGAGCTTACTAACCTTACAGGCTTCACTAGCAATAGGTTTAATCATTGCCTCTATTACCTTGTTAAAGCAATTAACTTACTTACAAAGCTTACCTTTAGGCTATGAAACGACACAAAGGTTGGTTATTTCAGAGTTACCAGTAGGCGAAGTATTCACGAAAGAAAAAAATGCCTTGGTTAACCGTATTAGTGCAATTCAAGGTGTACAGCAAACAACAGTCATTGATACCCGTTTAACTGTTTCAATCAATAATACACTTATGCCAACGTGGCCAAATGGTGAAGCGTCTGGCAGCTTAACGCCTGTTGTTGGCGCAAGCTACGATGTTGTAAAAACACTAGGATTAAAACTCGTTGCTGGTCGTGACTTTAGTCGTGAATTTGCTGGTGATTGGGCAAGCCGTGCAAATGGAGTAACAAGTACGGGTACTATTGTGACTGAATCTGTCGCAAGGCAAGCGGGTTACACTAACATGAGTGACATTATCGGTAAGGTAATTAAAGACTCAGGTCGCGGCGTAGATATGCGTGTTGTGGGTGTGGTTGAAGATGTAAAGGTAGGTAATGCTAAAGATGCCAACTCAAATATTATGTTTTTATGTGGCTTTAACTTTTTATCACCTGTATCAGAATTAATTTTAACGATTGATCAGCAAAACTTGCCTTATATTAAAGCTCAGATCGCAGAAGTATTAGCAAGCTCAGCCAATATCTATGAGCCAAAAATTAACTTACTCGCAGACAACTACAAAACTCTGTTAAAAGGTGATGAGCGAATTTCGAATGTGGTTTTAATCTTTACCGGTCTTGCTGTGTTCTTAACTTGCTTAGGTACCTTTGGTTTGGCTTCGTTTGCAACAGTGCGTCGTCAAAAAGAAGTGGCCGTTCGAAAAGTGCTAGGTGCATCACGTATCAGTATCGTAAATATCATTGCAAAAGAGTTCTTAGTGCTGGTGGCGGTAAGTATTGCTATTGCATACCCAGTGACTTACTTCTTGGTAGGTGATTGGTTAGCCAACTTTAATGACCGTATTGAACAAGCTGTATGGGTGTATTTAGTCGCTGCCGCCGCGGTGGCAGCGATTACCTGGATTACCGTTGCAAGTTTAGCCTTCAAGGCCGCAAGCACCAGACCATCGCTTATTTTACGATATGAATAACAGTAACTAACTCCCAACTATAAGCCCAGCAATACAGCTGGGCTTTTTTAGTTTTAAATGTGTCGCCATAAATGACGACCTACGTATCACGTGCTTTAGCGTAAATATAGGGTTAAAGTTCTTTAACCTTCACCGCGGGGTTACCTGCTACTAGGGTATTTGCCGCGACATTTTTGGTAACTATTGCCCCTGCGCCAATCACGGCATTATCAGCAACTTTAATACCCGCAAGTATAATAGCGCCTGCACCAATCCATACATTGTTTCCAATGCTAATAGGTGCTGCAAAGTTAGCTTTTGCTAAACGCTCGGTTGGGTTTACTGCATGCGATACCGCGAGTATTTGCACATTAGGGCCTACTAAGCAGTCATCGCCTATCGTAATTTGCGCATCAGATAGCGGCGCATCGAGTACAGTACAGTTAATATTTATGAAGGTTCGATCACCTATTTTAATACCACTGCCATAATCACAATGAAAACCTGCTTCTATAACAACCTGCTCGCCACAGTGATCAAACATTCCTTTTAGTCGTTTTAAATTGCCTTTACTTGGGCTTTTGGCAAATAAACGGCAAATTTCATGGGCATTTTTTCGTTGTTCGAGTAAGGACTTGTCGAGGCTATTAAACTCTTTCATGGGGCATTTTCATGGTTATATTTGCCAATAGCTTAGCGTGTTGGTGATGAAGATCAAAATAAAGCTGTGTAGGTTAACGATCATTCACTTGCCATTTATATTGTTTCGTTTAAAATCTCAAAACTTTCGAAACGAAACTTATGTGGTTCACTTTATGACAAAACGAAACACTCAACAACGTCGCCATACTATCTTAAGCCAAGTGAATGAACTTGGTGAAGTTGCTGTTGAAGCGTTAGCTGAGCAGTTTCAAACTTCTGAAGTGACGATACGTAAAGATCTGACAGCCCTTGAAAAAAGTGGCTTGTTGCTACGCCGTTACGGTGGCGCTATTGCATTGCCGCAAGAAATCGTTGCAAATAGCAACGAGAAAAGCGACTCGCTTCGCAAAATGGCAATTGCACAGGCAGCTGCAAAGCTTATTAAAGATCATAACCGCATCATCATTGATAGCGGCCGCACTACAGCAGCGATGATCCCTGAGCTTGCTAGTAAGCGCGGTTTAGTGGTGATGACAAATGCTATTAATGTCGCTAACCGACTGCTTTCATTAGAAAATGAGCCAACACTTTTGATGACCGGCGGAACTTGGGATCCACATTCAGAATCGTTTCAGGGCCAAGTTGCAGAGAATGTTCTACGCTCTTACGACTTTGATCAACTGTTTATTGGTGCCGATGGCATTGATATTGATAGAGGTACTACAACCTTCAATGAATTAGTAGGGCTTAGCCAAGTGATGGCTGAAGCAGCCCGTGAGGTAGTGGTGCTGGTTGAGTCAGAAAAAATTGGCCGAAGAATACCAAATTTAGAACTGCCTTGGCAGCGTGTAACCACAGTTATCACAGACAACAACCTAAGCGCAGACAAGCGCGAGGCGATAACAGCATGTGGTGTACAGCTGATCTGTGCAGAAATTGAATAACCCGTAATAAGACCGACAACACCTTATTACGCATCATTTATGACAACACATACCGCCCAAAGTAAAACACTTTGGCATGTGCAAAAGGAGAGATTATGTGTGGAATCGTTGGGGCTGTTGCAGAACGCCCAGTAAATAAAATTCTTGTTGAAGGCCTAAAGCGCCTTGAATACCGCGGCTATGACTCGGCGGGTGTGGCTTTACTTAAAGGTACTGAGCTTAACACTGTAAAGTCAGTGGGTAAGGTTGCTAACCTTGAAGCGGCACTTAATGATGCAGCAGTTAATGGTACTACAGGTATCGCACATACGCGCTGGGCAACTCATGGTGGCGTAACTGAAGCGAATGCTCACCCACATGTTTCGAATAGCGAAATTGCCCTAGTTCATAACGGAATTATCGAAAATCATGCCAGCCTTCGCGATGCGCTAAAAGGCGATGGTTATGAGTTTTTATCGGAAACAGACACTGAAGTTATGGTGCACCTTATTCATCAACTTCGCCAACAGCACGATACACTTTTAGCAGCTGTACAAGCTGCTGTTAAGCAGTTTGAAGGTGCATTTGGTACGGTTGTTTTTGATAAAGCGAACGACAACGAAATTATCGTAGCGCGCTCTGGTAGCCCACTGGTGATTGGTTTAGGTCTTGGCGAAAACTTTATTGCCTCTGACCAACTAGCTCTATTACCTGTTACTCGTACGTTTATTTACCTTGAAGAAGGTGATGTTGCTCGTATTACCCGTGACAGTGTTGAAATCTTTGATGCAAATGGTGATGCAGTCGAGCGCGAAGTGATTGAATCAAACATTACGCAAGATGCATCAGGTAAAGGCGAATATCGTCACTACATGCTTAAAGAAATTTACGAGCAGCCGCTTGCTGTACGTAACACCCTTGATGGCCGCCTAGTTAATGACACTGTCGCGATTGATGCCTTTGGTGAAAGTGCTCAGCAAATCTTTAAAGACGTAAAACACGTGCAAATTATTGCCTGTGGTACTTCATACCACTCAGGTATGGTTGCGCGTTACTGGCTTGAACAGTTTGCTGGTGTAAGTTGTAACGTTGAGATTGCTTCTGAGTTCCGTTACCGCGAATCATTTGTACATGAAAATAGCTTACTTGTGACCATTTCACAGTCTGGTGAAACAGCTGATACACTTGCTGCACTACGTCTAGCAAAACAGCAAGGTTACATGGCGTCAATGACCATTTGTAACGTACCGGGTTCATCGTTAGTACGTGAATCTGATTTAGCCTTTATGACTAAAGCGGGTGCTGAAATTGGTGTTGCATCAACTAAAGCCTTCACCACACAGCTTGTTGGCTTATTAATGCTTACGGCATCTATTGCCCAAGAAAAAGGCCTAGATCAAAGTGCGATTGTGAATGCAATCAAAACACTTCCTAACAAGTTAGAAGAAGCACTACTGCTTGCAGAAGGGATTGAAGATTTAGCTGAAGAGTTTGCTGATAAGCACCACTCACTATTCTTAGGTCGTGGTTCACAATACCCAATCGCGATGGAAGGTGCACTTAAGCTAAAAGAAATTTCGTACATTCACGCCGAAGCATACGCAGCGGGTGAGCTTAAGCATGGTCCGCTTGCGTTGATTGATGCCGACATGCCTATCATTGTTGTGGCACCAAACAACGAACTACTTGAAAAGCTTAAATCAAACGTAGAAGAAGTACGTGCCCGTGGCGGTATTATCTATGTATTCGCAGACAAAGACTCAGCGTTTGAATCTGACGAAACAATGCGTGTAATCAACGTAAACCATGTGGATGACGTGATTGCTCCAGTTGTATATACAATTCCGCTGCAGCTGCTTTCATACTATGTTGCGGTTATTAAAGGCACCGACGTAGACCAACCTCGAAACCTAGCAAAATCGGTAACGGTTGAGTAAGTTAAAGCATCAAGAGCCGGCTAATTAGCCGGCTTTTTTGTGCCAGTAATTTGCTTAATTACTGTTCACTGATGCAATTTGTATTGCAATTGATTAGGATGGTTAAACACTCAGGCTAAGGATAATAACAATGAAAAAGCGCAGTGTTTTAACCTCTATAGGATTGACCGTATTAGTGCTCAGCTCAGGGATTGCTTACGGGCAATCTTTTGATCTCATCATCAAAAACGCGATGTTGCTCGATGGTCATGGCGGCAAAGCGGTTCGCGCTGATGTTGGTATTGAAAGTGGCAAGATCACTAAAATTGGTGATTTGGAGGCTGACAAAGCTCAACAAGTTATAGATGCCAAAGGCAAGGTTGTTGCCCCTGGCTTTATCGATTTACATTCCCATGCTGAGCGTTCAATTGCAGAGCTGCCTCGGCTTGATAATTTAGTGCAGCAGGGCATTACCACTATTTTGGGCGGTAACTGTGGTTTTTCTCCTGTCGACTTTAAGCAATTTTTTGCGCAAACCGAGCGTTCACCTCTAGGGCCTAACTTAGCCTTATTAATTGGCCATAATGATGTTCGTAAAGCTGTTATGGGTGAAGAGCAACGACTTGCTAGCGCTGATGAGCTAAAAGCAATGCAAGCATTGGTCGATAAAGCGATGCAGCAGGGGGCGTTTGGTTTATCGACAGGGCTTAAATATGTTCCAGGTGTGTACTCAAACTTTGCTGAGGTAAAGGTGCTTGCCGAAACCGCTCATGCGCAGCATGGTTTTTTTGCCTCTCATATGCGCGATGAAGGCGCAGAGATTGTCACGGCAATGAATGAGGTGATCGATGTTGCAAAGGAGACCGGTATTCCTGTGCATATTTCTCATCATAAGCTGATTGGTCATCCAAATTGGGGTGAGAGTAAGCACACTATTCAGATGATTCGCGATGCTCGTAAAGCGGGGTTAGATGTCACCCTCGATCAGTATCCTTACACGGCTTCTTCTACGCGATTTGCTATTTTATTTCCTGCATGGTCATTGGCTGGTGGCCAAGCTGAAGTTGAAAAGCGCCTACAAGATCCAGAGTTAAGGCAAAAAATAAAACAAGGTTTGATCAAAAATATCCGTGAAGACAGAGGCGGTGGTGACCCCGCAAGGCTGCAAATAGCGCATTATGCGGCAAACCCTGCATGGGATGGGCTAACCTTTGCTGAATTATTAAAACGTGAAGGGCGAGCGCAAAGTATTGATGAAGCCGCTGAACTTGCCATGGAAATTCAAGCAAATGGCGGTGCTCAGGGGATCTTCCACGCTATTAATGAAGATGATGTTAAGTACATCATGGCTTACCCAATTACTGCAATCGCCACCGATGCGGGTGGTTCAGAACTTGGTAAAGGCAACCCACATCCACGCGGGTACGGCACCTTCCCCAGAGTACTAGGTCATTATGTGCGTGAGCAGGGGGTGATTTCGTTACCAGATGCAATACGTAAAATGACCAGTTTACCCGCTGCAAGAATGGGCCTAACTGACCGAGGAGTGATAGCACAAGGCTATGCTGCTGACATTGTCATACTCGACCCTGCGACGGTTGCAGATAAATCAACGTTTAGCGCACCACATCAGTACGCAGAAGGAATTCAATACGTCATTATTAATGGCCAAGTCATTAAATCACCGGATGGCATGACGGGTAAAAGCGCCGGGCAAATATTGCGTCATACGCTTTAGTTAAAAGAATGACTTATATGTGTTTTTTTACGAAGAAAGTACATGAGTTATCTTCGTTTGTACCTGTAACTATGTTAGCTTAAAAAATTACCAATATTTCTTAAGGATAAGTCGTGCGACTATTTAAGTTACTCTGTATTAGTGGTTTTTTACTCTGTACTAGTCATGTAATGGCTGAACCAGCTGCAGATGATGCGGTTACACATTACAGCCAACATACGCATACTATCGAATCAAGTAATCTTAGTGAGCAACGCACTGTCGTTGTGCAATTGCCAAAAAGCTATCAAACACATCCAAACAAAAGGTATCCCGTTATTTACCGTTTAGATGGGGCCGGTAATTTACCATTGATTAATGCTGTGCTTGAACGCCTACAAGAAAATGATCAAGCGCCAGAGGTGATTGTAGTTGCAATTGAAAGCACTAATCGACTTAGAGATTTTTATCCTACAGTGAACAAAGAACCACAAGGGCCTGTTGGTGAAGGCGGTGGTGCAGCAAAGTTTTTAGCTTTCGTAGAGCAAGAACTGATGCCTTTGGTTAATAAACAGTATCGTACTCATGATTATAGAGTTATTGCAGGAGCCTCAGCTGCGGGTGTATTTGCTCTTTACGCAATGCAAGCTGACCCTGAGTTATTTCAAGCGCACATTGCATATAGCCCTGCGGTATGGTGGAACTATGGCGCCCCGGCTAAGAGTCTAAATACCTTTGTTACTAAAGCCAAAAGTATTAACAGCTATGTATATATGAATATCGGCGAAGAAGCCGGCATTATGCGCGAAAGATACGATGATATGCAGCAAACGATGCAAAATAGTAAAGTACCAAATCTGCGCTTTAAGAGCGACGCCTTTGCAGGCGTTTCGCATAACCTAACCTCAGCTGCTGGGGCATTTAATGCGTACCATGGCTTATTTTTATCTAAACATATGCCTTTGAGTGCACTAGGCGATGATGTTTCATCAATTGATGCCTATTATCAACGTTTATCTCAGCAATGGGGCGAGCAAATAGCGCCACCAGACCGCGCTGTTAGGATGCTGGGTTACAGCTTAACGGATAACCAGCAATTTGAGCGGGCTATTGAGGTGTTTAAGTACAATATCAAAAACTACCCTAAATCAGCGTATGCACTGTCAGCTTTGTCATATGGCTATGAAATGCAAGGTAATACTCGCCAAGCATTAGTTCAAATCGAGGCTGCAATCGCTGTTGCAGATGACTCTTATCCCTACCCAGATTACTTAAAAGAGACAAAAACGAGGTTACAAGGGCAGCTATAGTTAATAAGCGCGCTCCCCTAAGTCATACGCAAAATAACCATAGGTCGCAAAGATCATCATAATAATGAGTGAGTAATGCATCGCTCGAGCGAGTACAAGGTCAATAGGGCGTGCGTGGCGAAGTATTGCCTCATCGTTAACGATGGTTGCTTTTGCTGGTTTTTGACGACGAATTACTTTGCCATACATGCTCACTCTTATACCTATCCCTTTATCCCAAAGAGGCTCGTGTATTCCTTCTTCACGCATTTTCTTCTCAATATGCTTCATCGAAATGCGAGTGAAGCATAGAGTTGAGATAAGAAAAGAGATAAATACAGGAAATGATATTATAAAAAAAATGAACTCGGGTATTATAAACATATTAAAACCAGTCAACACTTGAACTTAAATCATATACTTTACCAGATATAAATTGTCCGAAAGAATCACCTGCTTTTCCTGCTGCATAGCCTGCAGCTAAACCAGCTCCGATTAATATAACCCAACCAACAGGCCCCATCGCAATTGCTATACCAACGCCTGCATTTACTACTGCACTCCCTACTGCAATGCCCGCAGCAGCACCTGCACCAAACCCTGTTGTTTCTACAACAGCACGACGTTGCCAATCTTTCCCAGCTTTGTAATCACTATAAACGCTGTCAATTCGAAGCCCTGCATCTAAAGCTATAATGGCTTTTCCGGCGATATTTGCACCTTGCTCTAACTTACGTAAATGCTGAATATTTGCTAACGAAGACAATTGCAAAGGGGCTGAGCTTCTAGCGCTTTTAGCTATGTTAATTCCCCGCTGTGGGTTTGACCAAATATTACCTCGCGCTGAGGCTTTGATTCTTCCTTTAAATTTAACCAGCTCAGATTGAAATTTTGTATTTAATTCTAAATGAGCTTGTTTTGCTGCATTCCCTAACTTTATTAATTCAAGTTTGGGAGCTTTGTTTTGTGCAGCTTCGCGAACTTTTAATAAGCTTACTTGGTATTTTAAAATAGACTTTCCAAAATCACTAAGCCTAACTTGGCTAGATTCTAGGGAAGTGGCTGCTGCGCCAAGGGCTGTTAGGGAATCAAACTTTTTACCTGCAACTGGAAGCTCTGTAATTTTTCTTACTTTATTGATGTAAGGGGAAATCTCAGCCTCATACAATTCTGCAATTGCCAGAGCATCTTCATCACCAAATTGGTTAACTATAGTGCTAACATTTCTTTTAGTATGCTCTGGCCATGAAATTGTGCTGTCGAGTGCACAAGCAATATCAGGACGTGTTCGTCTAAAATCACTCATGTCACCTTGTTCAGGACTTCTAAGAATGAATGGAGTACCTTGAGGAATGAAGTTCCCGATAATGTGGGGGTTATCTTTTCTAAACTGTTTTAAAAGTTTAAGGTCATTTTCGTTAATTGGTAAGTTTGTTCTGCTTTTGGTATTAAAGCATAAGTCAAAATTAGACATAATATCCCTATATTAAAATCAATCCATTGAGCGAACAAAGTAGCAGAAGTGTTTATTTTATCAAGTGGCTAAAGTGGGAACTTTGCATGGAGTTATTAATTTTTTAGTTGCTTTCACTTTTTAAGATGTTTACAATCGCCGCGATTTTAACCATTCACACACTGTAGAGGAGTAAACAATATGACTTATACAACTTGTTCCTTTGCAGGTCGTTTTCTTGCCTAGCTCGAAGCTATTTCTTTATTAGCTTTTCAAAGCTAAGCCTGATCAATTAATCAAAGACCTGCCAAATCATTTTTCGTTAGCATTTTTCTATTGCAGAGAAAGGAATTGGTATTATGGGCAAGTCCGTCCAAAAACTTACTGATAACGTTAGCCTTATTGCGTCTAAAGAGTCGTGGATTGAAGGGCTAGCAATACAACAATTAATTAAAACTTCTGAATTACCTGGTATGCACGCTGTAGCGGGTATGCCCGATTTACACCCTGGTCGAGGTTACCCCATTGGGGCAGTCTTTTTGACAGAAGGTAGAATTTACCCCGCTTTAGTGGGGAATGATATTGGTTGCGGTATGTCGCTTTGGCAAACCAATACTAAGTTAGCCAAGTTAAATGTAGATAAGCTCGCAAAACGCTTAAGCGATGTTGAACAGCCGCTAGATGATAGTTGGCACACATTGATTAGCGAGCGAAAACATGAACTGGCTATCACACAAACTGGTTTTGATAGCGCCCTTGGCACCATAGGTGGTGGCAATCATTTCGCTGAATTTCAGGCGATTGAAGAGGTGTTTGATCAACAAGCCTTGCTTGCTTTAGGCCTACAACCTAAAAAACTGCAGCTATTGGTGCACTCTGGCTCTAGAGGGTTAGGACAAGCTATTTTAGTTAAGCATATTGCAGAGCATAACCATGATGGCCTTGAGGTCGTTAGTGGTGCCTTTACAGATTATATGGCCAAACATGACGAAGCACTGCGTTGGGCACAGTTAAACCGAGAACTGATCGCACGGCGTTTTTTACAAGCTATTCGTGCTGGTGGCGAAGAGGTTTTAGATGTAAATCATAACCTTGTAAGTCAATCACAGATTGCAGGACAAGCAGGCTGGTTACATCGAAAAGGCGCTACACCCAGCGATCAAGGGGCTGTGATGATCCCGGGCTCTCGCGGTGATTACAGTTACTTAGTTAAGCCAACGGCTGAGCAAAACGTAAACTTACGCTCCCTTGCACATGGCGCTGGTCGCAAATGGAAGCGTGGAGAATGCCAAGGCCGTTTGAGTCACAAGTTTAAAAAGGAAGATTTATATCGCACTGCGTTTGGTAGCAGGGTGATCTGTAATGATAAAACGCTGCTTTATGATGAAGCACCACAAGCTTACAAAGACTGCCAAACAGTTATTGATGACCTTGTTGATGCTGGGCTGGTTACTGTAATTGCTAAATTAAAGCCTGTGCTTACCTTTAAAACACAAGGAACGTGCGGATGATCTTAGTGCAATTATCGTCAGGGGCGGGTCCTTTAGAGTGCTGTAAAGCGGTGGCAATGGCTGTTAAGCGCCTTGAGTGTGATGCTAAAGCATTAGCTATTAAGGTGAATGCTCTTGCTGTAGAGCAAGCTGAACTTTCAGGCTGCTACAAATCGGTATTACTTGAATTAACCGGTGCTGAGCCGCGAATTTTAAAACAGTTTGCTCAGCAATGGCATGGCTCGATGTTGTGGGTTTGTCAAAGCCCATTCAGAGCAAGGCATAAGCGTAAAAACTGGTATTTTGGCGGTCAACTATTTGAAATAGCTGAGCAAACTTTTGATAGCGAGATCCGCTTTCAGCAATGCCGCGCAAGTGGCGCGGGAGGCCAACATGTAAACACCACTGATTCGGCTGTTCGTGCTACCCATGTTGCGACAGGAATTACTGTTCGCGTAGAGAGTGAACGAAGTCAGCATGCGAATAAGCGTTTAGCCCGATTGTTGCTAATGCAAAAACTGGCAGAGCAAGCTCAGCAGGCTGCTAGCCAGCAGCAAAAGTCGCGGTGGCAACAACACAATGAGCTGCAACGGGGTAATCCGATTCGTACGTTTAAGGGTCCTGAATTTAGCCAGACTCACAAAGGAAAAGGTATTCAACCAATACAATGGCATTAAAGCCCGCTCTGCAGGCACAAGCCCACGAGCAAGGCACACGGTAACAACTGCTGATATTAATTGGGCAGATATAATTTTTGTGATGGAACATAAGCATAAACAACGCATTAAAGCGCAGTTTAGCCGTTTATTACAATACAAGCCGATTCAGGTACTCGATATACCCGATGAGTACCAATATATGGATGAGGCACTCATTGAAACTTTAAAGCAGTCAGTCGATGATTGCTTGTATATACAAGGTGATGAATAGCTCTTTTGATTAAAAATCAACCCCGCATTGCAGCGGGGTTTTTTTCTTTTTAACAACCAGTTAAGAATTAAAAGTCAGTCGGCGCTGGTGGCACGGTGAGTGGCTTTTTCGGGTTGTCTTTTAGCTCTTTTAATAGCTCTTCTACGGCACGTTCAATCGATGGATCTTTACCTTGGTAGATTAACTCTGGGCGGTCAACAACCTTGATATCTGGAGTGACACCTTCGTTTTCGATGATCCAGTTGCCATCGTTATCTAAAATGCGGAATGTTGCAGCGATAACTTGGCCGCCATCTACTAGGCTTGGGTTACCCGAAATACCAATTAATCCACCCCAAGTACGGGTACCAATAAGCTTACCTAACCCCGCTTGGCGGAAGTAGTAAGGAATAGCGTCACCGCCTGAACTTGAATAACCATTGATCAGCATGGCTTTTGGACCATCATGAGCAAATTGTGGTGTTTTCGTTGGCTCAACACCGCGGCGCTTCCAGTAGTTAAGCGGTTTACGAGCAAGCCAAGTGATCATGTGCTCAGGAATAAAGCCGCCGCCATTGTATCGGTCATCAATAATCATGGCGTCTTTGGTGGTTTGCGGCATGTAGTTTTTGAACATGGCGCGGTTACCTTCGTAGGCTGTATTTGGTAAGTGAACATAACCAATTCGACCATTTGATAGCTTATCAACGTAGGCTGCACGAGAGTTAACCCAATCTAAATAACGCAAACCTTGCTCGCTGGCTACCGGCTTAACGGTAACTTGCCATGCACCTTTGCTGCGCGGCTTACTGTTAAGGACTAGCTCAACTTGCTCACCTTGGGTGTTCTCTAGTAATTCGTAGAAGTTAGCTACGTCTTTTACTGAGCGGCCATTTACGGCAATGATGTAGTCGCCGTTATGTGCTTTTACCCCTGTTGTACCAAGTGGTGAGCGGAAGTCTTCATGCCAGTTTTCACCTTGGAAGATTTGCTCAATTTTTACGTATCCAGATGGATCGCTGGCAAGTTTTGCACCTAATAAACCGTGCTTTTTACGCTCTGCTTTTGGCATATCACCCGACTGCACATAAATGTGGCCTGAGTTAATTTCACCTGCGATTTCACTGAGAATGTAATCTAGGTCACTACGGTGTGAGATAGCATCAGCCATAGGTTGATACTTGGCTAAAATTGCGTCCCAATCTTGGCCGTGATGGTTTTCATCGTAGAACCAATCACGTAATGTACGCCAGCCTTCAACATACATTTGCTGCCATTCGATTTGTGGCTCAATTTTTAAGGTCATGTTACTAAGATCTAGCTTATTCGCTGCTAGGTCTTGTTTTGCTTTTGGCTCAATTAAGCTGTAATCGTTACCCGCATGTACTAACAGGTGCTCACCATTGCTCGAAATAGTGTAGCTGTTTACCCCTTTAGCCACGGTTTCAAGCTCGCTGTCGTGAGCTGTGCCTATTAATTGTAGGCCGCCATTAGCCAGTGTTAGCACGCCATCTTTTACGGCCGTTAAACTGCGATAATCTCCAGCTGGCGCATTTAAAGCGGTTACACGCTGCATAAAGTCGCTGCTTTGCAGGTTATTACTGTTTTTCTTGTCGTCATCTTTTTGTTTATCGCTGACGATCGCTGTTTCATCACTTTGTAGTGCGATAAGTGGTTTGATACTGTCATTTACGGCAGCGGCATAAATACGCGTTGCACGATTAAACATGTAGTCAAACTCGTAGCTGCTAAAGGCTAAGTTAAAGTCGCGCTCAGAACTAAAATACAGGTATTGACCATCAGGAGAGAAAGTTGGGTTTTGCTCATTGGTCATTTCATCCGTTAAGCGAGTCACTTTCTTTTTATCAATATTGTAGTGCCACAGTGAGGCATAGCGGTTTTCATTGTTTTTTACATACACAATGTCTTCGCTATTTGGCGACCAAGTATACTGGCGAATACCTTCTTCATCGTAGATGCTGGTATCAATTTTGTGCTGTTTACCCGATTTTGCGTCTATCCACCAGAGTGTGTGGTTCTTATCAGCAAATAACAGTTTTGAGCTATCAGGTGACCAAATTGGTGTAAAGCGCCAAATAGTGCCGTTGCTGGTTAGCTGCTTAGTGGCATTGTTGTCGCTGCGATCTTTTAAGTAAATTTCGTATTCGCCGCTTTCATCGCTCATATAAGCAATATAACGACCATTTGGCGACCAACTTGCGTCAATCTCGCGGCCTTTTGCTGTGTAAGATAAGTTACGTGTTGGGCCTTGTTTAACCGGTACGCTAAATAGCTCACCGCGGGCAGTAAAGAGTGCACGCTTACCATCATGAGAAATCGACATTGAGTCGATAAAGTCACTCACATTTTTTGTGTACGGCATTGCGTATTGACGCACACCAGCAATGTTAATACTTAGCTTGCTGCTTTTTTGATTTTTTGGATCAAAGCGATAAAGGTAACCACCGTTTTCATAAACAACAGCATTTGGGCCAGCTGATGGCCACAGTACGTCAAAGTCTTTATGGTTGGTTAGCTTTTTCGGCTCAGCGCCTTTTTGGTATTGATACAGGTTAAGGGTGTAATCACGGTCAGATACAAAGTAAATGTTGTCGCCAACCCAGGTTGGTTGCTGATCGGTAGCGCGGTTAGTGGTTAGCTGCTCTGAGGTATTGTTTTTTAGATCGTAAACCCAGACATCTTGTGCACGACCGCCACGGGTACGCTTCCAAGTACGAAATTCACGGTCAATTGGCGTGTAAACATATTTACTACCATCTGGCGAAAGCATACCGCCGCCCGTTTCTGGAATAGCCAGAGGCTGCTCAAGGCCACCGTCAGCAGGCACCATGTATGGACGACCCATACGTTTACCCCACGGTGTGCGGTTAGCACGAAATACCACATTTTTGCCATCTGGTGTCCAATCGAGAACACGATAATCAAAACCGCCGCGTGGTGGCATTGGGCCAACATCGTTGTAGTAAGTCAGTTGCTTTAAGTCAGAGCCATCGCTGTTAATTACATAAATTTGGCGGCTGCCATTGTATTCGGCTGCAAAGGCAATGCGTTTACCGTCAGGTGAAAACTTAGGGAAGGTTTCAAAACCAATATGGTCGGTTAAGCGTTTGCTCTCGCCTGTTTGCGTATTAGCAATGTAAATATCACCACCGTACACAAAGGTAACGCTTTGGTTATGAATATCTGGAAAGCGCAGTAAGCGCGTGTCTTTAGTTTCGTAAGCTGATGCCCAAGGTGCCAGTGTCGCAGCCATGGCCAGTGCCAACGTTGTTAGTTTTTTCATGGGATTACATCCTATTTTGGGAACTGTTACATCATAACAATTCAGTTTTAAATAGCGATGCAGTTGCGATGAAAGTCTGTTACAAAATATGAATAAAAAAAGGTTGGCAGTAAATGCCAACCTTTGCGAGCTATGTCATACCATAAAACATAACTTCTTAGTGGTCGTGATCGTCACTTTCTTCTGCGATACCTAACCAAGTGATGGCGCTTGGTGCAAAAGTCAGTTCAAGATCACCTTCAATTTCAAGATCTTCGATATGTACTTTTAGTACGTGCTGAGCGATAGGGTCAGCAACGTAAGCAAACTCACTATTTTGTGACACAGTCATGCTGAAGTTCATGCCCTCTGGCATCGTTGTTACGTCTTCTTCAGTGATATCTACTTTACCGGCAAGTTCCCAGTGCATGTGGCCGTCGTGCTCATGGGCTTCAAGCACGTTTAAAAAGCCTAAGCTATCAAGTACTAAAAAGTGCTCACCGCTTGCTGAGAATGAGTAAGATACAGCACTTGCGCCTTCATCAAGTTGCCACTCAAGTACTTCCATTTCAGCTTCGCTTGGATTGATACTTACAAATACACCTGATGCAATTGCAATAAAGCTTTCACTACCTTCATGGCCATATAATGTGCCAATACGTGTATCACCTAGAGCATCAATATTGGCGATTTTTTCTGCATGATATTCATCATCATGCTGGTGGGCTACCAGTACACCGTCACCACAGCCAAATGCTACATAATCATGGTTTTGCGCTGCACCGTGTAAATCTGGGCAAGTAACTTCAAATGTTTGTTCAAGCTCATATTCACCGTCATGAAGGTGGAAAACACCCACCTGATCCGGCAGGATTTTAGCGTTTGAAGTGCTTTCGCTATCCGCACGACGCAATGTTGCAACTAGGTGCTCGCCACGTGGCTCAGCAACACCATGCATATTGATGTCGTACTGAATACCAGCAAGTGTCGCGGTTTCGTTAGCAATGTCGTTATCGGTTAACACTTCTACAGAGGCAACTGTACCTGCATCGGCATTACCATCGTAAAACACGGCCATTTGGCCATCATGTTTAACGATGTGAGTAGGGCGGCTGCCCGTTGTTAGCTCGTAGTCACTAAATGCAGGGCCTTGTTTATAATCATGTAAATGCTCGCCATGATCTTCACGCCATAAACCGCTATCAATAAAGCCTAAGTAATCTTGGCTGCGGTTAGCAATAACTGCATAACGGTAGCTTGGTGAAACATTTAGTGAGCTTGAATCATGGATAAGCGAAAACGTTTCTAGTAATGAGTCGTCATCTAAATCAAAGATATTCGCTTCGTTGCTATCAGCTGCTAAAACCGCTAAACGGCCCATTGAGTCAATGGTATAACCGTCATCATGATCATGGTCATCACCACTGTCGTCTGGAACCTCGATAGGGTCTTTCTCAACAATATTTGTTTCTGCGTCACCACATGCGGTGATCAGGGTGCTACTAATTGCCAGTGCCAATAGTTTTAATCTAAATAAGTGTGTCATGTAGGTTTCCTTTATTTGTAATTTTGTTTTAGAAGTAGCCGCGAACACCAAGCGCAAAACTACGCCCAGGACGTGGTGCAATATTTTTTAAGAATGAGCTATGAACGCGGGCTTCTGTGTCCGTTAAATTTGTGCCTTTTAAATAAAGCGATAGATCTTGGTTCAATACCGATAAGTCATAAGAAATACTGGCATCAACAAGGGTATAGCCGTCTGTTGTGGTTTCTTGTTGTGCTATGCGGTCTTGTTCTTGGTAGCGCGTAACGTGAATATTTGCCGTTAGGTTTTCGGTTTGATAGCTAAACTCAGTACCAAAACGCAGTGGTGGAGTACGTGGTAAATCTCCACCGTCTTTTAGGCGCGCGCGTACATAATCAGAGAATAAGTCGACTTTAAATTCGTCGCTTAGCTGCCAAGCAACTTGCGCTTCAAAACCATGTAAAATCACATCGTCTGTTTTAAATAAATAAACCGGGAGTTCAGATGAATGATCGTGCTCTTCTTCGTGATCATGTTCGTCGCCATGGTCGTGATCATGACCGCTTTCAGCGTATAGGCCTGTGTTGATCTGGTAATAATAGTTATCTACTTGGTTGTAAAAGGCATTGAAGATAAAGCCAATATCACCGTCGGTTTTACGGAATGTCAGGTCGATATTATTTGCTGTTTCTAAGTCGATAGCCTCTTCTGATAGCTCAAAATGACCATCATGAGTGTCGAATAGCGCACCAACTTCATAAGTTGCAGTACCAATGTGTGGGCCAAAAGATAACAGCTCAGAAGCAGACGGAGCGCGCTCAGAACGCGATACCGATAAACCTAGGTTATAACCCGGTGTAAAATCCCATACCACACCTGTTGATAAACTGACCGGTGTAAACTCTTGGGCAACATCAAATACACGTGTGTAACCGGGTTCTTCGTGGTCATGATCATGGTCGTGCTCATCACCGTCTTCATCATGTGCATGGGCATCGATCTCAGGTAACAGCACATTATTAGCATCAATAGTAACTCGCTCAACACGACCACCTAATTGCACTAAAAAATCGCCAAAGTGCTTTTCTTCCATAATTGCAAAAGCAATACTTTCAGTAACAGAAGGAGGGGTGAAGGCTTCAGAGCCTTGTGCTTCTACATCACTTTTTTTGTAATGAAAGCTAACGCCACCATTCCACTCATCAAATTGGCTATGCAGAATGTCAACGCGCAGCTCATTGGTTTCATTTTTGAAAGTTGTGCCTACAGCACCGTGCTCGATTTCAGCGTGTTCGTAGTCTGTGTGGCCTGCACGTAAGTTAATTTTGCTTAGCCACTCACTGTCGATATTGTATTCACCAAGTAGCTGGATTTTGGTTTGTTCAAGATCAGCAAAAACAGCTTCTTCTTCGCTGTGCTCTTCTTCGTGATCATGCTCTTCTTCTTCACCATGAGTATGGCCAGGAATACCGTATTGGCGGTTAAATTGCTCAACCGCAACACCAAGGTAACCTTGCTCAAATAAGTAGCTAGTACCAACAGTAAAGCCATCTGAGTCTTCATTACTGTTTTCTACTACGTACTTTGAGCTGTGCTCTGTGTCGTCAATATCGGCGGCAACAGGTACTTCGTAATCGTCTGATTCACGCCAGAATGCATCAGCATAAAAGGCAAATGACTCTGTCCCTGTGGTGGCATTAAACGAAGCAACTTTTTGCTCATCTACAGAGTTATGTTCTAGGTTCCACTCACCGCGTGTTGTGCTGTCTGTTGGTACTCGGCTGTCAACTACGTTGACGACACCACCAATTGCACCGCTGCCATAAAAAAGAGTTGCTGGGCCACGTAATACTTCAATTTGCTGCGCTGTTGATGCTTCCGATGCCACTGAGTGATCAGGGCCAACACGTGACACATCACTTACATCTAAGCCATTTTGCGTAATTAAAACACGTGGGCCGCTCAAACCACGGATCACAGGCGTACTGGCAACCTTGGCATGAAAGTTTGTGTTAACGCCCGGCAGCTTTTCGAGGCTATCGCCAAGCGTTGATGCTTGTTGGCGTCTTAATTGTTCGCCAGATAACACACTAACAGGTGAGGCAGATTCCATTGCCGACATATGAATCGGCGTTGCTTCAACATCAATCACTTCAATCGGTGAGCGCTTTAGATTAAAGGTTGCGCTGTGGTCTTGGTCATTGGCAAGTGTGATATCTCGATGTAAGTGAGCATAACCTGGCGCTGAAATATGTAGCTCTTTTAAGCCGTTATTTAAGCCGCTGATTTCAAACTCACCTTTGTCGTTAGTTGTTACTTTTTGATCAGACCCTTCAAGGTCAACTGTGGCATTAGCCACCGCTTTACCTTGGTTATTTAAAACAACGCCTTTGATCGATTGTGCCAAAACACTGGCTGGTAATAACGCTGCTATGACGACAGCCACTCTTGAGATGTTATTCATTATTCACCATTATAGATATGTTATAATGTATCAATTGTGCTTTAATTGTTATAATGTATCAAGTGTGAATCGACGAATGAGTCTTATTCTTTTTTGTAACAGCATGTTTAAAGTGAGGTAAATGGAGTGATTGGGGTTATAAAAGCAGCAAAATTAGCAGTGATATGCTTTATGGTTGGATGTATCTTTTCAGCTCAAGGGCATCAACACCATCATCATTCACATGGTGAGGGAGTGCTTTTTGTGGTTCATGATCAAGACAAATGGCAGGTTAAGTTCATTTTACCGGCTGGAGATATTTTTGGCTTTGAGCATCAGCCCGAAACAGCTGAGCAAAAGCAAACTATTAAACAAACGTTAGCCCAATTAGCAAATTCACAGCAGTTAGTGACATTTAACGGCGAATGTAAGCTTACTCAAGCAAATTTTGAAAACCCATTTGAGCATCACACTCATGATTCACATCAAGACTTAGAAGTTGAATACTCGTTTAACTGTGATAAGCCCGTCTCTAAAGTCACAGTTACTTTATTTGCATGGGCTGAAGCAATATCTGTTATCGAAGCACAGTGGATCACAGAGCAAGCGCAAGGGATAGCAGAGCTGACAGCAACAAAACCTTATATTGAGTGGCCGCTATGAATAAACAGCGATTAACCAGCACACTTAATAAAGCGAAGCAGGTTTGCCTTGAGCATGGCAGAAAGTTCACCATTCAGCGCAAGCAAATACTGCAAATATTACTAACCACAGACGTGCCGTTATCGGCCTACGAATTGGCCAGTTGCTACAAGCTGCGCACAAGTTCAAGTGTATCTGTTATGTCTGTTTATCGAATCTTGAGCTTTTTGGAGTCGGTAAACCTTGTTCGCAGGCTTAATAGTGCTAACAAATATATCGCTTACGGTACCGACAGTGAGGTTTTTAAGCGTGAGACTTCTTTGTTTTTGATTTGCCGTCACTGCCAAAAAGTTGAGACTTTAGCGGTTTCACAGAGTGACGTTGCAAAGCTTTTCCCTCATTTTGATGATGCAGGTTTTACCTCACAAACAAAGCAATTTGAAATGCTGGGAGTATGCAATGAGTGCCAAGCAAAACTTGCTTGATGCACTTTTTATAATTCATGTGTTCAATTTTGTAGGAATTATTCAGTGAAATTACAAGAAATAATGGACAAGTTTGCCATCGGGTTATCAGCTATGTGTGCTATTCACTGTTTAGCTGTGCCTGTGTTTTTGGTTTTATTACCAAGTGCTGCAGCACTGGGTTTAGGTAACGAGCAATTTCATTTTTGGATGTTAGTTGCGGTACTGCCAAGCAGCTTATTAGCACTATTTTTAGGGTGTAAAAAACATAAACGTTATCGATTATTGATGCTAGGTGGTGCAGGGCTGGTGTTGTTGTCTGCAGCGGTGCTGCTTGGCGAAAATGTTATTGGTGAGGCTGGCGAAAAAGTACTTACTTTATTGGGTTCGCTCTTTGTAGTCACCGGGCATTGGTTTAACTTTCGCTTGTGTGGGAAAAAACGAGGGGCTGAGTGTCTAAGCTCGTAAAGATATAAACTTGTTGACCAACCATTGTGTTGGCCAACAAGCTAATTCAGCAAAACTGAATTACTTGTAGAATACTTCTACAGTGCCTTTTACTTTTAATAGTAAAGGTTGGCCGCGGCGATCAAGGGCTTTTGGAGAAGCGACTTTGATCCAGCCTTCGCTGATATTATATTCTTCAACGTCAAAACGCTCTTTGCCGTTAAGTTTTACACCAATTTCATGCTCGAAAACTTCTTCCACATAAAATTTACTACGTGGATTGATAGAAAGTTGGTTTGGTAATTCTGGTTTTTGTGTATCAGTCATAGTTGCGATCTGCATTGAATAAATTGTGCGCCATTGTAGGCAATAGCTGGCATTGGCTCAAGTATCTACACGGCAAATTTATTGTTTACTCGCAGGCTTGTTCTGAATGCTCAACGCACATGGCAACGGCTTCACTCTTTTTGTCGAAGTCGTGCGTTAAGCAGTAGTCAAAACGCATGGTTAACTCAATCACTTGTTCATCCGTGCGCTCTGGCCATTGCCAGTCTCTCACTATTTGCCTTGCTGCCTTTCTAACGTCTTTACTAAAGCGCTTAGGTGCTGAATTTTCAATATTTAAGTTTTTCACATTGCCTTCTGGCGTTACCTGAAAGTTGACAATAGCGCAGCCACTGCCTTGTCGATTTAGCAGCCCTGTCGGGTATTGTACATGGTGCATTGGTGGCAGCCGTTGCCAGCTAGGCTTATCTGTAGTGGTATCTAGTACCTGCGCTTGAATATCAACAAATGGAAATTTACGAGATAAATCAGGGTTTGCGAATGAGCTGATTGATGCGCATACGAGCGTTAATGCTAAAAGTGATTTATACATAGTTTTCCTTAACTTGTTTGCTTTTTAATCTACCCCAAATTTAGCGTTAAAAATTATCTTTGTAAACTAGAGGCTTGGCTAAAAATTAAGGGGTAAATGTATTGTTATACTATAACCTATTTTTTATTTATGTTATTTTATAACAAATAATTTCTCTTAACTTTTACAATCAGACCTTATGAAGTACTCAACTCTTAGTTTAGCCTTAGCTGCGGCGTTTGCAGCGAATACACATGCAGCTGATAACAGCGATATCGAAACGATCACCATTGAACATAAACAGGCGTTTCGTGGTGATATTCCAACAAAAGATTTACCGCAATCGATCACCACATTAAGCAAAGACATGATGACTGATAACGGTATTACAAAGTTTCGTGATGCACTGGATTTTTCTGCCAGTATTACTCGTAAGAATAATGGTGGCGCGCTGTGGGATAGCTATTCAATTCGTGGTTTGTCTGGTAACGAAAATATGCCGTCTGGGTACTTAGTTAACGGTTTTAGTGGTGGTCGCGGCTTTGCAGGCCCGCGTGATGTCTCAAACATTGAATACATCGAAGTATTAAAAGGGCCGGGCTCAGCACTCTATGGCCGTTCAGAGCCGGGTGGTACCGTAAACATTATTACTAAAAAGCCACAGTTTTATCAGCAAGGGCAACTTCAAGCTGAGTTCGGTAGCGATGATCACAAGCGTATTCAAGGTGATTACACTAACGGTCTAAGCGATGATTTAGCGTTTCGTATCAATGGTGCATGGCAAGATAGCGATAGCTTTAGAGATTATGTGCACCACGACAAATTCGTGATTACGCCTTCGCTTTATTATCAAATCAACGATAACTCATCGCTGACCTATGAGTTTGAGTATGTTGATCAACAGCAAATGTATGACCGCGGTATTGTGTTGTTAAATGGTGATTTTGATACCGTACCTGAGTCACGCTTTTTAGGTAACCCAAATGATGCACCAACTAAGGTGCACTCGCGCGGTCATCAATTAAATTACAGCAACGATCTAAACCAAGATTGGAGCTTGTTATTAGGTGCTAGTTACCGTACTGCAACGCTAACAGGTTATTCGTCAGATGCTGAGCTTTCACCATCGCGTCAGTCATTATTTGATGATGGCAGAACTTTAACTCGCCAGCACAGATACCGTGACTATGAGTCTGATGATTTATCGCTGCGCTTTGAATTAAGCGGCCATTTTGATGTTGCCGGTATTACTAACCATGTACTGATTGGTGTTGATGGTTACGACTATGAACTGCGTACAGGGCTTTATCGCTACCGTGGTGGTAATGGCACTTACACCATTGATATTTATGAGCCAGAGTACAGCACCACTGAAGGCCCTGAAGTGGGCATGCAGTACGAAAATAACGAACAGCAAAATGCGTACGGTATTTACCTGCAAGACCAACTAGATCTAACCGATAACTTAAAAGTGATGTTAGGTCTACGTTTTGATGAAATTGAACAAGATATTTTTGAGACTAAGTCTGGTGTGGCATCAAACAGCAAAGAAAACCGCATTAGTCCACGTTTTGGTGTGGTTTACGCACTTAATGACGACATTAACCTTTACTCAAGCTATTCAGAAGGCTTTTTACCACTGAGTGGCACCGATGCCGAAGGTAATCCATTCGGTTTTGAAGAAAGTGATTCGTTTGAAGTGGGTTTTAAATTTAGCTACGCCAATATCAGCGGTACGCTTGCTTATTTTGATGCAAGCAAGAGCAACATGCTGGTGGCAGATCCAGTAAACGTGGGTTATTCATCACCTGTAGGTAAAGCAAATAGCTCAGGTTTTGAATTAGATTTAACAGGGTCATTGGGTGACAATACCGAGTACAACCTATCTTATGCCTATGTTGATGCCGAGACTGCGACAGACAGTCTAGTTATTGATTGGTTAGTGCCAATTCCTAAGGGCAGCCCACTTGTGAACGTACCTAAGAATAACCTTTCGGTTGGCTTAAACCATGACCTAAATTTATTCGCACAAGAAATAAAGATTGGTGGTCATTATCAATATGTGTCTGATCGCTTAGGTGACCCAGCTGATCTCACTTTCCGTTTACCGAGTTACCAAACTGTTGGTTTATTTGCTAAATGGCGAGCGACTGAACGTACGACGGTATCATTGAATGTCGATAACGTGTTTGATGAACAGTATATCGCTAGTTCTTACAATGCTTTGTGGGCCTATCCGGGTGCGCCGACGCAATTTAAACTTGGCGTAAATTATGACTTCTGAGCAAGTTAAAAGCCGTATTCACAGTATCGACATCATGCGTGGTGTCGTTATTCTGCTGATGCTACTTGATCATGTGCGAGAGCGATTTTTCTTGCACATGCAGGTGGCTGATCCCATGGTGGTTGATACCACTTCGCCAGGGCTTTTTTGGAGCCGCTTTGCTGCGCACTTTTGTGCGCCAACCTTTATCTTTTTAACCGGTTTGTCGGCGTGGCTTTATAGTCATCCAGCAAGTGGCGTGACGCGCTCAGCACGAAGCTTTTTAATCAAGCGAGGGCTTTTTTTAATCGCCCTTGAAGTGACCCTGATTTGTTTTTCGTGGATGGGTTACTACCATACCATTTGGCTACAAGTGATGTGGGCGATTGGCCTTTGTATGCTGGTGTTAGCAATATTGATTAAGTTGCCGCGCAATCTATTGCTGCTACTTGGTTTAGTTATTGTATTTGGTCATAACTTACTGACCCCAATCAGCTTTTCGCCCGATGAGTTTGGTTACTCGCTGTGGACGATTTTGCATGACCGAGGCTATCTATCACAAGGTGGTTTAATCGATGTAAAAATTAGCTACCCAGTGCTGCCTTGGATTGGTGTTATCTTATTGGGTTACTGTGCAGGTCCTTTATATGCGCACACTCAATCGGCAGATTCGCGTAAACGAGCATTACTGCTGTTAGCCCTGTTATGTGTGGCATTATTTGTGCTGCTGCGTGGTTTTAATATTTATGGCGAAACTTTGCCATGGCAAACGTTTAGTACCACAACCGAAACCATGATGTCGGTGTTTAACGTGACTAAGTACCCACCGTCACTGAGCTTTTTGCTGATCACGTTAGCAGGCATGTTTGCAGGCTTGTGGTTATTTGAAAGACCACTCAACCGCTTTACGAATGCGCTGAGAGTGTATGGCTCTGTGCCTATGTTCTTTTATATTTTCCACCTCTATGTACTGCTATTTATGTATCAAATAGGCATGCTGATCTGGGGGGCAAATCAAGGGCAATATTTAGGAGTCAGTGATATATCAGGTATTTGGTTTATTACTTTGTTGTTGGCAGTAGGGCTTTATTGGCCAACCAAGAAGTTTAGTGAATACAAGCGTAAGGCTAACAAGCCTTGGTTAAAGTATTTATAACGAAAAATGCCGATATGCTAAGCATATCGGCATTACCTACTTACTATCCTAATTAACTAATCCTTAGTTAATTCGAGATTTTTTACGACGAAGTGCCATCAGTGGGGCAACTGCTAGTAGTAACCAGCCGAATGAACCGCTTGATGATTTCTTGTCTTTTTCAATCTCTGCTTCTGGAATCACTGCCTCAGGGAAAGTACAGCTACCATCGTCAGTATTGGCGCTTTCATCATAGTTAGTTGCTGAGCTGTCAGTACAGCCAAGCTCTTCACCATCAGACATCACCGATAATACAAATGAACTCATTGCTGCATCAGTTGGGTTAACGCTGTCGCTCACTTTTACTGTTACATCAATATCACCATGGAAGTGCGCCGCTGGCGTGATAGTCACAGTGCTACCTGATGTGTGACCAGATACTTCATAAGTGAAGTTTTCGCCTAACACTTCGATTTGGTTGCTCACTTGGTTTTCGTCAGCATAAAGCACGTCAAAACTAATCGTTTCGTTCTCTGCCACCGACATATCAGTTAAGGCTGCCATTTCTAGGTTACCGATAACTTCTAGGTCAAGGGTGATGGTTTCATCATCTGCGCCAACTAAACCATTTGTAAGTGATAGTTGATGCGTTTGATTCGCCGCTTGTTCTCCAATGTACGCTTGGAATTTCACGTCAAACTTAGAAATCTCAGGACCTGTGTAGTCAAGACACACAACCAGTTTGTCGTGTAGTACTTCGTCCATATTGTCGAAGCCGTACTTGTTACCGATGTTTAAATCGATTGGAATATCACCACTGATAAAGCCACGACCATCAGCAGCTTTCAAGCCGATAGAACCTTGTGCATCAACTAAGCTTAGGTTGTCATAAGCAAATAGTAGCTCGTATTCACCTGGCTCATAGTCAATGCCCATACGCATGAACATTTCAACATCAACAGATTGGCCTTCAGTTCTTGAGCGCTGGATATTATCCCACTCAAGTACTAACCACTCACGAGATACCGTGTAAGTTGGTGTGATACCGGCGTTGGCGTCATAGTTACCGTAACCACCGTCAACACGCTCTGGGATCATGTTGTCACCAACCCAGAAAGGTGCGATTAGGTAAGGCGGCGGTGGCGGCTGAGTGTAACCCTCAGGCAGTTCAACGTGGAATGGCGTTGTACGGCCTTGCGAACCAAATGTGACTAAGCCTGCTGGGTTAAGTTTAATTGAGTCAAAGTGGTACTTGTTAAAGAATGGGAATGACACATCAAGGTTAGTGTTCATGATTTCTTTAAATGTGTACTCAAACTCGTTGTAGTAACGACCTTCAACACCTTCTAGTGTACGCCAGCCAAGCTCACGTAGTTCTAGGTAGTGAGGATCTGGTGAATGCGCCGATGTTAATGAACACATTTCGTCTGTGATGTTGGTGGTAATGTTATAATTACGCTCAACATTTTTAGTCGTCTCTTGAACACCAACTAGTGCTAGAGCGTTGCTATCTAACATTGGTGTTACTGGCGTTGAGTTAGATGCGACAATGCTGTCAGGAACAATGTCTACGCCCACAGGGAACTCAGTGTTTAGAGCAAACTGACGCGCTTCATCTTCGTTATTAGCAATGACGCTGATTTCGAAGTCTACTAAATCACCCACAAATGCTTTGTCTTTGTTAGCTGTAAAGGTCACGTCTTTATCAACTTGCTCGATGATCACTGGAACAAAACCAAGATTACCCGCATCTTCTGGGTTGCTACCAATATCAAAGCCACCAAAGTAGATATCGCCCACTTCCATATCAGGTAGGTTATAAGCAAGGTCAAGCTCAAGCTGGTCATAACCAGGTACGCTGCTTGGGCCTGTTACAGTGAGTGAACCATTGTCTTCTGTGGTCACAGCTGTTGCAAACGATACTTCGATACCTTCATCAACTTCACCATACGATAGAGTCTGTAGGCTCATGTATAACGTAAAGTATTCACCCGCTTCAGGATCAACAATATTACAGAAGTTAGTTAGGGTGTAGCTCGTTGACATACATAACGTTTCTTCATAAGACGCAATGCCATCACCGTTACTATCTTTACCCATGAACACAAGTACACGTGACGTGTCGTTCATGACGCTTGCGCTTAGCATTTTTGCGCCTTCTGGCACTGTCGTCCACTGAATGTGGTTGTTGTTCACAGCTTCGCCTTCACCTTCGATCTCAACGCTATCGAATGGGTCGCCTGGTGTGGTGTCGTTGAATAGGTGCACTGTTTCAACTTGGCCTTTTACTAAGCCGTACGATTGTGTGGTTAGGTTGCTAATTTCATCAGTATTAAATGGACCCACTTTCATCGTTGCAGAACGGCGGTGTGCATCAATTTGAATATACTCAGGTAAACCGGTATCACCAGCGAAAGTCCATACAGGCATTTCTAAAATTGGTGATTCAGGGTTGCTTGAGGTCATTACGATTTGACCTTGGTTACCTGTGTAATCAACAATTTCTTGTGGTGTTGCTTGTTGGCTTGCTTCAACCGTAACAACAATGCTTTGTGTCTCACCTGCTTTAATATCAAAGTTGCTTGGCTCAACACTAATTTTGCTATTACCAATCCAGTTTTCTGTATGAAGTGTCCAGCTTGCGTCTTCTGTCGCCGTAAAGGTTCTGATAAACGTACACTTAAAGCCACAGTCATTATCAACCATGTAAGCTGTGTTTAGTGCTTTTTCACGGCCACCAAGGCTTGGGTTAGCTGCATTCATGTTAGCAATGGTTTCATCAAGCAATAGGCCTGCTTTATCAGCACGCTCAACTTGCATTTTACCCGAACCCATTTCAGCAAGGGCAGCATCAAAGCCATCATCGGTGTAGTTGTTTAGGTACTGTGCTAAAGCAACTTGATTGTTTGCAGTTAACATCAATGCTGATTGAATTTGCATTGGTGTCCAATCAGGATGAGATTGTTTTAACAATGCTGCCGCACCCGCAACGTGTGGGCTTGCCATTGATGTACCAGACATAGATTGCCAGTCTGAAGTCGCTGGGTTGCTAGTAAATGGTTGATCGTCAGATGATGGCGCATAGATATCAACACCCGGAGCCGCAAGGTCTACAAGTAAGGTGTCAAAACCAAAGTATGATGGGCCACGGCCAGAGAAGTAAGCAATGCGGTCTTTATCTACATCATCTACAGTACCTTCGGTTGCTTCAATGGTACCCATGTGGCTGTCGCCTGTGCTTAGCCAGTCAAGTAAGCTCGTACCATCAACGTTTTTAATGTGAATGGTAGGGATAGGGTAAGTGACTGAAGGAATCGTGTAGCGATCGTAGAATGATACATGGTTATAAATAATTAAACCTTCAGCACCACCTGCCTCTACGTTTAGCGATTTAGAGTACAGCGGGTAAGAACTACGTTTACATACGACAATCACATCTTGCGCACTTTCGTCGATAGCGGTTGCTGGGTCATCAACTAAATCAAATGTTCCTTCAGGGAATGGCTTGTCACAGTTGGCAAGTGCATAGCTTGAGCTTTCATTTGGATTTTCAAAGTCAGTTGCGGCAACGATTAAACCTGTTAGCTCGTTAAAGTTTACACCTGCACCAGCAAATGGTCCTGGCGCTGCAGTATCGCCACCAGTTAGGTTTTTAAGTTGTTTGTTACCAAAATTGACTTTAGTTGAAGGCGTATGAGCTGCAACTGTGGTTACCCAAGGTGAAGAGTGGTCAGCCGTTGAATATTCAGGGCCGCTGTTACCTGCCGCTACCGCCACAAATACACCGGTTTCAGCCGCATTCATGAACGCTTGCTCAATTGGGTCGCTCCATGGGTCTTCTTCAAGGCCACCTAATGAAGCATTCAGTACGTCAACATTATCTATAGCAGCTTGTTCTACAGCAGCTAAGATTGCGCTTGTTGGACAGCCTGCATAAGGGTCACCAGAACCACCCGGCCAACATACTTGGTATGAAATGATATTGGCATGAGGCGCCATACCTGATACTTGCGGGAAAGTTACATTGGTTTCTAAACCAGATGATTGGCTTTCATACTCTGTCAGTTTGTAAGGAATATCGTAAAGGATATTACCTGCCGCTGTACCTGCAACGTGTGAACCATGGCTATTATAGTCTTCACCATTTTCTGGGCGAGTCTCTTCAAACACAGTATCAACGTAGGCTGCGGTGATCTCAGGGTATGAGTACACACCAATTAGCTTGTCGTTACACAGATCTGCAAATTCAGCGGTTGCACAGTCACCTAGGTACTTGTCGCCTAGAGGGTTGGTGTGAGTGTAGCCATCGCCACCTACAGCTGCAAATGATGGGTGATCGGTATTGATACCCGTATCGATGATACCGACAACCGTGCCTTCACCTTTATTGCTGCTAGGATTGCTAGCACTTGCGCTCCACAGTGCAGAAGCACCGGTTTGCTCAATGGTATTAAACGTATTTAGGCTATAGATTTTTGAGCGAGTGATCTTCTTAACACCAGCCACTTTAGCAAGGCGCTTCGCTTCATCTTGTGTCATTTGGGTGGTGAAACCGTTTAATGTCACATTGAATGTGCGCTCAACATTTAGCTGTAAGCCTTGCTGACTCATCGCAGTACTTAGTACTGATTGGCGCTTACTTGCTAGGTGGTTAGCGTAAGTTGCGATAGCAGGCTGCGCCATATTAAGCGTTGAGCGCGTTGCTGCTTGTTGCGTCTGCATTACCACATCTTTAGTGCTCGCAAGCCCTTTAACACCACCTTGGTAAGTCGAAATTGGTGCATCGTTCAGTTGCACGATATAAGTTTGAATACCACTAATATCTTTCTCTGGTGTGAAAACGCGGCTTTGTTTTTTAACTGTGTTATTAACCTTGTCTTCCCACACAAATTCATTGGTAACGGTTTGCTTTGGCGCATAGCCTGCTGGCTGTTCTGGCCATGCTTGATCATTTAGCGCAGCAGCAGACGTACCTACACCTAAGTAAAGTGCAGATGCGACCATCACTGATACTTTCTTCATATTGAACATGTGATCTAACTTCCCTCGAAGGATTATAATTATGAGCTCGCGCTAGCGGCGAACGGTTGTAATCAGTAGGGATAGTGTTGAGTTGTGGCTATAACATCAATGAAATGTAAACAATTGGCACACACTGTTACAGCTTGGTACATTTTTACCGAAAAACTGTTTATGGAAACAAGATGCTTGCTCTTGCTCCGCTTAAGGTTTGTGCGTTATCTAAGCTAAATTTTGCGTTATTCCATAGGCACAGTTGCTTAACTATTGATAAGCCAAGGCCAACACCTTGGTAGCCTGTTTGGTGCACCGAAGCGGTTTTTGAAAATGGCTGCATGAGGCTGGCGCGCATGTGTTCAGGGATCCCTGGGCCATCATCTTCAATCACTAACAAAGTGCCGTTTTCGCATTGTGAAAGCCTGATATGAATTTGCGTTTTAGCAAAGCGAACCGCGTTGCCGAGTAAGTTTTGCAATAAGCGTTGAAAGCTTTGTTTATCAACGCAAATGGCTGTTAATTCGCAGTCAAGGCGAATAGCCAAAGGGCTATAGCTTTGAAACTTAGTAATGCAGGGCTGTAATAGCTCGTCTGGGCAGTAGTCTTTCACTAACAAGGTGGGCTCGCATTGTTCAAGCTCGGCATAGGTTAAAAACTCTTCGACTAAAAGCTCAAGTTCAATAATGTCTTGCAACACACTGTGCCGATAAGCGTTGTTATCAACGACTGCTTCGAGGGCGAATTTAGCCCGTGAAATAGGCGTTAAAAAGTCATGAGAAACAGCATTGATCAATTCGCGTTGGCTTTGATTACGGTTATGAAGCGCTAATGCCATGTTATCGAAGGTATCGCCAATGCTCTTTAGCAAGCTAAAACGTGTGAAGTGCACTTGTGCTGTAAAGTCGGCATTTGAAATTTTACTACTGGCTTTGCGTAGCTTAGTTAAGTCAAACAGCAGTGGGCCTGTAAAAATCACCACAGCTAAGGCAAGGCTAGAGTAAAACAGAAGGCTTACTAAAGACTGATAACCCGGATCAGCAGGCTGGCTGTAGGGGCCAATGCTTAATAAGGTCTCTCTATCATCGGCAAGTTTATGAAAGTAAAGGTTGTTATTGGCATCGTTAACGCTAATTACCTGACCTGCTAAAAGTGATGCCTGTAATTGTTCACCAAGGTAAAAGTTCGCCAGAGGTGTTTGTTTAATATCAGGGTTATTGGGGGCAAGACTTAAGATGCTTTCTGCTAATTGCTGCTCTGTACTGTAACTCGGTGGGCTTGGAAAATAGGTTTCTAGTAACCAAGCGGCGCTCCCCAGACAAACTGCTAGGGTTAAATACAAATAGCAAAACAGGCGTAGCAAACTGCATTAACCCCACGCTTGTGGAGAAAAAATATATCCTTTACCCCAAACCGTGACGATTTTTTGTGCCGGCACCGCTTCGTCACCGAGTTTTTTGCGTAAGCGACTAATGCGGCCATCTATAGTGCGGCTTTGACCATCATATTTACGGCCTATAGTGCCATCAAATAATTGGTCTCGACTGACCAATTGACCCGCTGATTTAGCAAGTTGAATCAAAATTTCGAACTCTGCACTGGTCAGTTCAAGTGGCTGGCTATGCAGGTAAGCCTCGCGCTGAATAGTATTAATACTCAACGAGCCAAAGCGAATATTATGGGCGTTGTGAGTGGTGCTTGTTGGCTTTATAGCTTGGCTGCGGCGAATCGTGTTATTTATTCGCGCTAATAAAATAGACGGGGAAACAGGTTTGGTTAGGTAATCATCGGCGCCTAGTTCGAGGCCAGTGATATGATCGACTTGGCTCTGCCTTGCGGTCATAAAAATAATTGGCGTATCTTGATATTGTTTTAGCTCTTTAAATACCTCAAAACCATCTTCCGAGCCTAATCCGATATCGAGCAAAATTAGGTCGTATTTTTTGCAGCTTGCTTGGTAACAGGCATGGCAACCACTTTCAAAGTGCTCAATGGTATAGCCATGGTCAGTTAAATAATTAGAAACTAGCTGGGCAAGTTTTAAATCATCTTCAATATATAAAATAGTATGCTGGCTCATCAAAAAATACTCCATGCGATATCACGTCGGCGTTTTTTAACATGCTGGTGGAATAAACTAATTTCAGTGCTTTCTAATGGCTCTAGCTGTTCGCTAAGTAGCTCTAATACAATGTTACGATTGTTTTGCACTGTGATTGCAAAGTTTTGCCCTTGATTTGGCTTTTGGCAGAACAGCCTAATTTGTTGATCAGTAACACGAATGCACACCGTTTCGCTGACTTCGGTATACCAATTAATCGATACATCCATCACGCAGTCTTGCTCTATCGTTACACAGTTTTCTGGTGTTGCCTCGATATAACCGGCTTGTGCGAATGTACTGCCAACAAACGCGAGGCTACAAATGAATAAGAGTGAAAAAAGCTTCGTACGCAACATCATCAGTAATTCCATGCAAAGCCAGCATAAAAAGACAGTAAGTTGCTGTCATCGATAAGGGGGCTATCGGCAATACCCGATGATAAACGTTGGTATTTTATATCGCTGATAAATTGCCATTGTTGATTAAACTGATATTGGTAACTGGCTTTTAGATTGTACTTTTGACTAGAGCGACCTAAAAAAGGGCTAAATCCGGCTCGTATCTCTTGTTGTGCGCTGCCATAGTAGTAATCCACTAAACCAGCACTTAGATGTTGTATTTCTGCGCCGAGCAAAACTAGATGCTGATCAAACAAAAACAAGCGCTGTGCAGATAATGCGCCTTGTAACCCTTTGTGATAGTTGGTGAGCTCCATTGACCAATACGCGCTAAAACGCCAGCTTTGCCAGTCAACAATAGCTTCAATACCGCTCATGGCAGACAGTTTACGTTTTGATATTTTAGTAATATCACCGCGGCGCTTTGTCAGCGCTGGTGTTTCGATACCTGAACCAGGTGGTGGCGGTGTCATTGAGGGGCGGCCGCCGGTTGTTCTAATCGCGGTCAGTGCTGCTGAGTGTTTAGCAAAATACAGCCCATCTTCATTAAGTTGGGTGAATAACGACACTTGATAGTTATCGCCCCACACGGGTGTCCAAGCAAACTGAGTATTTGCAAATGAAAAGTCACCGGCAAATACCTCAATGCGCGGTAGGGCATAAAGAGGAATGTCGTCTTTTTTATAAACCGGGTTGTCGAGTTGACCATAACCTAAGCTTAAACCAAGGCTTACTCCTTCATCTGCTAAATACGCAGAGTTAGTGCTGCTTGCCATTGGTGAAAGGCAAAATGCACTAATTAGAAATAAAACTCGTAGCCCAAGTGAGCAACTACCCAGAACAGTCACAAATAAACAACCTTAATGAAAAACCCTGTTAACATTAAGTTGTTATTAATGGCTTGAACAATGAAATAATGTACCAAATTGTAGCAAGGTCTGGTTTTTATAACCTAAATTAGTTAAGTAAATTGCTTGATAAATAAGCATATTTCACTAATTTGGTTTGGTTATTTTGAGCGGTGTCGTCATTTCTTTAGTTAGAAAAAGTTATTAACAATAAAATGGTGTTAAAACCTGCGCTTAGCGGTACAAAATGGCCCTAAATACACGTCATTACTGGCATGGCGGTTTATTAAGTTGCTATTTGGGTGAGTTTTTGCGATATTATTTATATTATAATATTAACAGGAAGCTAATAAGATGACTCTGCCTAGTTCTCAATCTGCAAATGCTATTCGCATACTTGCTGTCGATGCCGTTCAACAAGCTAACTCAGGCCACCCAGGTGCGCCTATGGGTATGGCTGATATTGCAGCGGTATTGTGGCAAAACTTTCACCGCCATAACCCATTAAACCCAGACTGGTCTAACCGTGACCGCTTTGTGTTATCAAATGGCCATGGTTCAATGCTTCAATATGCATTGTTACACCTAAGCGGTTATGACGTAAGCATCGAAGATATTAAGCAATTCCGTCAGCTTCACTCTAAAACACCGGGTCACCCAGAATACGGTTACACACCGGGTGTTGAAACAACTACGGGCCCATTAGGTTCAGGTATTGCTAACGCAGTTGGTATGGCAATCGCTGAAAAAACCTTAGCAGCGCAATTCAATAAGCCAAAGTTTGATATTGTTGATCACTTCACTTACTGCTTTATGGGTGATGGCTGTTTAATGGAAGGTATCTCGCACGAAGCATGTTCGCTGGCAGGTACGTTAGGTCTAGGCAAGCTAATCGCATTTTGGGATGACAATGGCATCTCTATCGATGGTGAAGTAGAAGGTTGGTTCACCGACGATACGCCTGCACGTTTTGAATCTTACGGTTGGCAAGTTATTCGTGATGTTGATGGTCACGATATGAATGCAATTGCGGGTGCAATCGAAGCGGCACAAAGCAACACTACTCAACCAACACTAATCTGTTGTAAAACAGTGATTGGTTTTGGCTCACCAAACAAATCAGGTAGCCACGACTGTCACGGTGCACCACTGGGTCACGACGAAATCGCAGCAGTACGTGAGCAGCTAAACTGGCCGCACCCTGCATTTGAAGTTCCACAAGAAGTTTATAACGAGTGGAATAATCAAGCGAAAGGCCAAGAGCTTGAAGGTGCATGGCAGCAAAAGTTTGCAGCTTATAGCAAAGCACACCCTGAACTTGCAAAAGAATATACACGTCGTGTTCTTGAAAAAGCATTACCAGCTAACTTCGCTGAATTAGCTGATGAGTACATTGCTAAATGCCAAGCCGATATGCAAAACATTGCGACACGTAAAGCATCACAAAACGCGATCACCTTCTTTGCTAACCAACTTCCAGAATTAATGGGTGGCTCTGCTGACCTTGCCGGTTCTAACTTAACGTTATGGCCAGAAGCAAAAGGTTTACAAGATGCAGCTGATGGTAACTACGTATTCTATGGCGTACGTGAGTTTGGTATGAGCGCAATCATTAATGGTATTGCATTACATGGTGGCTTCATTCCATTTGGCGCAACTTTCTTAATGTTTATGGAATACGCACGTAATGCAGTACGTATGGCAGCATTAATGAAAGCGCAAAGCATTTTTGTGTATACCCATGACTCAATCGGTCAAGGTGAAGATGGCCCAACTCACCAACCAATCGAGCAAATCGCTAACCTTCGTATGACACCAAATATGACTGCATGGCGTCCGTGTGATGAAACTGAAACAGCAGTAGCTTGGCGTCAATCGTTATTAAAAGAGACAGGCCCAAGTTCACTGATCTTCAGCCGTCAGGGTACCAAAGCAATGGCACGTGATGCACAGCAAGTTGCTGACATTGCAAAAGGGGGTTATGTACTTGTTGATAGCGAACAAACTGCAGAGCTTATCCTTATTGCAACGGGTTCTGAGGTAGAGTTAGCTGTGAATGCTGCTGCTGAGCTAAAAGCACAAGGCAAGCAAGTTCGCGTGGTATCTATGCCATCAACGAATCAGTTTGATAGCCAAGATAAAGCATATCGTCAAAGCGTGCTACCAGCGGGTACACCTAAGATTGCTGTTGAAGCTGCACACGGTGACTTCTGGTTCAAGTATGTTGGCCAAGATGGTGATGTACTAGGCATGGACACATTTGGTGAGTCAGCGCCTGGTGCCGTATTGCTTGAGCACTTTGGTTTCACAGTGGCAAACCTAGTTGCAAAAGCAAATGCATTACTTGCTGAATAATGTGACTGGTAAAAAATTATCGTAATCGCAACACGATAAGCCTGCTTTTACTAAAAGGCAGGCAATAAAAAAGCCCGCAAACTTTGGTTTGCGGGCTTTTTGCTGCTTAAACAATCGGTTTAAACTAATTCGCTTAAGATTGACTCTAGTTTTTCTTGGTCAATTGCGAACTGACGAATACCTTGGCTTAGCTTTTCAGTAGCCATGGCATCTTCATTCATTTCCCAGCGGAAAGCTTGCTCAGTCATTGCAGCTGGCGCTTCTGCTTTTTCTGTTGCTGGTAATAGTTTTTGAGTTAACGGTGCGTCAGTTGCAGCTAGTTCAGCAAGTAACTTAGGGCTGATAGTTAAACGGTCACAACCTGCTAATTCTTGGATTTCACCGATGTTACGGAAGCTTGCGCCCATTACAATCGTTTCGTAGCCGTGCTTTTTGAAGTAGTTGTAGATATGCGTTACTGACTTAACGCCCGGATCGTTAGCACCGTCAAAATCAGCGCTTGCATCTTGTGCTTTGTACCAGTCAAGAATACGACCAACGAATGGTGAAATTAGGTAAGCACCTACTTCGGCACAAGCGCGTGCTTGAGCAAATGCAAATACCAGCGTTAGGTTACAACGGATACCTTGCGCTTCAAGTACCTTAGCTGCTTGAATACCTTCCCATGTTGAAGCAATTTTGATTAACACGCGCGATGTGTCGATACCTTGCTCTTTATATAAAGCAACAAGCTCAAGTGCTTTATCAACAGTTGCTTGAGTATCAAATGATAAACGCGCATCCACTTCTGTTGAAACTAAACCTGGCACTTGCTCCATTAATTTAGAGCCAATTAATACCGCTAGTTTATCAGCTGCTTTTGTTACAACTTCAGCTGCGTCACTGCTTTGTGCTTTTGCCCATGATACGGCTTCGGCAGCTAGTGGGCGATATTTCTCAATTTGAATCGCGTTTAAGATTAGTGATGGGTTTGTTGTTGCATCTTGCGGTTTATATTCGTTGATTGCTTCAAAATCACCCGTGTCAGCAACAACGGTTGTTACTGCTTTAAGTTGTTCTAATTGACTAGACATAGTTATCCCATTCTTATCATACAAAAGTTAATGTAGTGGCTTTAACCTATTATTTGTGCTGAAAAAACAATCTAATCTACCAGAGAAACTGCGCAATAAATCGCCCGCCAGCAGCAAATAATCCTGTTAATAATATTTTTATAATACCTTTACAATCTGGTATTGTTGATATTATCATACAAATAAAGATAATGACTAACAATGTTAGTAAGCAATTAGTGAAAGGTAATTATGTCTCGTTATACGTTGGGATTAGACTACGGGTCGGACTCGGTAAGAGCATTACTCGTTGATGTTGCGACTGGTGAAGAACTTGCCAGCCATTTAGTAAACTACCCGCGCTGGGCACAAGGTTTATATTGTGACCCAAGTAAAGATCAGTTTCGTCAGCATCCACAAGACTATATTGATAGCCTTGTAGAAGTAGTAAATGGTCTTTGGTCACAAGTTCCAGCAGGTACTGCAGACAAAGTAGTGGGTATGAGCTTTGATACGACAGGCTCAACACCTGTAGCAATTAATAGCCAAGGTACACCACTGGCATTAACTGAAGAATTTGCAGAAAACCCAAATGCAATGTTCATTTTGTGGAAAGACCATACGTCTATTAAAGAAGCAAATGAAATCACTGAAGCTGCAACTAACAATGATGTGAACTACCTTTCACACATGGGCGGTATCTACTCTTCTGAGTGGTACTGGGCCAAAGCATTACATATTTTCCGCGTTGATAGCAGTGTTAAAGCAGCCACTTATTCATGGGTTGAGCACTGCGATTGGATGACCGCGCTAATGTGCGGCACAACACACCCTGAAGCATTAAAGCTAGGTCGTTGTGCAACGGGCCACAAACAAATGTGGAACGAGCAGTGGGGCGGTTTCCCACCAAACAGTTTCTTCAGCAATATCGATCCACTATTAGATGGTGTTGTTGATACGTTAAATGCAACGACAGAGCCAAGCGACCAAGTTGCTGGCAACTTAACTGCTGAGTGGGCCGAGAAGCTAGGTTTACCACAAGGTATCGTAATTGGTTACGGTGCATTTGACTGTCACATGGGCGCAGTAGCAGCCAATGTTCGCCCTGGTGTTTTAACTAAAGTAATGGGTACTTCAACGTGTGACATCACAGTAACGTCTAAAGAACAACTAGGTGATACTTGCGTTAAAGGTATTTGTGGTCAAGTTGATGGCTCAGTAATCCCTGGGTTAATTGGCTTAGAAGCCGGTCAATCTGCATTCGGTGACTTATACGCATGGTTCAAAAACCTAGTACTTTGGCCAACTCGCCAACTTACAAATCTATCTGACGCTGAACAAGCGTTAGTTAACAAGCTAGAAGATTCAATCTTAGTTGATCTATCAAAAGCAGCGGCAGCACTGCCTGTAACAAGCAACGATGTAACTGCGCTTGATTGGGTAAATGGTCGTCGTACGCCAGATGCTGACCAAAGCGTTGCCATGGCATTAACAGGCTTAAAGATGGGCACTGATGCACCTAAGTTCTTCAAAGCACTTGTTGAAGCAACTGCGTTTGGCGCACGTGCTATCACTGAACGTTTCCGTAGCGAAGGCGTACCAATCGAGTCAGTGGTTGTTATCGGCGGTATTTCTAAAAAATCAGACTACGTAATGCAAACTTGTGCTGATGTTTGGAATTGCCCAATCGACGTTTTAGAAAGTGAGCAAAGCTGTGCATTGGGTGCGGCAATTATGGCTGCGGTTGCTGCGGGTGAGCACGCAACAGTGGCAGATGCTCAAAAAGTTATGGCGTCGTCTGTATGTCATCAGTATTTACCAAACCCTGAGCGCGTTGCTGTGTATGACGAGCTTTATGCCAACTACCAAGCACTTGCAAGCTATGTAAACGGAGACAAAGCATGAGTTTTACTGAACTAAAACGTGAAGTCTATGAAGCGAACATGGAGCTGCAACGTCGTGGCTTAGTAATTTATACCTTTGGTAACGTATCGCAAATTGACCGTGACAAAGGCGTGATTGCGATTAAACCAAGTGGTGTATCGTACGACCAAATGAAAGCCGACGACATGGTGATCGTAGACCTTGAAAACAACATTGTTGAAGGTTCTATGCGTCCGTCTTCTGACACAAAAACACATGTTCATTTATATCGCCACTTTGATTCAATTGGCGGTGTAACACACACGCATTCGACCTATGCAACTGCATGGGCGCAAGCAAAACAAAGCATTCCTTGCCTTGGCACAACTCACGCTGACTATGTACACGGTGACATCACCTGTACTCGTGAGTTAACCGATGAGCAAGTGAATGGCGATTATGAATTAGAAACCGGTATTCAAATTACTGATGCGTATCAAGACCGCGATCCGAAAGCTGCACCTATGGTGATTGTTGCGGGTCATGCGCCTTTCACGTGGGGTAAAGATGCCGCTCAGTCTGTATACCATGCCGCGCTACTCGAAGAGATTGCACGCATGGCGTATTTAACACGCACTTTAGATCCACACGCAGCTGAACTTAAAAAAGCAGTGATGGATAAACATTATCTACGTAAGCACGGTAAAAACGCGTATTACGGTCAGAGCAAATAGCAAGAATTTAGAGGATTATTAACATGACGACGATGACGAAAGAAGTCTGGTTTGTTACCGGCTCACAACATCTTTATGGTCCTAAGGTGTTAGAAACGGTTGCCAAAGACAGCGAAGCAATTGTAGCGGGCTTAAACAGCGAAGCTAATCTACCAGTAAACTTGGTATGTAAGCCTACCGTTAAGTCACCTGAAGAAATTCACGCTGTTTGCCAAGCGGCAAATACGGATCCTAACTGTGTTGGTTTAGTTTTATGGATGCACACTTTCTCACCTGCGAAAATGTGGATTGCTGGCCTAAGCGAATTACGTAAGCCTTGGTTACACCTTCATACTCAGTTCAATGCAGCCCTTCCTTGGTCTGATATCAACATGAACTACATGAATACGCACCAAAGTGCACACGGTGACCGTGAGTTTGGTTTCATCGGTACTGTAATGCGTAAAGAGCGTAAAGTTGTTGCAGGTCACTGGCAACGTGCTGACGTACAACAGCAGTTAGATGACTGGTGTCGTGCGGCAAAAGGTTGGGCAGAAAGCCAAACACTTAAAGTTGCGCGTTTTGGCGACAACATGCGTCAAGTTGCAGTTACTGAAGGTAACAAAGTTTCAGCGCAAATTACTTTTGGTTATGAAGTACACGCGTTTGGTGTCGCTGAGCTTGTAAAAGTGGTTGATACTATCACTGAAGAAGAAGTTGATGCACAGTTAGAGCTTTATAAGCAAGACTACGTAATTGCTGACGAAACTCTACAAGACGATTACGCAGTGAAAATGCTACGCAACGAAGCACGTTTAGAGCTTGGTATGGAGCGTTTCTTAGAGAAAGGCGGCTTTAAAGCATTCACAAACTGTTTTGAAGACTTATCAGGTCTTTCTGGTCTTCCAGGTCTTGCTACACAGCGCCTAATGTCGAAAGGCTATGGTTACGGTGGTGAGGGTGACTGGAAAACAGCTGCTATGGTTCGCATCATGAAAGTAATGGGTGAAGGCCGTGACGGCGGTTGTTCATTCATGGAAGATTACACTTACAACATGGGTGAGACTGACCAAGTACTTGGCGCGCACATGTTAGAAGTGTGTCCTTCAATTGCAGCACAAAAACCACGTCTTGAAGTTCACCAGCACACTATCGGTGTGAAATGTGATGTAGGTCGTTTATTGTTTACTGCAAAACCGGGTGCTGCAATCAACGTATCACCAATTGATATGGGTAACCGTTTCCGTATTCTAATCAACGAAGTAGATACAGTGGCTCCTCCAGCTGATTTACCTCACTTACCTGTTGCTTCAGCGCTTTGGGAACCAAAACCAAATCTATCTGTAGCATCAGCTGCATGGATCCACGCCGGTGGTGCACACCACACTGCATACAGCCAAGCAGTAACAACCGATATGATTATCGATTTTGCTGAAATGGCTGGCGTTGAAACTATGATCATCGATAACGATACGACGATCCGTGGTTTCAAAACAGAGCTTCGTCATAACGCAGCTTACTACATGCTAAAACGTGGCCTGTAAGAATTAGTACTTTATGTACTAGAACGTGCTGTGTGTGAGCACGTTCACCCCAAATTTTGTTGTCGATTAAGCCAGTGATGAGCCTCGCTCTTCGCTGGCTTATGCTATTGTGAAGCGAAACATTTTAGGAGTAGATATGATCGATTTAAGCGCCTACCAAGGCATTATTTTTGATATGGATGGCACCTTAATTGACTCAATGGGCAGTCACTTACAGGCATGGCAAAAAGCTTGCGAAGCCTATGGCTATCCATTCGATTACGACTACATGTACAGCTTAGGTGGCATTCCGACTGTTAAAACAATTGAAATGCTTAACGAAAAATTTGGTTTAGAACACGACCCTCTGGTTGTGGCAAAAGATAAACACCAGTTTTGGGTTGATTTACAGCACCAACCGCTAGTAATTGACGAAACCGTCGCAGTACTTGAAAAGTACCATGGTGTATTGCCTATGGGCGTTGGCACAGGCGCTGACCGCGAACATGCAATTGATCATCTAACTGATACCAATTTAATAAATAAAATTGGTGCGTTAGTGACTGCAAGTGATGTAAGTAAAGGTAAGCCAAACCCAGAAACATTCTTAAAAGTAGCAGAGCAGTTAGGTGTTGAGCCAAGCCAATGCGTGGTGTTTGAAGACACGCAAATTGGTTATCAAGCTGCCAAAAGTGCGGGAATGGATTGCATTATGGTGAAAGACGGAAAAATTCAACTTTAGCGATTAAAGTTGCAATGACACCCTTATTTGTATTATAAAACTATAAATACAATTACAAAAAGGTTATTCATATGTCATTGCAATGTGTTTTCCAAGGTTTAAAAACAACTCATCAAACAGCCAGTTCGAACACGAAAAAGTCGCGCGGGCTTTATGCATTGTTGGTGACATGTGGGATTGCCCTTACACCAGCTTGTGCTCATCAAGGAGACAATATGACTACTTCCCCTACAGCATCAATGACGGCCTATGGCGTACTGGCTGATCAAACGCCGGTTAATCAAGTAACGCTGACTAACAGCAATGGTATTAGCGTTGATGTAATCAACTACGGCGGCATTATCACGCGTATTGAAACACCAGATGCAAAAGGCGAAATGGGTAATATTGTACTGGGTTTAGATAACCTAGAAGCATACACAAAAGCGACAACTTACTATGGTGCAATCATCGGTCGTTTTGGTAACCGTATCGCAAACGGTAAATTCACGCTAAATGGCACTGAATACCAATTAGCAACCAACGATGGTGACAACCACTTACATGGTGGTGTGCAAGGTTTCGATAAAAAAGTGTGGAACATGACACCGTTCACGACGCAAAACAGTGCTGGTGTTACCTTAAGCTTAGTGAGCCCTGATGGTGACCAAGGTTACCCGGGTGAAGTAACCACAGAAGTAACTTACACGCTAACGAACAACAACACGTTAGATATGCAGTTTATTGCTACAACAAGCAAGCCTACCATTATCAATATGACGCAACACAGCTACTTTAACCTAGCGGGTAAAGGCGACATTCTTGATCACCAAATGCAAATTAACTCAAAAGCAATTACCCCTGTGGATGGTGGTTTGATCCCAACGGGTGAGTTGATGGATGTTGCAGGCACACCGTTTGACTTCCGTACTGCTAAAGCAATCGGCCAAGACATCAAAGCTAGCAACGAACAACTGAAACTTGGTAAAGGTTATGACCATAACTTTGTGCTTAAAGACACGCCAAGCAATGAACTTATTGAAGCTGCTACGGTTTACGAAGCAAACTCTGGCCGTACGTTAACAGTTTACACAGAAGAGCCTGCAGTACAGTTTTATTCAGGTAACTTCTTAGACGGTAGTACTCAGCAAGCGTCTGGCTTAGTGCATAATTTCAGAAGTGGTTTTTGTTTAGAGCCACAGCATTTCCCTGATGCACCAAATCAGCCAACGTTCCCAAGCACAACATTATTACCGGGTGACGTGTATTCAACACGCATCGTGTACGAATTTGGTACAAAATAAAGGAACACAATCGTGAAAACAACAAAGCTTAAAAGCGCAATGCAAAAGGCTGGTTTAGCCAGCGTATTTGCATTGTCGTTTGGTGCACTGACTGGTTGTCAGACTACAGCTGAAGACAACACAGCTAAGAAAGCTGACGTGGCAGCCACAGAAAAAGCGCCAATCCAAGATAATGGTATTTTTACCAACCCACTTTTTCCTAATGGCGCCGATCCATGGCTTGAGTACTGGGATGGTAACTATTACCTAACCACAACAACATGGACATCTGAGTTAGTGATGCGTAAATCACCAACACTAGCTGGCCTTGCTGATGCAACACCAGTCAATGTTTGGTCTGATTCAAATCCTGAGCGCTGTTGTAACTTTTGGGCGTTTGAGTTCCACCGCCTAAAAGGACCAAACGGCTACCGTTGGTACATGATGTACACAGCCGGTACTGATGGCACTTTAGATAACCAACACTTAAATGTATTAGAAAGTGCTGGTGACGACCCAATGGGCCCATACGAATACAAGGGCGCATTAATGCCTAACGTATGGAACATCGACGGTAACTACTTAACATACAAAGACAAGCTATATGTGATCTACTCACAATGGCAAGGCGATCAGCAATTAAACATTATTGCTGAAATGGAAGATCCGTGGACACTGAAAGAGAACTCACCGCATACGGTGATCACGCGTCCTGAGCTAGATTGGGAAATCAGTGGTCGTAAAGTAACTGAAGGTGCTGAAATTTTACAGCACAATGGTCGTACGTTTATGACGTACTCAGCAAGCTTCTGTAATACTCCTGATTACAAACTAGGTATGCTTGAGCTTGTTGGTGACGACCCACTTAAAGCGAGTAGCTGGAAAAAATACGACAAGCCAGTATTTGAGCGTACAGAAGAAGTGTTTGGCCCAGGCCACAACGGCTTTTTCACATCGCCAGACGGTACAGAAGACTGGTTAGTTTATCACGGTAATGATTCGGTAGAGCACGGTTGTAGTGCGACTCGTTCATTACGTGCGCAAAAATTTACTTGGAACGACGATGGCACGCCAAGCTTTGGTAAACCATTAACACCAGGCGTTGAAGTAGCTCCGCCATCAGGTGAATACGGTCCACTGGTAACGCGAGTACAAGGTCAGCGCTATCAATTAGTGAATGCAACAAGTGGCTTATGTTTAGACATCGCAGCTGATCCACAAGATGCACGTGCTGTGCAACGTCAGTGTGCAAGCACCAATGGTCAATGGGTTATTGATGCAACAACAGATGGTTTTGTTCGTTTAGCTAACCGTGAAGACAGCAAGTTCTTAGAGCTTGAAAGCTGTAATGACGCAGATAACGCTAAGGTACAATCTGCAGCATGGCGTAATAACTTCTGCCAGCAATGGAAAGTAGCACCAAGCACAGATGGTAATGTCTCTATTACTAACCGTTACACAGGCAAGCCATTAGCGGTTGCTGGTTGTTCTGCCGCACAAAACCAAGCGGTTTTACAGCAAAGCGACGCAACAGCGTGTGGCGACTGGCAATTACGCCCTATGGGCAGTGTTGTCGTATTAAGCCAACAAAGTGGTAAAGCACTTAGCGTGGCGGATACAGTTAAAGCAGGTACCAATGTTGAGCAACAAGCTTACACGCATAAAGATGCACAGCAATGGTTCTTCACACCAACAGATACTGGCTATGTAAGTCTTAAACAAAGCGCTGACAGCGAGTTCTGTGCTGCGGTAGCTGATAACGCCTTAGTACCAGGTGCCAACGTAGAAATGGCCTCTTGTGCAGCGAAAACAGCACAGTGGCGCATTGCTCCAGTAGAAGGTGGTGGTGTTATGCTTATCAACCGCTACACAAAACAAGCGCTTGGTTTAAGTAACTGTGGTTTAGCTGAAAACACTAACTTCGCACAACAACCTGATTTAGGGAATAAGTGCCAAGTGTTCCATCTGCGTGAACCAAATTAAGTTATAAGTAAAAAATCGACTCAACCAAAGCCACTTCATTTATGAGTGGCTTTTTTTATAGCTGATGGCTCAAGTTAGCGAGAGTAAAGTTCCAAGCTGAGCGGTGCGGTTGTTTTGAGCGAAGCGAAACCCAACATAATCCATCTACACCTTTTCATGCCCTACATTGCATATAAAACCCCACGTAGGGGGTACTTTAGTGCCGAATTTTGTCCATCACATAATCTTCACGGCTAAAGCCTTTCTACAATGCAATCCTAGAACCTAGAGCCTAAAACCTAAATATAACCCCTAATTAATAAAATAACCGATAGGTTGCCACTGGCCACTACTTTTGCTGAAGCTAATTGTTTCAATGGCCTGCTCTTTATTCATAAATTGGCTTTGAAACTGAATGATCACGTATTCACCATCAGGTGTTCCGGGTAAAGAGTCATAATTCATCAGGCTTAAATTCTTACGTAAAATCACCTTGCCAAGTGGTACTCGAACTTGTTTTAACGCTTTGCTCCAGTGGCTTTGCGGCATTTTTTGTTTAAATAATGAGTCTGCTTGCTGCCAACTTTGCTGATACTGACCGTTGTCGATTAACGTAAGCCAGCTTTTAGCGCGATGAATAACTTCGAGCTCTTCAGCATTTGCACAAAAGCAGCTTAAAAAAATGATCAGTAAGAGCGTTTTTCTCATAGCAATTCCATTTACTTGTTGTTTATTGAATTCGTCTTGAAGTGTTTTTATGTTACGGCGACGAACAATAAATACTATTCATCAATTGTGCGGTTTATTTTCCCGCAGATAAGCATTTTGACTGCCGATAAGTTTTACAGCACATAGCTCAATGCGCTTTGTGCTGCTCTAAATTAATCGATAAGATAACCTAATGGGTGCCAGCCATCGGCGGCTTTGCTAAGGCTGAGCGTTTCAACTACAGCCTCTTTATTCATAAACTCGGTTTGAAACTTGACCACTAAATACTCACCATTTGGCAGGCCGGGTAATGAGTTATATTCTGCTGTGCCAAAATAGGTGCGAGACATAACTCGGCCTAAAGGAACACGTATTTGATTTAATGCCGTTTGCCAGCGAGCTTTGGGCGTGGTGTTTTGAAAAACCTGATCTGCTTGCTGCCAGCTCTCGTGGTACTCTCCTGAATCGACCAAGGTTAACCATGCTCTCGCTGTTGAAATAGGGCTTGTTTCTTCAGCTGAGGTGAAAAAGCACACCAATAATGATGCCAGTAAAAACAGTTTTTGTAGCGTAAATCCATTTACAGAAAGTAATAAAATTTGACGCATAAGACGCCCTCACTTCGTTCATAGGGTGAATTCATAATACGAATGAGTTGGTTAATTTCTATACTGAAAAATTACTAGGGAAGGCTTTTTAGTGGGATTTAAGTGTTGTCTTTTATTTGAGCGATCTTTGCAACTGAGTTCTTAAAGTGGCGATGTAGATTAGATTATTAAGTTTATATTGTTGATTTATTGAGCAAATTAACTCGTTCTAACAGCTGCTAAATGTAACGACAATGACCCTAAATAACTCTTATTTTTACTACTCAGGAAGTTTCGTATTTGCGTGCTCGATATTTCAGAGCCCGCATAGTTACTGGGTTTTTGACCCTTTTTTGGGTTTTGAGAGAGGAGTTAGCGAGGGGAAAGTTAGAAAGGGGAAAGTTGGCTATAGCCGGGAAGGCACAGTCCAAACCTAAAAGCCATTAGTCACAGATTGGAAGCCCTGCTATTTGTCGTCACTTGAAAATCCCGATAATGCAAACTACCCTCAACGGTGAACCAATAGGGGTAAACTTTATATGGATAGCTCGCTTAATTTATTACGAAAAAAAGCTGAAAAGGATCTGAATCAAGCAACACTTGAAAGTAATGTTGTTTTGGTTGAAGACAGTGATCTTGATTTTACTGTTATTAACAAAGTGCTATCACCTAAGTACAACCTCAGGCGCTTCTCAACTGCCGAGGAATTGTTAGAGCTATTAGCTGATTTAAAAGTCTCACTTTTTTTACTAGATTACCGATTGCCTGGTATGGATGGGATTGAACTTTGTCAGACCATTCGCAGTGTTCCTGCGTTTGAGCATACACCCATAATCATGTTAACTGGCGAAGCCTATGCAAGCTTTGAATATAAATTTTGGGACGCAGGATGCAATGACTTTATTGCTAAACCTTACAGTGCAGTAACACTGCAAAAGCGTGTAGAAAAAGAACTAAAATACAGTGCTTTGCTTGAGCAACACAAAGAAGCCTCAATGATTGACTCACTCACTAAAGTTTTTAATCGACGCTATTTAGAGGTGGTGATGAATCAACTAAGTGCAAGACATGAATCACCCGAAGTCTCTGTGTTATTACTGGATATTGATTATTTTAAAAAATATAACGACCGTTATGGCCATTTGGCAGGTGATGCAGCGCTTGTATCAGTTACTAACACTGTCAAAAGGGCATTAGCACGCGACACTGATTTTATTTCACGTTGGGGTGGTGAGGAGTTTGCCATAGTTCTTCCGCACACTAACTATGATGGCTGTCAGTTGGTGGCAAAACGAATAATAGACCTATTGCACGAAGAGCATATACCCCATGAAGACTCACCGAGTGGTTACTTAACTATTTCAATAGGTGGGGTGACTGTTCCGGAATCTCCAAGAGATTGGAAGACACTTTTCTTAAAGGCTGACGAAAACCTGTATGAAGCTAAAGAGAATGGGCGTAATCAATACTGTTTAAAGCCTAAAGCCTAAAGCCTAAAGCCTAAAGCCTAAAGCCTAAAGTTTTATACCAAGACACTCATCAGTACACCGGGATCGCTAATACCTGCTTCTTTTAGCGCGTCGCTAATTGATTGGCTAAGAGACATTATTTGCGTTTGAATTTCCATAACCATCTTGGTCTGTGTTTCAACTTGCACTTTTACAGCTTCGTCTTCTTGGTTTTTGAACGCTTGTAGTTTGGCTAATTGCTCTTCGGCAAGTTCGAGTTGTTCTTTGAGCTTTTCTAGTTGTTCAACCATTTTGCGAATATGTGCGGGGAGTTCGCTAGTTACTTCTTCTTTTTGAGCAGGCTCTACTTCACGACCAGAGAGTTTGTTCATCTCTTGACTGCTTAGTTTGTAGCCTACTTTTGAGTTGGTATTACTAACTGCTGTATCTGCGTTTGAGATAGTTAACGCACTTGCTAATGAGTTAATAGCCATAATGAGAGCGATGAAAGTGAATGATATGTATGTATCGGCAAGGGGTACTAAAGCTTTAGAAAAAAGCCGGGTTTTCACCCGGCCTTTCCAGACAACAAATAGTTGAGGTGAGGCAGCTCACCTCACTTTGTTACTCTTGTGCAGCAGCTGCATCAAAGAGTGCTTTTATTTCTTCAGCGCTAATCGCACCGTTGAAAATTTTCAGTTCATCGATAGCACCGTTATAAGGTGTATCCCAGTAGTTAACACCGAGTGCAAACTCATTTGTTTCACCAGGAACCGTGAATACACGCGGGAAGCCATCGGTTTCTAGCTGTAATTCACCGTTAACATACATCTTCAGCACATCACCGTTCGTACCATCAACAGTGAATGCAACATGTGTCCATTCTTTTGCTGGAATACGGCTATCTAGTTCTGCATTATCGAAGAAGGCACCGTTATTTGCCCATAAACGAGTTAGGCCTGTACCTGCCATAGATGGCACATAACTTAACCAAGAGCCTGCACTTGCACCTGCGAAGAACGCTGTAGTGTAATCAGTGAAGGTTTCAGGTTTTAACCACATAGATACTGAGTAATCATTGGTCGTGATTAAGTTATCCGGTAGACGAACACCTGAACCTTCAAGGAATACTGCTTGACCCATGATACCGTCAACAAAAGTTACGTTACCACCAGTGTTGTTGATGAAGCCACCCGTTGGTTTACCCGCTGCATACGCACCGTTTAATGCGCTTAGGTCACCTTCGAAGCTGTATTCAGCAGGTGCAAGTGATTTTAAGGTTACATCGAATGACTTAGTATCAGTAAAGTCTTTGTACTTAATAGTTGCAGTTAATGTCACTACTTGGTCGCCAGCAGAGGCGCTAGGTTGAGTAACAACAGCTGTGCCATTAACTGGTTTTAAGTACTCTTCGTTGTTTGACGTCCAGCTAATACCAGATACAAATGGACCTACACGCGGTAACTCAAAGCTTTCACGTACTGCCGATACATCACCTAAATCAAGCGCATCAGTAATGAAGCTCTCAAATTCAGTCGGATCTGTCAGGTTATTGATAGCCGCACCATTAATATCTAGGCCGTTTAGCGCGTAGTCATAAACGATGAATTCATCAATTTGACCTTGGAAAGGTAAGTCCCAACCGTAGTTCACACCAAGGGCAAAGTTACCTGTTTGTTCGCTAAAGAAGTCAGGGCGAGGCATCGAACCTGCACGTACACCATCACGATAAAGTGTTGCAGTGCCATTAGCATAAGTGATTGCAATATGATTCCAATCCATTACCGCTGGAGAGTCAGAAATGATTTGGTTCCACATATCAGTGCCATCATCAGCTAAATAACGGCTCCATAGCATTGGTGTTGACGTAAAGTGTGTACTACCTGGGATCAAGCTCATCCAACGTGCATCAGACGTTGATGCGAAGAATGTAGGCGTAAAGTTAGTTAGTACTGTTGGCTTAAACCAATACGAAATAGTGTACTCATCGCCTGTTACTAACTCATCAGGTAAACGTACACCCGTTGCACCGTCAAAGTTAAATGCTTTACCTGTTTGGCCTTCTGCGTATGCAGCTGTACCAGCACCCACATTTAACATGTTGTTATCTGTTACACCCGCATCATCTAGGTTACCTAAACCATCACTGAGTGAATCTTCAAATGCATAGTGTGCAATCGCATTTTTAAACTCTGGGCGCGCTTCTAGATTTACATTAAATGTCTTGGTTGTGCTCTCGCCGTTTAAAGAGATATTAGCCGTTAAAGTAACCGCTTTATCACCGCGATCTGGCGTTGGAATGAATACTGAGCCTTCACTGGTGATGTAGTATTCATCACTGCTTTCCCAGTTAATTGCAGCACCATCTTTACCTTTGGTTGGTAATGAGTAGCCTTCGTCAGCGATTGATAATTCAGTTTTGATATCAAGTGCTTCTTGAACAGTGCCAAGCACGTTAGCCGTGTCTGTGATTTCATCACGTTTACTTGCCCAAATGGTAGCGCCTTCGCTTGATGTAGCTGATACAGTTACAGCCATTGCTTTAGTTGCATCATCCCATTGCCATTTAGCCACGCCAAAGTAAGTACCAGAATCTAACTCAAGTTTAATATTTGAGTCATCAATCATGTACCAGATACCTGGATCATCACCGGTTACTGAGTGATCTTCGTTTAAAGCAATATGCATTGAGCGAATAGCATCTGTATTTACATCATTGCCATGGTTGATAAATTTGTAATAACCATAAAGTTCATCTGCCACAACCATGTTGTCGCCTTCAAGCGGTACATAGCGCTGCGGTGAAGCCATAGGCCAACCTAATGAGTTTATAAACATTTCATGTACGCGAACTTGGTGCGCTTCTGAAATGGTTGGGAACTCAGTAGACGTTTGTGGGAAACGTGTATGCGTTACTAAGATATGACGACCTGTCGCTTCATCGTAGTAAGCAGAGTTATGACCTGGTGATTGGTAGCCCCATGCTGGTGCAGTTTCGCCAAGTTCTTGCGTGTACTCAAAGCCGCCCATTAGTTTTTCGCCGACCTCTAGGCCGCCGATAGCTGCAATGTCATTACCTGCATTATCTAGATAAGGGCCATCCGGTGTTTTTGAGCGAGCAACACGAATGTTGTAGCCACCATTAAGATCAAAACCAGCAACAGAGAAGAATAGGTAGTAGTATTCACTTTCTGGGCTGTACATTACAAATGCACCTTCCATTGCACGGAAGTCGCCGCCTACTAGCTTTTTACCATAGCCTTGACCTGCTTCTGGCATACCTGTTTCTTCGTCCATTGCTAGCACGAAAATACCGCCAGAGTATGAACCGTAAACCATCCAAAGTTTGCCATCAGCATCATAGAAGGCTGCAGGGTCAATGGCGTTAGGATCAACGGCACCATTCCATGTTGTTTGGCCATTATCAAGTGGGTAAGCTGCAAATTCAGCTTCTGAGCGATAACCGCTGCGTAAGAAAATACCTTTGTTTGTATAAGGACCTTCGATATTGTCAGCTTCAGCTAAACCAAGATAAGAGCGGTTCCAGCATACTTCATCAACAACATCTGGTGTATCTGGGTTATCTTGTGCACAGTGGTTATAGTAGAACCAAAATTTACCATTTGGCGCTTTGATTACATCGGCAGCCCAGTTTCCTGTAAAACCGTCTGTCCATTCAATACCTTCGGCAATTTCACCTGTGTAGTTGTAATCAAATAATGGGCTTTCATTAACGGCTGCGTTAGCTGAAAGGCTAGAAATCATTTCCCAGTTCAAGAGATCAGTTGATTTAGCGGCAGCAAGGTGTGAACCAAAAATATAATAAGTGTCGTCAACTTTAACGACAGAAGGATCGTGCACGCTTACATTGGTAACCATTACGCTACCTGATTCAGTGTATTCAACACTGCTGCTTACTGTCGGTTTCGCACTTTGCGGGTCGGCAACCGCTGGTGCTGTATCAAGCTTAGTACCATCTTCTTTGCCACAACCTGTAACAGCCAAAGAGCAGGCTATGACCATGGCTAATTTATTTAATTTCATTTTATGTGTCCTCTTGAAACTGGGATTCATTTTTTTATTCGATTGTTGTCAATAAAAATGCCGCGCGCCTATATCAAACTAATAAGAACGTAGTATTGTAATTTTATAGTACGATTTAAAATGTGCAAATACTTTTGCAAAGGTAATTGATATGTAAACACGAAGTGTCAGTGTTTACAATATGTACAGCGTGATTTTAATTTTTTCAAGTTTCCAGTTTTGGCGTTTTTTTCGCTGTTTTTGCTCTATTAGGGAAGTTTTTTGCTGATCTGCAAGTGGGGATTTTCCGGTAAATTTGTTTATTTGTATTACATTTGAGCACTAAAAAGGGCTCTTAAAGAGCCCTTTTTAATATTACTTGTCTTGTTTACTTAGACCTTCAGTGGTCATGATAATACGTTTAAGTGTGCCATCTTCGTTGTAATAAAGCGGCTCAATCGCCACTGAACGGCGAAAACGCCCGCCACTTGGTTTGCCATCAATTGGTGGTACGGCACCAGTATGGTAAATAAAGTAGTCTTTACCTTTGTATTCGATAATTGATTGGTGGTTGGTTTCGCTGTTACCTGCGATCTCATTCAAGATACCTTTATATTCCCACGGGCCATGAATGCTTTTGCTCATGGCATAACAGATCTTCTCAGGGAACTCACATGCGTACGATACATAGTAGTTGTCGTTTTTCTTATGAACCCATAACGCTTCGGTAAAGTTCGGTAAGTCTAGCGTTTTAATTTCACCATCAAGAGACAGCAAGTCGTCGCTTAGCTTTACGTATTTTGGCATTAAGTTACCAAAGAACATGTAAGTATCGCCGTTTTCTTCTGTATAAATAGCAGGGTCGATGTCGTCCCAATCATTTGGCGTATGCTTGGTCATGTCATCGGTAACCAGTGCGTGACCAATTGCATCTTTGAATGGACCCGTTGGTGACTTAGAAGTTGCAACACCAATTGCAAAACCTGGTTTTGTGTCGTTGTGACGAACGGTTGTAAAGAAGTAGAAAGTGCCATCACGCTCAATCATGTGTGAAGCCCATGCTTCACCTTTAGCCCATTTAAAGTCTGTTGCTTTCATGATTGGGCCGTGTTTTTTCCAGTTCACCATATCTGTTGATGAAAAGGCTAACCAGTCATGCATTTCAAAAAACACGTCATTATTAGGTGCTTCATCATGGCCTGTATAAAGGTATACGGTGTCATTGTGAACAAGTGCAGCGGGGTCTGCAGTAAATACATCGGTAAATAATGGGTTTTGTGCAACAGCTAAGCTGCTCGAAAAAAGTAATGGTAGCGCTAACGCTTTCAATTTCTTCATGAGTGTCCTTAGTAACTAATAATTGTTGTTTGAACTGCAGCTTTTTCGACCCAGAGCTCTCTCTAAGTGACCAGATAATACACAGTGTACGCCTGATTATACTGAGTAACTGATTGTTTACATCGAAACAAACCAGTAAAAGTGCAGCAAAAAATAACTCTATATTGTATTATTGTATTTTAATCATAGTAGCATCAAAATACGCTGGGTAAATAACTTGTTAGCCCTTTTTTGTTGCTCTGGATGAGTGAAAGACAAATTAAATAAGCAAACGAACAATCGCTAAGTGGCTGATAATAATGGGTCTTAATAAATTCCCAAAACAAAAACGCAGCATGCTTTGAGTTTGTAACATGCTATAATTGCAACGTTTTTTGTAAACATAATGGCAGTTATTTTAATTTGGCTTTTTGAGTTGACTGTTAAATAATCATACAATATGATTAAAGTTCAGGCAGCAATGTATTAACATAAAAATATAGACACACTCGCGCACCGTTTTGACAACACACGATGCACAATGCAGTGGTCACTCTTCGGTAACTGAATGGGGAAAGTTCAGCGGACCGATATAACTATAATTTGGAGAACACCGCTTATGTTTAAAAGAACACACATAGCCAGTGCTGTAGTTATGGCATTTACCTGTCAATTTGCTTTTGCACAGGAGGAAGCACCAAACACTCCTGAGAATAACGTCGATGAGATGGAAGTTATTCAAGTATCAGGTATTCGCGGCAGTTTAAACAAAGCGTTAGATGAAAAACGTGCAAGCGTTCAAATCGTGGATGCAATTGTTGCTGAAGATATTGGTAAATTCCCTGATAATAACGTAGTTGAAGCATTACAACGTGTAACGGGTGTACAAACAACTGGCCGTGGTGCTGGTGAAGTAAGCGCAGTTTCAATCCGTGGTCTTACTGATGTTAATACCACAGTTAATGGTCGCGCTATCTTTACAGGTGCGGGTCGTGATGTGGCGCTGCAAGACATTCCTGCAAGTTTACTTTCAGGCGTAACAGTTTATAAAACCCGTTCGGCGGACCAAATCGAACGCGGTATCGCAGGTGCGATTGATATTAAAACTCACCGCCCTTTCAACTTCGAAGGTGAAAAAGTTGTTTTAGCAGCACGTGCGATTTACTCAGATCAACCAGATGAAGTTGATCCAAATATCAGTGCATTACTCTCTAACCGCTGGGAAATCGACGGCGCAGGTGAGTTTGGTGCATTAGTTAATCTTTCATACGCTGAAACACATTACCGCGATGACACCATCACAGCGGGTGCTGCATTCCCATTCTTTACTGATAAGCCACAATACAACTACTCACCGTATTCACGTGTTCCAAATGAATTCTGGACTCAAGGTACTGAGTTAGGTCTACCTACTGCGGCTGGTTCTACTTTAGACGTAAATGGCGAGCCAACAGAATACCTACTTGCACGTGATGCTATTTTTGGTACTTCATATACTGGTCTTCGTAAGCGCCCGGCTGCGTCTGTTTCTTTACAGTGGGCACCAGATGAAACCCTAGAAATCACAGCTGAAGGTTTCTACACAGGTTACGAAAACGAATCGCAAAACGCGATGTGGTTCTCAAATACGTTTGAAAATGGTAACGGCTTTATTGAAACACCAACTGTGTTTGATGGCACTAATGTAATTAAAGAAAAGCAAGCGATTGGCGCTGGCGGTTTCCAAAGTGGTGACTTTTCATATGGTAAAACAGATAGCTACTTATATGCGCTAGGTGCAGAGTGGCTAGCAAGCGATTACCTAACTATCAACACTGAAGTTGTTTACCAAGACAGTGAGTACGAAACAGATTTCTTCGCAATGCGTTTTGATCGTGTATCAACAGGACTTGATGTAGATTTCAACGACAAAGACGGTGTACCAGGCATCGCGTTTTGGGATGATCCAAACACAGCGGTAAACGAAGCTGATATGGCTGCTATCGAAAACTGGAATGCTGGCACTATTTATGACAATGGCGGCGGTAACGCGGGTGATGCATTAACTTTCACATTTGATGCTGAATACCTAATTGGTGGTACTTATTTTGATAAAGTGAAATTCGGTGGCCGTTACGAAAAACGAACTGCGCAAGAGTACACTCGTGGTCAAGATACTGGCATTGCAAACACATCTGTAGCTAGCTTAATTGAGCAATTAGCTGCAGCTGGGGCATCTGGTGATGGTTCTGGTATTGTGTTCCAAGTTGATGATTATTTCGATGGCCGTGCTGACGTCTTCGACAGCTTTGTAACTGCTGACGGTGGTTACATGCTAGATAACGGTGATGCTGTTCGTAGCGTATACGGCCTTGAAGCTGAAGACGTATACAAAACATTTGATATCGAAGAAAACTCATACGCGCTGTATGCAACAACTAACTTCTTCTTAACGGAAGATATTAGCGGTGAGTTTGGTTTACGTTATGTAAGCTACGAGCAAGACATGGACTTTGTTGCTGAGTCTGGCGGCATGAACTCAAATGTATTTGAAGAAAGCTCAGCAAGTGCAGATAGCAGCGCATTACTACCAAGCTTAGTACTTAACTGGAACATCACTGATGATGTAGTGGGTCGTGTTGCGTACACAGAAACATTACGTATGCCTAACTTTGCTGACTTGAACGCGCTGCAATACTGGTACGATCCATTAACAGAAGGTGCTACATACGGTACAGGTAATGGTGGTAACCCAGAGCTTAAACCAACAGAGTCAAAGAACTACGACGTATCACTTGAATGGTACTTCGCAGATACAAGCTCACTTTACGCGGCTTACTTTTACCGTGAAATCGAAGGCTTAGTTGTTGCAGGTCGTAAGCAAGTTGTGCGCGAAGGCGATGATGGCGTAACACGTCCATACGTATTGAGTGCACCAGTGAATGCTTCAAACGGTGAACTGTCTGGTTTAGAAGTTGGTTTAGTTTACTTCCCAGAAAACTTACCTGAGTACTTAAACGGCTTTGGTGTGCAAGCAAGCTACACGATGCTTGATTCAGAACAAGATACACCAGAATTCAATGAGCTAGGTGAAATTTCTGGTTATGTAGATTCGCAAATGACAGGTGTTTCTGATGAATCTTACAGCATCGTAGGTATCTACGAGCGTGACTCATTCGATATGCGCTTATCTTATGTGTGGCGTTCTGAGTTCTACACAGGTAATGAAGCGGCAATCTTTGCTAACCCGATTCAGTTTTGGAATCGTCCTGAGCAAAGCTTAGACTTCCAATTTAGCTACAATGTGAATGATGACTTTGTTGTAACCTTTGATGCAACGAACATCCTAGATGACGTATATCAGAGCTACTACGGTGAAGGTAACGACAACCTATTTAACTTTGGTAACGGTATCTACTCACGTACATTCGCACTAGGCGCACGTTATTCTTTCTAAATTTCTTTTATAGACCTAAAAACCCCCGGCTTTGCTGGGGTTTTTTATTGGTTTTTATAAACCAAACCATCGGTCGAAAAGAGTTGCGATTTAATAAGTATGATAATACTATTAATTAGATTAGCATTAAATTTACAAAAATAACGAACGCAATGGCCAAGCTGTGTAATATCTAGGGCTATAAATTTATTTGATACGCAATGTTGAAAGCTTTTTAGCATTGCTTGAAATAGTGAGCGGCGGCTCATTATTGACCAATTAGGGTGTTGTTGTATGGAATCTCAAAAGTTATCCGTTGTAGAAAAGGTCGGCTTTGGCGCCGGCGACATGGCAGTAAATGTCATGGTTGCAGCGTTATTCTATTTTATGTCTTTCTTTTACACCGATATCTACGGACTTGATCCGGTTGATATGGGTGTGTTGTTCTTAGTGGCGCGTTTTGTTGATGCCTTTACCGATCCATTAATGGGGGTGATCACCGACAAAGTGAAAACCCGTTGGGGTCAGTTCCGTCACTGGTTCTTATTTTTATCTGTGCCATATGGTTTGTCGGTCGTACTGTTATTTACCACGCCTGATTTCGACTACAACATGAAGTTAGCGTGGGCTTATGCCACTTATTTGTTTGCGACCTTGATGTTTACCGGTGTTGCTATTCCTTATATCTCTTACATTGGTGTATTAACTGCCGATCCTAAAGAGCGTTTGTCGGCCAATGGCTACCGTATGTTCTTCGCTAAGATTGCTAATGTAGTGATCGTATTTTCAGTGCCGCTACTAGCCTCATATTGGGGAGATGGCAGCTTGTCGTATGGTTATAAACTGGCAATGGCATTGGTATCGGCATGTGCCGTAGCACTATTTTTGTTTTGCTTCTTTACTACTCGCGAACGTATTACCCATGAGCCACAAACCGAAGGTGTACTTACGCAATTAAAAGTACTTATTAAAAACGACCAATGGTTACTACTGTGTGCAGCATGTGTGCTTGGTACGCTTGGTTATGCGATTCGTGGCAGTGTTGCTATGTATTACGCAACCTATTACTTAGGTGTACCAGATTTAGCAGGTGCCTTTACCAGTGCAGGTATTGCAGCATCTATTGTCTCAATGGTGGCAAGTACTTGGATCACCCAGCGCTACTGTAAAATGAAGCTATTCCGTCAATCACAAATTGCCGTGCTATTTATTTCATTGCTAATGTACTTTGTAGTGCAGCCTGGCGATGTAATGACGGCGTTTGTGCTTTATATCATCTTGTCATTTGTGGTTGATTTACATGCGCCAGTGTTCTGGTCTGCCATTGCTGAAGCCGTAGATTACGGTGAAATTAAAGACGGCGTTCGTGCATCGGGTCTATCGTTTGGTGGTATTTCATTCTGCCAAAAAGCCGGGGGTGGTTTAGCGGGCTTAGCGGGTGGTTTATTACTGGCATTTTTTGAGTACAAGCCTAACGTTGAGCAAACCGAATTTACACTAATGGGCCTAGCGCTGATGCTAACTATCATTCCGGGTGTTTTCCACGCCTTACTAGGTCTGATTCTGAAAAAATACAAAATTACCGATGAGTACTATACGGATATGGTTATTCATAAGCGCCTACCAAAATAACCACTCTTTAAAAGCACACACTAAATAAGTGTGTGCGCTTTGCTCTTTAAAATAACAATTCGCTGGGAGACAACAGTATGAACACATTCAAGGTTAGCTATTTAGCAAGCGTTTGCGCTGCAATATTAACTGTGACCGGTTGCAGTGAGCAGCCAACAGACAGTAAACAAACTGCTGCTGTGGAGCATGCTGAACATACCAGCGAACAACATTTATTTGCCCTAAACCAAGTAAGTTTAAGCGCCAGCCCGTTTTTACATGCACAGCAAACGAATGTGCGTTATTTATTAGCACTTCATCCTGATCAGTTACTTGCTCCTTACCTGCGTGAAGCCGGCCTTGAGCCAAAAGCGCCTAACTATGGCAACTGGGAAAGCACTGGTCTTGATGGCCATATTGGCGGTCATTATCTTTCAGCCTTAAGCCTTGCGTGGGCAGCCACAGGTGACGAAGAATTAAAGCAGCGTTTAGATTATATGCTAAGCGAGTTGGATCGCGCTCAACAAGCCACTGGTGGTTACTTAGGCGGTATCCCAAATGGCGATGAAATGTGGCAGCAGATTGAAAAGGGTGAAATCAAAGCTGATTTATTCAGCTTAAATGACCGCTGGGTACCGCTTTATAACATCGATAAAATTTTCCATGGTTTGCGTGATGCATACGACGTAGCAGGCAGTGATAAAGCCAAACAAATGCTATTTAAGTTAGGCGAATGGTTCTTAGCGACCACAGCTAAGCTAACTGATGAACAAATTCAACAAATGCTGTATTCAGAGCATGGTGGCTTAAATGATGTGTTTGCTGATATGTACTTTATCAGTGATGATGAGCGCTACTTAAAGCTAGCGCGCCAGTTCTCTCATAACATCATTATTGAACCCTTATTACACAAAGAAGATAAGTTAACTGGCCTGCATGCCAATACGCAAATTCCAAAAATTATTGGTATGTTGAAGGTCGCAAATGCCAGCGATGATAAAGCATGGCAGCAAGGTGCTGACTTTTTCTGGAAAACAGTCAGCCAAGAGCGCTCAGTATCAATTGGCGGTAACTCAGTACGTGAGCACTTTCATGATAAAAGTGACTTCACACCAATGGTTGAAGATGTTGAAGGTCCAGAAACCTGCAACACTTACAACATGATGAAACTGAGTAAGTTATTGTTCTTAAAAACCGGCGATACGCGCTATTTAGACTATTATGAGCGCGCCACATATAACCATATTTTATCGTCACAACACCCAGAGCATGGCGGTCTTGTTTACTTTACCTCAATGCGCCCTGGGCATTACCGCATGTATTCGTCAGTGCAAGATTCAATGTGGTGCTGCGTAGGCTCAGGTATTGAGAATCACAGCAAATATGGTGAGCTGATTTATAGCAATACCGGTAAAGAGCTATGGGTGAACTTGTTTATTCCAAGCACGTTAAATTGGCAACAGCAGGGTTTGCAGATCACGCAAGACAGCCAATTTCCAGATGATAACAAGGTTTCACTGACCGTGAATCGTTTGTCTGAGGGGCAAAGTGCTGAGTCGGTAATTCATATTCGTAAACCGTCTTGGCAGCAAGGTGAGCTGAGCTTTACTTTAAATGGAAAAGCTGTAAGCGCAACCGAAAAAGACGGTTATTACAGTATCAGCCATGCATGGCAAAGCGGTGATAAGCTTGCCTTTGAGCTTAGTCCTAAGCTTTATACTGAGCAGCTACCTGATGGCCAGCATTATTACTCTGTGATGTATGGGCCTGTTGTAATGGCTACCAAAGTACAAGCATTTGCAAATGAGCAGCTTAACTTTGTTGCCGATAATAGCCGCATGGGCCATATCGCCGCGGGGCCGACTTGTCCGCCAGAGGCTCTACCAATCATGCTGAGTGAGCCAGAAAAATTTATTGCCGATCTTACTCGTAAACCGGGCCAAGAGCTCGCATTTATCGCCGATAAAAATGTGGCGATTGCCAAGCAAGGTATCGATAACACTAAGAGCACAGAGCTAATTCCGTTCTTCCGCTTACACGATAGTCGCTATCAAGTGTATTGGCCGCAGCAAAGTGAAGCTGAGTTCACACAATTTGTTGCCGATGCAAAAGCGGCTGAGCAAGCGAAAGAGCAGCTTCGTTTATTAACCGTTGATCAAATTACACCGGGTGAGCAACAACCTGAAGTCGAACACGACTTTAAAGGTGAAGGAACTCGTGCGGGTGTTAATAATGGTCATCATTGGCGCGATGCGACAGGTTGGTTTGAGTATCAGCTTAGCAACCCAGAACAAAAAGCGGTTGCTTTGCGTGTTCGCTATTTTATTGGCGATGTAGATCGTCATTTCTCAATTAATTTAAATGGTGAGCAATTAGCTGCGGTTAGTTTGCCTGTAGGCAAGCCGACTGATGAGTTCTACACCATTGATTACCCATTAACAGAGGCAATGAAAAAGTCGAAAACGCTTACCTTACGTTTTGCTGCCGACAAAGACTCTGTTGCCGGTGGTATCTATGGTATTCGTTTAATCAACGCACAATAAAGAGTTGGCTATGTTAAGCAACAATGTGTTTGCGACGGCTAAAGAGCATGTTTTACCGTCGCTTTTAGATAACAGCGCTGAGCAACACAGTTTTTACCAAACGCCGACAGGGCTTGGTTATAGAGTGATTGAGCAAGGTCAGGGGGATAAACCTAGTTGGGATGCCACTGTGACTGTACATCAACGCGTTACCCTTAAAAATGGTCGGGTGTTGTTTGATACTCGAAAGCAAGGTGCTGCTGTAGAGTACGAAATTGCAGAGGCGATAGTGGGCTTGCAAGAAGCATTGCAACTAATGAATAAAGGCAGCCGCTTTGAGGTGCTAATACCTGCGCATTTGGCGCGTGATGTGTACAGCGCATTTATTGAAGAAAAGCATCAGCAAGACTGCCAAAGCCCCATGCTCGTTGATATTACTTTGATTGATTTTAGTTGATAACACCTACTTTCAACCTCAAACGAGGTCATTAAAGCAAATAAAAAACCTGCAATTTTGCAGGTTTTTTGTGTGTTGAATAATTACTTTTTAAGCTTGGTTTTAAGCTTATTTAGGTCGGCTGGGTTAACAACCGGCCAATCGTTTTTCCAGCTCATAGGTAAAATACGTAGCTTTTGCACGCCGTTATCGGCTGTTTCGTAGGCGTGTAATACTAAATAGTCTTTACCATCAAAGGTGTACGCAGCATTATGACCAAGAGCAGCCCAGTCTTTATTACCTTCAATAACTAAACTGCCACCGCCATCAACCATAGAGCGACCTTGTTGATCTAAATATGGGCCTTCGATGTTTTTGCTTCGACCTACGCGTACGTTGTAAGTACTCTCTACGCCACGGCAGCATTTATCAAACGAAACAAATAGGTAGTAATAGCCGTTCTTTTTAAAGATATAAGGTGCTTCAATCGGGCCATGTTCCGTGTTTGGACGACTCGCAATGTGATGCCATTTTTCAGGTTTTGCTAAGCGCACCATGTCATCATCAAGTTTTACTAGTTTAAGGCCACCCCAGAACGAACCAAAGCTCATCCATGGTGTGCCATTGTCATCTTCGATAATCGCAGGGTCGATAGCGTTCCAATCGTCACGCTCAGGTACTGATTCAACCACTATGCCGTAGTCAATCCACTTGTAATCAGGTGATGATGGGTCAAGGGTTTCGTTAACCGTTACACCAATTGCCGAAGTGTTTTTGCCAAATGCAGAGACTGAGTAATAAAGGTAAAACTTACCATTTTTCTCATACACATCGGGTGCCCATAAGTGGCCATCAAAGCTTGGTGAAATACGCTTTGCCCAACTTGGCTCGTCTTTAAAAACGCGGCCTGTGAGTTTCCAGTTGGTTAAATCTTTCGATTCATAATAGGTAATACCAGGGCCTGTGCTAAATACATAGTACGTGTCGCCTTCTTTGGTCATCACCGGATCGTGTACTTCAACTTGCTTTGCAGAAACGGCTGCGGCAGAAAAAAGTAGCCCTGTTGAAAGCCACTTCATTGCGTGTGTCACCTTACTTACGGGTCTCATGCTTGAATACCTTTTGTTGTTTTAACTCTTGTGTTCATTCAGCTACTATATAATATGTAATACAATATTAACAATAAAATCGAGACGAAATACAGGACACATTATGCTCAAAAAATTATCTCGGCTAACGCTTCTTAGTGCGTTAAGTGCCTCGCCATTGTCAGCCCTTGCTGATGCTAATAGTAGCAAGACTTTAGCGCCAATTGATAACCCCATTGTACTCAAACGTGCTGATCCTTGGTTAGTTCGTGATGATAAAAGTGGCTGTTACACGTTTATAGGTAGTTCGCCGAAATTTGATGAAATTGAGCTACGCCAAGCTTGTCGTTTAAACGATTTAAAATTAGCTGAGCCGAAGGTTATTTGGCAAAAGCGCGATAAAGGCCCAATGAGTGTCAATATTTGGGCCCCTGAGCTACATAAGATTGATGGCAGTTGGTATATCTACTTCGCCGCAGGTGATATCGAAAAACCGTTCAGTATTCGCATGTATGCACTTAAAAACGACAGTGCTAATCCGATGCAAGGTGAGTGGCAAGAAATGGGGCAAGTAACTAGCCACCTTGATAGTTTTTCGCTTGATGCCACAAGTTTTACGCACAAGGGTAAGCGCTACATGATTTGGGCGCAGCAGAACCAGCCTGCAACTTACAACTCAGCTTTATGGTTAGCTGAAATGGACTCACCAACATCAATTAAAGAACCCATTATCGCGATTACTGAGCCAACCCTTGATTGGGAAGTGCAAGGCTATAAGGTGAATGAAGGTGCTGCAGTCATCACCCATGGCGATAAAATATTTGTCACTTATTCAGCCAGTGCTACCGATCATCGATATGCGATGGGCTTGCTATGGGCAGATGTGAATGCTGACTTACTTGACCCTGCTAGCTGGCATAAAAAGGCTGAGCCGGTGTTCACCACCAATGCTGAGCTAGGTCGTTTTGGCCCTGGGCATAACAGTTTTGTAAAAGCTGAAGATGGTGTAACCGATTTAATGATTTATCACAGCCGTGACTATAAAGAGCTGAAAGGCTCACCGCTTACAGACCCAAATCGCCATGCGCGAGCACGCATTATTACGTGGGATAAAAACGGTTTTCCAGTGTTTTCACCAGAACTCGCTGATTAAAAAAGGGCGCCAATTGGCGCCCTACAACTTTGGGAACGAACGATTACCAGAAGCGGTAGTAAATAAAGGCAGTAATACCAATAATACCCGCGGTATGAATGTAATCCCACTTATCTAAGCCGGCAGCTACTTCTTTCATAGTTGCTTTATCTAGGCTTGAGAAAGTAAGACCTTTCAATTGTTCTTCGTCTGCTTGTTTGGTGAAAATACTCACCACAATCATAATCGCAACGACCACGACAAATAGCAGAATACAGTAATATAACCAGTTCATTGTGGTGATCCACGCAAATGATGAACCTGTTAAATCATCTTTAAATGGCAGTAACACTAAGCGGATCATACCAAGCACAAAACCTGATACTAAGCCCACAAAACCCGCTGTTGGAGTGATGCGTTTACTACATAAACCTAGTAAAAATACCGCAGCAATACCTGGTGCAATAAGAGACTGCACACTTTGCAGATATTCATAAAGCACATCGGCAATTAAGCTCATGACGGGTATCCACAGAAGACCTAATACAACAATCACGATAGTGGCAATACGGCCTACTTTCAGAAGGTGCTTCTCAGATGATTCTGGTTTAAATTTCTTATAGAAATCAATGGTAAATAAGGTTGCTGATGAGTTAAATAATGATGCTAAAGAGCTCATAAGAGCTGCTACTAAACCACCAATTACAATCCCCTTAACGCCGGCTGGTAATAGCTCAGCAACTAAAGTTGGGAAAGCTTGGTCAGCACTTTCATAGCTAATAATACCTTTAACATTCAATGCGTATGCAATCATGCCTGGTACTAAGAAGATAAATACAGGAAGTAATTTTAGGTAACCAGCAAACATGGTACCGCGACGCGCTTCTTTAATGCCTTTTGCAGATAAAACACGTTGTACGATGTATTGGTCGGTACACCAATACCAAAAACCAATAATGAATGAACCAAATACAATGCCAGGCCATGGGAACTCAGCATCTGAAGCACTGCGAATAAGGTGCATATTAGCATCGTTGATACGCTCAACTTCTGCCCAGCCACCTACTTTATCTAGACCAACAACTAATATGACTAAGGAGCCAATAATGAGTACAGGGGTCTGCAACACCGAGGTCCACATAATGGCTTTCATACCGCCAAGTACCGTATAAATACCGGTGATAACGACAAGGCCAATAGCTGAAATCCAGAAGAAATCGATGCCCCAAATGCTCTCAATACCTAAGATTGTTTTAAATGCGATACCGCCGGCATAAACCGTTACCGCAACCTTGGTTAGTACATAACTAATCAATGAGATAACAGATAAGAAGGTACGTGATTTAGAGTTAAAGCGGCGCTCTAAGAATTCAGGCATGGTGTAGACTTTACTACTCCAATAGAAAGGTACGAAAATCCAACCGAGCAGTAGAATGATCCACGATTGCATCTCCCAGTGAGCCAGTGCCATACCCGATTGTGCACCTGAACCTGAAAGGCCCACTAAATGTTCCGAGCCAATGTTCGATGCGAAAATAGAGGCACCAATCACTAACCAACTTGCATTACGACCCGCTAAAAAGTAATCAGCGGTGTCTTCTTCTTTTTGTCGCATAGACATCACGACAACGCCTAGTAACAGGACGAAGAATCCTGCTAGCACTGCCCAGTCTAAGGTACTTAGTTCGACCATCGTGTGTTCCACCTAATTTTGAAAGAGAATTTTGCTTTTTTAGTTGTTGAATAAAAATATTATATTATAAATAAGCTGAGTGAAAGAGATTTGTTAAAATAAGGTGACAGTCTGTAGGTGAAATGGTGACTATGTTGTTCGAAATATAGACACTTGTATTAGGTTGTTTTTTGCTTGTTATTGATTTTAATCAATTATTTCCAGGATGACGGAATAGCTTTATAGATGTATCATATTACTCAGATCTTTTGAGGAACACACATGGCGCGTTTAGAAAATTTAAACCTATCACAACAAGTTACCAATGAGCTTGGTAAAGCAATTATTGTTGGTGATTATAACACTGAAACGGGGCTACCAACCGAAGCACAACTTTGTGAAGTGTATGGTATTAGCCGCACAGCTGTTCGTGAAGCAGTGAAAATGCTTGCTGCAAAAGGACTGATTTCTTCTCGTCCACGACAAGGTATTCGTGTTGAGTCGGCGGAGAACTGGAACTTATACGACACAAGCGTATTAAAATGGTTGTTAGAAAGCAGCCCATCACTTTACGTACTTAAAGAATTTCTACAAGTGCGCTTGGCGATTGAGCCACAAGCAGCAGCACTTGCAGCAAGAAAAGGCGACCAAGCAGCCATTGCAGAAATTAAAATGGCACTCGATAAAATGCAAGCGGCAGCAGAAGAGCCAGAAGGCGTAATGCATGAGCCAGACCTTGCTTTCCATACAGCTATTTTGCATGCCAGTGGTAACCGTTTTTTCTATCAATTACGTGATTTTATTAGCACGGCTCTGCATGTAAGTATTCAGCATACTACACCTGCTAAGGGCAATAAAAAGGCAATCGCTGAAGAGCACTTTAAAGTGTATAACGCGATTGCGAGCGGCGACCCTGAGCGTGCTAAAAACATGATGACGTACATGATTGATGAAGCAATGGCGTTTATTGAAAAAGAAATCGCCGAAAAAGAAGCGGCTCAATAAGTATCACTTTTTGACGTTGTAATTACTTTAAAACAAAAGGTTATCATGCCAAATTCGAACGAGCTAAAAACAGTTTACCCAAGCCTTGCTGGTAAGAGTGTGTTTATTACTGGTGGTGCATCGGGAATTGGTGAAGTAATGGTAACGCGGTTCTGCGAGCAGGGCGCGAAAGTCACCTTTGTTGATATTGCAACTGAGCAAAGCGATGCGTTATGCGCAAAATTAGCTGGCAAATATGAGTTTGACCCGCAGTTTATCCATTGCGATATTCGTGATGTTGAAGCCTTAAAAGCGGCCATTGAGCAAACTCGTCAGCAACAGGGTGACATAGGTGTGTTAATTAATAACGCAGCCGATGACACCCGTCATGCCGCTGAAAATATGGATGTGAAATATTGGGAAGATAAGTTTGCCGTTAACTTGCGCCCATGTTTCTTTTCATCGCAAGCTGTGGTTGAACACATGCAGCGTTTAGGCGGTGGTAGCATTATCAATATGGGGTCGGTAAGCTGGCGCATTAAGCAAACAGGTATGCCAGCCTATACAACTGCTAAAGCAGGAATTGAAGGTTTAACCCGTTCATTGGCTGCTTCATATGGTAAAGACAATATTCGTGTGAATTCACTGGTTCCGGGGTGGGTGATGACAGAGCGCCAAATTACTCATTGGCTAACCCCAGAAATGATTGAAGATGTTCGTTTAAGTCAGTGTATTAACGAAACAATTCAACCAGACCATGTGGTAAATGCGGCATTGTTTTTGGCCGCTGATGACAGCCGAATGATGACAGCACAATCATTGATAGTGGATGCAGGTTGGACATAATTTTGCGAAACAATCGCAAAACAACTAGCTTGCAATAAAAATTTTTACATAATTCAAATGATACTATAATAATAAAATATGGGTTATAGAATCAACAGAGCTCATACTTAGGAAGGTGGTAAGAAAGTTTGACCGACTTTGTACTTGTTTATTTAATTCTGATTATTGGCGCTTGCCTGCAAAGTGTTATTGGCTTTGGTTTAGGCATGCTATGTGTGCCTGTACTTTACTGGCTGATGCCAGAGCTGGTGCCTGGGCCAATGATTCTGAATGCGCTGTTTTTAACGTCGGTGTTAATGATTAAACACCGCGGCGCGATAGACATGAAACAAACAGGCATTTCCATTATTGGTGGTGCTGTGGGAGTTATCCTTGCTGCTGTGGTGATGTGGTATGTCAATGCGAAGCAGTATCAACTCTTGCTAGGAGTGAGTATTTTGGTAGTGGTGGCATTGTCTATCATAGGTATGAAACCGAAAATTTCCACCATTACAAGCTTACTTGCGTCAATGTCGTCGGGCTTTTTAGGTACCACAACGTCAGCCGGTGGCGCGCCGATGGGGCTACTCTATCAAGCTGAAGATAAAGACAAAATTAAAGCAAACCTGAGTGCCTTTTTTGTATTTATAAACTTGTTTGGCATTATTGTATTGATGCTGACAGGCTCTGCCGATATGGGCGATGTGAAGCTGTTCTTTTTCTGCTTACCCGCTATTTTAATTGGCTGGGGCTTGTCGTTTGTGATCAACAATAACCTCAATGAAAAGGCCATTCGCGGCATAATCTTACTGGTTGCTGGCTTATCTGGTCTAGCACTTATTTTCATACACAGATAGAATGAGAATAGTTCAGCAGTTTGTGTAATGAAGCCTATGCTCGATGACACCATTAAAGTAATCATTTCTAGCCAATGCCAATTGGGCGAAGGTGCCTATTTTGCTAAGGCACATAACTGTTTATTTTGGGTCGATATTTTAGGGCAGCGTTTGTTTCGTTTGCAGTGTCAATCGATGCGAGTTAGCCAGTTTACTATGCCAGAACCGATTTGCTGGGTGATGGAAACCGAGCAAGCTGAATTAATCGCAGGCTTTGCCAAAGGCGTTTATAAGCTCAATAGTGAAGACTTTAGCCGCGAACTTCTTTACTCAATTGATCACGAACCCTCACAAAACCGCTTAAACGATGGTAAAACGTCTCGCCAAGGCTTTGGCTTTTTTGGCTCAATGGACTCTCAAGAGCAAACCAATAGTGGCAAGTTATACCGTTTTGGTCATGGTCAGGCTCCGACAGTAGTTGATCATGACTACACCATTAGCAATGGGCCTGCGGTAAGTAAAAATGGCCAGTTTCTATATTCTACAGACTCAGATAAACAAATAATCTACCGCTTCACTCTGAATGAGCATGGCGAGCTTGCAGATAAACAAGAGTTTATTCGCTTTACTGACAATATGGGTTTTCCTGATGGCATGACAGTTGATAGCGAAGATCATCTGTGGGTTGCTGCATGGAATGGTTATGGCGTGTATCGTTTTGCCCCAAACGGTGAGCAAGTACAGTTTATTCGCTTACCCGCACCGCGTGTTACGAGTGTCGCATTTGTCGGTGAAGAGCTCACGCATCTGGCAGTGACAACTGCGGCAGTAGGGCTAGAAGACTCAGTGCTCGCTGATTACCCTCACAGTGGTGGCGTGTTTATTCTCGAGCCGGGCGTTAAAGGTATTGCTGAAACGCCCTTGAAGCTATAGATTTTCCATTACTTGATAACGCAACTCGCCAATAAACGAGCGTGCTGCAGGACCCAGTTTGTCACCGTCTTTAAAGAGTAAATGTAACTTAGCGCTGCGACTGCTGTTATGGGTTAAATTAAGTGCTTTCATTTGCCCTGCCGCAAGTTGTTTTTCTATCGCGACTTTTGGTAACCACGCAAAGCCCAGTCCATTACTGATCATATCAATTGAAGTGCGTAAATGAGTAACAGTCCAGCGTTGATCGGCACCTAACCAGCCACCATCTTGTTTGTGCTTATTCGCTGAATCGCGAACTACAATTTGGCGGTGTGATTTTAAATCTTCGAGGGTGATTTCACGCTCTATCTCATGCAAGGGGTGATCTGGGTGTGCTACAGCAATAAACTCGATATCACATAACTCTTCGTGAAAGTTTGCTGCAATTGGAAAGCCGGTAATGGCAATATCAACCTGATCGTTTTCGAGCAGCTCATTGCCCCCCATTAGCACAGATTCATGCAGCTCAATACGCAGTTGCGGGTATTGCGATGACGTGTCGTTAAGTACTTTATAAAGCAGTTGCTGTGGGAAAATAGCATCAACAGCAATGCGTAACTTACTTTCGATACCTTCACCCAAGGTTTGCCCAATGGCCTCAACTTTAGCTGCCTCATCAAGTAAGTAATTAGCACGGCGCAGCATCATTTCGCCGGCTTCAGTGAGCACGGTTTTACGGCCTTGAATGCTGAATAACTTTACATCGAGTGCAGATTCAATTTTGCCTACTGCATTATGAATACTCGACTGGCTTTTATGAATACCTTGTGAGGCTTGGTTAAAGCCTCCAAATTCAACAACAGCACGAAACATGCGCCACTGTTCTAGCGTAATTCTTAGCATGATGTTCCTTTGCTTACTTAACTACCTAATAGTACCTGTAAATGCTGAAAAAGTTTACTTTTTAGGTGAGGGCAACTCAATATACTCAAGCTCATCACCGGGGATTTTAGCAAAGCGCTGTGCTTGCCAATCTTGTTTTGCTTGCTCGATGCGCTCTTTGCTGTAAGCGACAAAATTCCAATGTAAATACGGGACTTTATTAAATTTACTGCCACCAAGTAAAATAAAGCGGCTGTGCACCAGTGTCGTTATTTCGTGTTCGCTGTCATCAAGTAGCACAAAGTCGCCTTGGGTATAGCGAGTATCACCCACACTAATTTCACCATAAATAACATACACGGCGGTTTCATGATGAGGATGCGGTTTAGTAATATGGCTACCTTGCTCTGCTACTGTATCGACATAAAACATCGGTGAGTAGTTTTTCACCGGTGAGCTTAAGCCATAGGCATCACCGACAATGAGTCGCATCAGCACGCCTTTTTCGATTCTCTCAGGCAGCTGCTGTTTTTTGATATGCTCAAAGCGTGGTGCTATTTCGGTCATGCTCTCAGGTAAAGCAACCCAGCATTGCAGACCATTAATGTCGTGCTCGCTCGCCCGCACTTCAAGGCTTTCTCTTTCTGAGTGCACTATACCGCGACCTGCGGTCATCCAGTTAACATCGCCGGGTTCTATTTGCAGGCTATTACCTAGCGAATCGCGATGGTAAATACTGCCAGTAAATAAATAAGTGAGCGTTGATAGGCCAATATGAGGGTGAGGCCTCACATTTATGCCTTCACCGCGAGGAAAGTGATTTGGCCCCATGTGGTCAAAAAAGATAAATGGGCCAACCATTTTTTTGTCAAAATGAGGCAAGATGCGTTTTACATCGAGCCCACCAATATCATGGCTGGTTGCTGTTAATAACGTTGCCATATTCGCGCCCTCTTAAAAACAAATTCAGCCAATAACCTAGGTTATTGGCTGGGATAAATATTATGCCTGACTACGTTTTAACACTAGTTGATCTAGGCTGATTTTGCCTGCACCAACACTGGCTAATGCTAAAAAGCCGCCTGCCATTGCAATGTTTTTGTAGAACATTAAAAATTGCATTTGATCATCAAGCTGAAAGTGGAATAACAAAGCACTAACTAGGCTGAAACCAGCAAAAGCGACAGCGGTTAGTTGTGTTAAAAAGCCCAGTAAAATAAATAATCCGCCAACAATTTCAAAGGCAATTACAAACGGCAGTAAGAACTCTGGTAAACCTACTGATGCCATGTACTGTGCTGTTGCATCAAAGAATTCTATTTTGCTAAAGCCGGTTAGTAAAAAGATGGCCGATAAACCAATACGTGCCAATAAAGTGCTAATATTTTGTAAGTGTGGTTGAGCTGAGATTAAAGTAAAAAGTTTCATAGTAGGTATCCTGTTTAGTTAAGCAGTGTGTCTGCGATGGAGTAACTATAAGTTCACTTTAAAAGAATTAAAAATTGTATAATTAGTGTTTATCATTCTTTAAAAAAGAATTTAAAAGGAGGTTGAATATGAAGTTGTTGTTATTAATAGGGTTTTGTTTTTCGGTGGCTACAAGTAGCTTAGTGTTTGCCGAACAAAATTTACCAAATAGTCGTCATTATGAGTTGCTAGCTTCAGATATTGCGGTGCAGCAAAGCTGGCAAGTTAAAGACACAATTAAAGGTTATGAGATGCTGGAATATCAAATTAACCTTAATAAAGGCACTACTTTAAAGGTTGATTTTTCTCCATCAAATTTAAGCAACTACTTTAATATTTTACCAAAAGGCAACCCAACTGCTTTGTTTGTTGGCCCGGCAAAAGGTGATCATGCCGAGGTTAAAATTCCTGATAATGGCGATTATGTGATTCGAGTGTTTCTAATGCGCAATGCTGCGCGCCGTGATGAGCAAAGTGAATTTACAGCCGATATCACGGTATTAAAAAATACATTAAAAGGCATGCACCCAAGCTGGGATGTCGATGGTGATGGGGTAAATGATTGCGAGAAAGACGGTAGCTGCGATCACACGGTTGACTACAGCCTTCCTCGAAAGTCGAATTAGGCCTTTGCTAAGGCCTAATCAGCACATTATTCAGGCGCTACTTCAAGCGTTGTGAATAATGAGTAACGAACGTTATCGATATCTGCTTCTGCTGGTTTTTGATCAACAGATGCTTCAATCAAATACATATCGGCGTGAGCGAATGTCACAGTAAAGAAACCTTTTTTATCGGTTGTTACTTTAACTTCGTCACGCTCATTACGGTAGCGAGCACTACCACGAACAATAGCAAGCTCAACGTCAGCAGCTGGTTTGCCATCCATTAGTAATTGGAACTTAGCTTCTTCACCAGCAAATAGATCGTTCGGGTGAGTAGGGCCTGAAATTTCTAAGCCCTGACCAAGCAATGTTGGCTTAGAAGTACCATTACGGCTAACAAAAGTATCAACAGTTGCGATTGATTTTACAGTGCGCACGTCGGTTGCGCCTGCTGGTAGGTCTGCTTCTTTTTTACCTGCGAAAACACGGCCGCGATTGCCGTCTTTATCTTTATAGAAAGTCATTAGCATTGGCTTTTGCTGCATAGCAATATGGTAAGTACCGTCTTGCGTTAAGCTCACTGCCGCTGAGTTTTTGCGTTTTAAATAGTATGCACGAATCGTTTCTTCAACCGGCTTGCCATTTGGAGCTAGGGCAATTAATAAGTTGTCGTCATACTCTGCGCCTTTTTGTTTTGGGCGGTATGCTTTATCTGGGCTAAATAACTCATTAGAAATACTGGCATCGATCATCACATAGTGAGTTTTCTCACCAGATAAAGAAGTGTGAGATGGCATTAACCAACGGGCATGTGCTTGTGCATAGCCAGATGCAATTGCTGTGAAGGTCACGGCGCCGATCAGCGCCGTTTTTAATAATTTTAATTTCATTGTTTGTCCTTAATTACTGGTAATGGTAACAAAGCTAGTCGCGAACTCTTTTTCGCCTTTAATTGTGACTTTGCCGTCTTTCGTTAAGTCGATTTCAACGCGGGTGTAATCTCGGCCACCTTCTTCACGTACAACTTCAACATTTAGTAGGTAGCTACCAGGTTTAACTGGGTTCCCCTTTAAATCTTTACCTTGCCACTCAATGGTGTAAGTGCCTGGGCGTTTTGTTGCACCTGTTACACCATCAAAGCTGTCGTTGCTACGACCTGCTTTTCGCCACCACTGACGTAAGTCTTTAAACCATTCAGCTTTTTCGACCCAAAGTGCAATAGTGGTAACGTGTTTACGTTCAGGTGTTTCTAGCCATAACGCCACGTAAGGGCGATGATATGGAGAAACATCTAGCTCAGGTAAGGTAAATTCAACGGTTAGGTTGGGATCTTTTGCAAAGCTCAGTGGGCTGAATAAACAGCCAATTAGTAGAGCAACGAGTAAGTGGGCTTTTTTCATTAAGATACTCCTTTAAGTTGAGGCACCCAAACTAGATAAATAACCAAAGGCGTGGCAACACCAAGCAGCGTTAACCAAAGGCCTGCGGCACGTTTTTTACGGTTTTGAAAGAGAATAAATAATCCGGTAATAGCAAACAGAATCATCAAAACAGCTGAGATATCAATCACCCAGCTCCATGCTTCGCCTGTATGGCGGCCCTTGTGTAAGTCACCAATCAGACTCATAAAGCCACCAGTTTGATAATCAATATTAAGTTCACCGGTTTGAAAATCGATTTCGGCATAGGCAAAGCCAGCCGGAAGCGGGTAGTCGAGCATTACCAAGGCATCTTCTTTTTCCCACTCAATACTCTTTACATTGCTGAGTGAAAACTGCTGTTGCATGTATTGCTCTATTTCAGGGTAAAGGCTTGGTAATGTGTCGAGGTTTGCTTGTGCTTTTTCGAATAGCTCTGCAGAAACAAGTAGTTGGTTCTGACCATTATGTTTATCATTTTCGAGCCAACTAACGTGGTTAAGAATGATGCCACTGACACAAAATAAAATAAGCAAAAAGAATAAGGCCGTTGAAAGGTATATGTGTAAGGCGCGGCTAACGCTATAAAAGCTGCGTTTGTTAAATGAGAACATAATGCGGTTTATTCGTTAAAGATACAAATATGATAATGATTTGTATTACTGATAACAAGCAGGTTTACGTTCTTTACATTTCTTTGTGCTAGAAATGAATAGCGAGGTAAGCCATAACTGCTAGTTGCGAACTGAGAAAACAAGCAAGCAACATCAAGCGCATCTGTGTGGTTATATTAACTTGAATTAGGGTTGGTTTATTTGGCTCAGATGGGCGGTTAATTAAATAGGCTAATACGCTCAATTCAATCACTGCTACTAAATACATCACCCAAATTGGCGCGGCACTTAGTAGTAAAAAAGCATATCCGATAGCCATACCAAAACCTGCTAATAACTTAGCACGGGTAGGGACAACCTTATGCTCTTGCCAAAACCTTAACGGTTGGCCGTATCTGGGGTGGTTTAGCAGCCAGGCAGAAAGCTTGGGTGATGAGCGGGTAAAGCACGCCAATGCTAGTATAAAAAAGATAGTCGTCGGCATCACAGGTAATGCAATACCTATGATACCTAAACCCACCATCAATAATCCGAGTAACTGATAGCAGCCATTTTTATAGGCGGTAAACGCCGCTCTCACATTCATCAATAAAGTTGGGCCTGATAAAACTTAAATCGTTGCAGTGCTTGCTCGGCACCCTCTATCAAGGTGGCTTGTTGCTGTTCACAGAGCTCAAGGTTATCAATAAGATGATTTAGTTGACAGTCTTTAGAGTATTCACTTGCTTTAGCAAGGTAGCGTGCACCACGTTGATTATTTAACTTTAGCTCAGCTTCTACCTGTTTGCCTAATGTAGCTGCAGAAAATTGCGCTCCTTCAATTACATACAGCCAACCAAGTACATAGGCAAAGTCGGCATTTTGAAAGCGGCAGGGGTACTGTTGATGATTTGGTAATGGGTGCTTTAAATCGTCTAAGTCCTGCTTGATTAAAGATAATCGCGTACGATCATGTAAGTTATCTATATATTGATGTAAACCAGCATGCTCGTAGAGGCCTTTTAATTCTAACTGGTAAGCATACTGTAAGGTTAAAAACTTTTTATAGTTATCTAAATCAGCACTAGGCGCTAGCGCTAATAAATGATGATCAATATCATCGGTTATGATGCTTATCGCTTGTTTTAGCTTTTCAGCTCGAGAAAGTAGCTCGAGTATTGGCATGAATATGTTCCTCAGCAACGTCTTTAGAGTAAATGCACGGGGTAGTTGATGTTGTCATAGGGTTATACCCATAATTTCTAAGTGATAATCAAGCAAAGCTGCTATACAGCTTTTAACAATAAATCGGGCTTAGAATGGTGCTATATAATAATGATTTTCATTTGTATAGCTAGAAAATGTTTTTACTAAAGGTACAGATCGGACCTTAGCCTTAAGCATAGTGGACTACTTGGGAGTGAAGTAAGAAGTTTGCTAGTAATGAATGAACGTTAAGGGTAGCGTGAGGTTGTAGTGTGGTTTCGAGTAAATAAAAAAGCAAGGAGGCCAGCTCCTTGCTTTCACTTAATTAAGCGTATCTTAGAAGTAATAACCTATATTGATATTGAAGCGGGTTTCAGTCTCGTCGCTGTCGCCAGCGATTGAACCACCAACAAATGGCTGGTTTTTCGCTTGTACAAAATCAAAGTAAGTGAATAAGCCACCTGCGGCAACAGATACACCAGTTACATTCATCCATGTATCTTCGCTGTTATCTGACTTGTCATAAATGATGCCGTAGTCATTATAAAACTGCAGGTTTGTTACCGGGCCCCACTCTACAGGCAGGCTGTAAGCGATATTAGCATTAGTCATGGTCGCTTCTGCGGCAATACTATCGTAAAACGCATAAGCACCCACGGCCATACGGTCGACGTTGTCGATATCGTAGTTATACTCACCATGCTGGAGCTGGAAATTCCATGGACCAATAGTACTGTTTAAGTGCACAGCCCAAGCGTAGTAATCGCCGGCTTTATCTTCACCGTCATGCAAGCCACCCGATAACGCAGAAACACCTAACTCGGTAGTGCCGCCATCATGCTCAAAGTGATAACCATAACGACCAGAGAAGGTGTTGTACTCACCAATCGCATTGGTTGGTTCGGCATAGATACCATCATCAGCTGAGCGGAAACCAACAACATCATATGAGTAGCGGTCGCTTCTGTCGCTTACGTAACCATCAACACCACCTAGCTCATCATTTTTGAAAAAGCCAAGATCAATTTGCCAGTTGTCAGCAATTTTGCGCTTGAATAGCACACCCAGATCGTGGTCATCTTCAAGACCAATATAGTAAGTGGTGCCAAAGAAGTAGTTGTGTGAATTATAAGGCCAGTTACCAAAAGGCACTTTGGTAATACCTGCCTGGACTTGCCAGTCTTCGGCAAAATCATAGGCGGCATAAGCATACTTAACTGCAGTCATGTAATCGAAAAAACGGATCTCAGCGTTAAGCTGTACATCACCGACATCGCCTGCAAAATTTAGCCTGAAGATGTCAAAATCGAAGTCACCACCGCGGTTTTTATTACCATCGTTATAAGATGTATGGCTGAAGTTGGTACGTACTGCACCCCCGACCTTAATGCCAGATTCTTTTTTAGGAGCTTCAACAGCTGCTGTTTGTTGCTCAAGTTGCTTTTGCTGTTTTGCTACTTGTGCATCAATCTGCGCTTGTTTTTCGGCTTGTTGCTGCGATTTTTCTTCGGCAGCATCAAGTTTGCTTTGCAGTTGTTGCATTTGCTGTTTCAGCAATTGCAGCTGCTTTTGAAGGTCATCAATTTCAGATGCCTGACTAAGACTTGAAGTTGTGCCCAAGGCTATTGCGAGGGCTAACTTTGATAGTTTAAGCATGAATTTTCGCTAGTGTTGGAATGGGTACTACCAAGCATAGTTGATAATCATGCTGAACCCAAGACTCGACACAGAAAATTAATATTAATCAATCAGTTTTAATTTTTACTGTGGTTCTAATGTCTTGGTGATTGCGCCAACTTCAAGCAGAGGTGAAGCATCAAGCTGATCTGCATCCATCATTGCGGCAATACGTTGCATTGATGAAAGTAGTAAGCTTTGCTCCCACTCATCGAGTGCTGAGAACTTTTCAATGAAGTGTTCTTGCAGAGGCTGAGGTGCTTGATCTAGTAGCTGTTTACCCGCTTCTGTGAGATGCAAACTAACTCGGCGTTTATCTAATTGGCTACGTACACGAGTGATCAGGTTACGATTTTCTATACGGTCTAAGATATTAGTAACCGTCGCTGGGCTTAGATTTACATTTTGTGCAATGCGACTAGCGGTTATGCCATCGGTTTGTGCAACCTCGTTCATAATCAGTAATTGTGGGCCTGTTAAGCCAGAGGTTTTATTGAGCTGTTTTGAATGAAGGTCGATGGCTCTGATCACTTTACGCAGCGACACTAGTAGCTCGTCATACTTTTGCATGTTTCTGTCTCTTAAATAAGGCGGCGTGGAGCAACCGCAATCAAAAAATTTTACACATCTAATAAATTGAGTTCAAATAAATAATGACTATATTGCTTATAATTTATGGCCATAAAGGTTGTTTTTGTGCTTTTAAAATAATTAGAGCAGAAATTAAAAAGCAAAAGTTAAAATTTAGATGGAGTAATTGTTGTTAACACTTAAAATGCAACTACGAGGTGACACCATCACTTTGTAGTAAAACAATTTATACAAATAACTAAATATTATTTACTAAAAGCCACTGCATTGGGTAAGGTGGATTTTTCTTTCATTAAATGGGACGAATTATGAAGTTATCGCCATCAGTTACGATTGAGCAAAGTGAAACCGGGCTTGAATTTATTAAAGTTGCTAGTGAGTTTTGTAGCGCAACTATTTTTCTGCAAGGTGCGCAGATCACTGAGTTCACGCCAACCGATAAAAAGCCACTATTATGGGTCTCAGAATTAGAAGATTACCAAGAAGGCAAAGGTGTGCGAGGCGGTATTCCGATTTGTTGGCCATGGTTCGGAGTAAGCCAACATGAAGGCTGGCCAGCTCATGGTGTTGCTCGCACAAGTTTATGGCGCGCAGAAGAAGTGAAAGAACAAGACGATTCTATTTATATCAGCTTGTCTTTGCCGATGACGCAAGTTGATGAAAAGTATTGGCCTTATAAAACTAAGTTATTGGCTGAGTTTATTTTAACCTCTAGCTTAGAGATGCGTTTAACAACCACGAACTTAGATAACCAAACTGTACAGTTTACTCAAGCACTGCACACGTACTTCCCAACACCAGCAATTGAAGAAACAAAAGTAGATGGTCTACAAGGCGCCAAATACATTGAATTTGCTGAAGGTCCATTTGAGCAAAATGAGTTAGTGTCGTTTGCACGTGAAACAGACATGGTTTACACCGAAGCAAAAGACACTCAACGTATCATTACACCTGATGGCATTATTGAAGTAGGTCGCGAAAATTCAACATCCTGTGTACTTTGGAACCCATGGATTGATAAATCAAAACGTCTTTCTAATTTTGCGGATGACGAATACCACGTCATGCTGTGCTTAGAAGCGGCTAATGTCCTTGATGATAGTGTTGAACTTGCACCAGGAGCAAGCCACACACTTGCAACAAAACTACGCTGGGTATAATTTAGCACGTAAGGCCGGCACCGCTGGCCTTTACAAGGAATTACCGTGTTTAGTAATCAACAAATAGAAACCCTTCCAAAGCATCAAACGATTCAATTCCAACCACTTGCTGATAATGCGATATGGCATGTACAACTAAATTGGTTGTTATTTTACGTGCCTTTAATGGCCGTGATCATTGCAGTACGGCACTTTAATCCAGCCATTAGCGAAGCCATTACTACACCTTGGCTTTTGGTTTTGCCATTGTTGGTAATACTGTCGATGGTTTTCAACCTTTACAGCGTTCGCGCTAAAGGGGTGGCAGTAAGAGAGCATGATATTGCCTTTAAGCGAGGTTTAATTTGGCAACAAATCACTTTATTGCCTATTTCTCGCGTGCAACACACCGAAATTCATCGCGGCCCAATTGAGCGAAAGTTAGGACTCGCAACACTCAGGCTTTACAGTGCGGGTGGCATGAGTGCTGATTTACATATCAGTGGGTTAACTGACGAACAATGCAATGATGTTCGCCAGTTCGTGCAAAGTTATGGTGATAATGCAGCAACTCAAGAAAATGAGCTTGCCGATGAGTGATCAACAATGGCAACGCGTGTCGCCATGGGCGCTACTGTATTTTATTGTTCACTTTGCACTGCGTTTCATAAAAGATGGGCTACTTAATTTACTGCCAATTTTGGTGTTATTTGTTACGCAAGTTGAGCAAAAGCTGTTTTGGGGGCAAATAGCTGTTGCCGTAGCCTCTTTAGTTTTAGTGCTGTATGCCTTTGCTTATTATCGTAATTTTAAATACCGCATAACAGATGGTCACGAAATACTGCTCAATAAAGGGGTATTCAAAAAAGAGCGGCTAACCCTAAAATTTGCTCGAGTACAGAACGTAAACATTGCCGAGCCTTTTTATTTTCAGCCGGTTAATTTGGTTAATTGTATTTTCGATGCTGCCGGTAGTAGTGCTCAAGAAGCTGTTATCCCGGGAGTAAAGCTTAGCTATGCTGAGCAAGTTCGTGAACAAGTTATGGAATTTAAGGCTCAGTTACAACAGCAAGAGCAGCTACCTGTTGAGCAGAGCGAAGCAGCAGATACGCCGAAAACCTTAACGATCAGCAATGCTGAAATTGCTAAGTTTGGTTTGATGTCGAACATGGCAATATTGGCATTGGCCGCACTTGCTCCATTTATGAATGTGATTTTTGAGTACCTCGAAAAAACTATCATAAACCGCCTAGAGGCCATACTGAATGAGCAAGCTGCTTTTGTTGGCAGCGCAGCTGCAATCGCTGTGTTAATTATGGTTGTTGCCATTGTTTTATGTGCCATTTTACTTTCTGTTGTCATGGCCTTAGTGCGCTTTTTTAACTTTCAGCTGTATTTTCAGGACGATAAGTTTAAGCGTGTGGCAGGTTTATTTGAGCGCCAGCAACTCTCGATCAGCGTGTCGAAAATTCAAAGTGTGCAAATCAAACAAAATATTATTGCTAGGCTCCTTAATCGCTATACCTTAATTTGCCCACAAGTGAGTAGTGGTGGTATGGCTGCTGGGGTTGCGGCACATAAAAATAAACAAACGTTAGTGATGCCAGTAATCACTAAAGAGCAAGTGCAAGCCGTGTGTGGCTGGTTATTTCCATGGTTTGTTGATTTAACAGAGCTTAACTTTATTAAGCCTGAGCGAGCTTTACTTTATAAAAATACGTTTTTCTATGTGATCCTACCTACTGTATTCTCTGCTTTAATTTTCAACGCCTTATTTGATACTGCTACGATGCTGTGGAGCATTGTCGTGGGCTTAGTTTTGATGATCGGTGTGTTTTTGAATTATCAAAAAACGGGTTTGGCTATGTATCAACATGACGGCCGTTTTTTTGCCGTATTTAAAACCGGCATGCTAGGTGTGCAGTATCGTGTTTTTGAAATCTATAAAGCACAAAGCGTCACCACAATAAGCACTTATTTAATGCGCCGATCACAGCTTAAAAGCTTGTATATACAACTGGCTTCTGGTTATGTATCAATGCCTTACTTAAAAGCGGAACTGGCTGAGCAGTTTGCTGATTTCGCCCTACATGAAATAGAAGGCGTTGAGCGGAACTGGTTTTAAATGAAAATAATTCTCAATACCATTGATTCGTTTTAATATTGAGGTATACTAGCGCAACGTCAATAATCACGGGTGCGCAATGATTTATTTACTACCTATTCTAGCTATTTCAGGTGTTGTTGCTTTACTTTGTTATGCACGTTCGCAGCAGGAGTGTAAGGGCTTATGTGTGAGTGTTGCCGTTACAGCAATTGCTTTACTCGTAACCGCAGCTTTAGTCATTGCGGGACTCGGTGCATTAAGAAGTAGCCTGATGTTTGCCGTGACTATTTTTATTATTTATCAATTACTAGGCTTGGTTCGCCCAATTAAAATCGAGTAATTTCTTACACTTTTTAACTTCAGCCTTTTAAAAAAGCATCGCATACTAATTCTTAAATTAAGCAACTTGCTAATCAAGGATTGTGATGAAAAAAGCCCTGTTAACTGTGGCACTACTTGCTGCTAGCCACGCTTCAAGCCAAGAGACTTGGCAAACTATTCATACCGAGCACTTTAATGTGCATTTTAGTACTGAGAATCAGCAATGGGCCCGTTCAGCGGCAACAGAGCTTGAAATTGTTCGCGATAAGGTACTAAAACAGCAAAACCGTGCTCTTGATGAAGTGGTCGATGTTCTGGTTTTTGACCCATTTAACGCCTCCAATGGCTTTGCTTTGCCGGTGACTAACAAACCTCTAATGGCTTTGTTTACCACGCCTCCACAATCCGATACGGTGATTTCTAACACCGATGGTTGGCAGCAGTTATTAATTTTGCACGAATATATTCATCTGGTGCACCTTGCTCAGCCTACTCGAAGTGACGTGCGCCAAGCTATTCGTAATAGTTGGGATATTTACGACTTAGTTGAAGGCGAAATGCCGCGCTGGGCTGCTGAAGGGTATGCAACCTTACTTGAGTCGAAAATGACAGGGCGGGGTCGTTTATACGATAACCTTTCAGAGGCAATACTGGTTGAATTTGCCCAGCAAGGTGCATTGCCACAATATAGCCAATTAAGTAGTACCGAAGGGGGCTATTTAGCTGGCTCAATGGCGTATTTAATGGGATCTCGTTTTCTTGCTTGGCTGGAAGAGAACTATTCAGCGCAAACCCTTGATGCAGTTTGGACGCGCATGCAAGCGGTTAAAGCGCGTGATTTTAATGAGGCCTTTAGCGGAGTATTTGGTGATTCACCTGAACGCCTCTACCGCCGTTTTATTGCAGAATATACTTATAAAGCAATGGCTAAAGAGGTAAGTGAGCAAACACTTACAAGTAAGCTTTGGTTGGAGCTTGATCTATACGCTTCGAACCCTGTTTTAAGTTTAGATAACAGTAAGCTTGCCATTGTCGAGCGCAACAAAGATGACGAAACCCGTTTAGTCATTTATAGCACTGATGACAATCAACAGGCTGCTGATGATTTTGCGAAGCAGCAACAAGCGTTACTCGATGATGACCCTGCTGATATTGCAGATAAAGCCCCCAGTGTATTTAAACGAAAGCAAAAACATGTGCTTCACCAAATTAATAGGCAGGGTATAAAAAACCCGCAGTGGTTAGACGAAAATACATTGTTTTTCACTGCCACAACAACTGTTGCTAAAGGCTCAATTCAAGGTATTTCTGATCTATACCGCTATGATATTGATACAGGTAAAGTAACTGCATTAAGCCATCATGCAGGGCTGCGCCGCTTTAGTATCAGTGATAACGGGCAAACGGTTTATGCTGAGCAAACGAAGCATGGTTTCTCGGAGCTAGTGCGCCTTGACCTCAATACGGGTGTCGCTACGCCTTTATTTGAGAAAAGCCTAGAAACGGTTTATGACTATCCATCACTAAGCCCTAATAAAACGCAACTTGCCTATTTAAAAGCGACATTGAATGCTAATTGGCAGTTGTATATACAAGATTTAAGATCCCAAAAATCACTTACTGTACCAATGCCAGAGGGCTATCAGTATGTGTCACAACCTAATTGGCAAGCCAATGGCAAAGGGCTTTATTTTGTTGCCGGTAAAAATACCGCTCTCGATTTATATCATTATGATCTACAAAGCAATTCACTACGCCAATTAACGCAAGGTCAAGAAGCTGTTGCACATCCAATGGCAATGAATAATGGTGAACTTTTGTATTTATCGATCACTGCAGAAGGGCCGAATATCAAGCATTTTGCTGAGCAACCACAAGGATTAGAGGTTGTTGAATTTGCTAAAAGTGCGGCGCCACCACGAGGTCAGGTAACGAGCGAAGTATTACCTGAGGCGAAAATCTACCCGCAAAGCCCAACTGAGCCAGCCGATTATGATATTTGGCAGCAAAAGCCGACTTTTTCGCTGGCATCTCAGTATTATTCAGCCTCATCTTCACTGCTAACCCTAGGGGTCAAAAGTAACGACTTTTTAAAGCAGCTTGATTTACAAGCAGGCTACAGTGCTGATTTACATGACAAAGCATTAGAAGGGGTGTTCGCGGCCGCTAAGTACTCAGCGTTTGATTTAAAATTTAAAGCGCTGTTATTTGATTACGACCTTGAATCGGCAAAACAGTACCATTCACAAATACCGGTGAAGATAAGTAACACTGGGGCGCATTTAGCCATGAGTTACCCATTGCAGTTTCAGCAGCTTAGAATTACACCGAGTTTGAGCTATAACTACAGTGATTTTAGTAAGGGGGATGATCAATGGTTAACCCTTGGACTTGAGCAAAAATGGCAACATGATAGACAGCGATATGGTTTTTCTCAGTCTGTGAGTGCCCAGTGGCTATCCGGTGATGCCGACTCGAATAATTGGCAGGGCTATAACTTTGCCACCGTATTGAGCGGTTATGCTTTTGATATTCCTGTTTATGTTAATTTTGCACAGCAATATCGCGATGACAGTACCCTTTCGCTTGGTGGTTATGAGTCAAACTTAATTAATAATGACACGCAAAGCGGCTTTGTTGTTGCCCCAGAGTTGCCGTTTATTAGTCAAGTAGGTAACCGCTATAAAGGGTATGGCGGGGGCATTAGTTACAAAGATTCATTACCTTGGCTTTATTATCAGCAACATCAAGTTGATAACCGAGTCTATGCACAAAGTTATGGTCTCAAGTGGCAAGGTGACTTTAGCTTTGGTATGGGGCCCGCTGGTTTGAACGATGTAAACCTTGATTTTGGCGTCGCCCGGGTAGAAGGCGACGACTTTGAAAATGATTTACGGGCTTGGCTAAGCTTCTATTACTCGTTATAGCCTAGTGTTGGTCTTTTAAGGCGAAAAGCTTGGCGTGATATAGCGCCAGTTTTTCGTCTTTATTTTCTATCTCAATGGCTTTTTCTAGCCACTCCTTAGTGCTTTTTTCATTACCTTGCTGAAAACTAATAATCGCTAATTCGATATAGGGTTCAGATAAATAAGGGGCTAATGCAATAGCATCTTCAAGTTGTTGCTTTGCCTTGAGAAGCTTGCCATTGTTACGGGCGTTAATTGCCGTTGCCAGTAACTCGAATGGATCCTGCTCTAGCATCGCCAACTGTGAATTGAGCTGCTCTGCCAAAACTTGATCATTCAGTTGCTCGGCCAGCACTGCGTAATTATGTAGTAAATTTGTATCGCTAAAGCCATGCTGTATTGCTGTTTGATAAATATGTTTTGCTCCAGCTAAATCATCCGCTTGGCGATGTAAAACGGCAGCTAGATTATAAAGTGCTACTGCATTTGGGGTGTATTCATTGGCTTTTAATATATAACTATAGCTTAAGTCGAATTGTTTCAAGGCCAGTGCTTTTGCAGCTAAATTACTGTAATAACGGCTAATTAAGTCTTTTAATTCAGCGCGACCAGAGTAAAAACTACCACGAGCAGGAAAGTAATCGATTACTGTGCCTGGCGGCACCAAGTAATTATCGTCCTCATTTAAAGGGGCGTAGACTTTGGTGCGAAAATGGCCCGATACATACACGATGTTATTTTGTTTGCTATAAACAGGCTCACTGGAGACCGCTTGAAAGCCTGTTTGAAGTCCTGCTAGTTGAGCATAAGCATGGGTTAAAATTGCTAAGCTAATACAGTTACCTTGATGACCTTGAAGAGTCTGCTGGGCATTGAGTGTGGCGCTAAAGTAATTAAAATTGGTGAGCTTATTTTCTAAATAGTGATATAGGATTTGGTCATCCCTTAAATCACCACCTTGACGTTTGGTAAAATAATTAAGAAAACGTTTTTGCTCATCTGCAGGGAGCGTAAAGAGCTCTGGGTCGCTAAGTTCAACGTGTTTAAAGTGTGCTGCATTGAGTAAGCTGGCCACACTCGGTGGTGGCGTTGCTTGTTGTTTTGTACTCTTGCATCCAACTAAAAAAGTACTTAAAACAAGCGCATATAATATTGACTTCATGGCCTAACCCTCCTGAGCACTATTTAATCAATGTACCCAGATCACATTAATTATTCAAGTTAGTCGTTAGTGTCATCAGCTGTAAACAGCTTGTACGGATATCTTGCCAATAGACTGTTGTTTATTTTTTATTCTTTATTGCATTCTAAAGCGCTCTCATTACAATGCCGCGCTCTTTTAAATTGCTTTAAAAACAGGTGTTTACTGTAATTTTATGGGTAATTTATAAACTGCTAACTTATTAACTAAATTGTAACGAGAGAGGTCTGTTTTGGCGCACTTTTTGCCGATTATTTCATGCTTTATTTTAGCGTTTAGCTTTTATCCGCTTTTAAATAAGATCCGTAAAAATCGCAGTGTGTCGGGCGTTTCGCTGTTAATGATGAGCTTTGGTGTCGCGCAAAGTTTATATTTCATCACCTTTAACCTGTTTTTTCAGCGTTTTTACATGGTTTTGCCGTTTGTTGTTACCGGCATGCTAAGTGGTGTGATTCTTTACTACTTTGTTCGTTACAACGCTGCGCGAAAGCAACGCATGCAGCTAGCTGGGTTATTAGCCATGTCGGTCGTGCCTTTTGGTTTGTTGCTTAACCCTCATTATGAAACAGCAACGGTGCTTAACTGGCTAACCTATGTAGGTTTAGTCATGAGCTCTATTCGTGTTATGCCGCAGACTTATAAAACCATTAAAAGTGGTGATATTAGTAATTTAAGTGCGCGCTACTTTAGCCTACAGTTTGTTGCTGGAAGCTGCGGCCTCGCTGCCGAACTTGCTATGGCGACACCGAGTGTGTCTCACATTCTGACCTTTGTAATGATTCTACTGACTAATGCCGCACAACTAGGGTGTATTCAGTATTATAAATCGCGCCCTGCAATGGCTTAAACTAAAAAACAAAAGGCTGCCAATTGGCAGCCTTTTTTGTGTTGTTTTACTTATGCTTCAAGGGCTTTACTAATTAAGCGATCGATATATTGCTTATGTGCTTTAGCTGCGGTGTCTGCACCCCATGGTACGCTCATATCAGCAATTTGATTTAACTGATAAAGTGCAGCTGCTTTGGCTAGGTTATCGTGCTTGCTGGCTTTACCTAAACCAGCAATCGCGATTAGCTGATTCACATATTCAACTTGTAGATTGTGACTTAGGCTATTTGCTTTTTTGCTGTCTACAAAAATGCTTGCTGTTAAGTCATTCATAAATTGGTTAAGTGAATACTCGTTGCCATACATCGCACTATCTGAAATACGCAGCATGACCGCTGGGTGTAACAACTGAGCAAGTACCAGCTTTTGCATACCTAAAATCATGCCATGTGGTTTAGGGTCTTCGTTCTTACCATAATGATTAAAACCACGACGCTGCTGTAGCAGGTAGTTATACAGTGGCTGCATGCTAGCAAGCACATTTGGCGAGAATACTTTGTCGGCTAATACTTGCATTGCATGTTGCTGGCGCTCAAGTGGCACTGGCGTAAATGGTGCCCCATTTTTGTCATCGCCCACCACATTACGTTCTACATAAACACCACCAATTTGACGAGATACCACGCCTGCTTGTGTTCTGTAGCTTCTAAATAAAATGTTCGCTGAGGTAACTAGCTGCTGGTATGACTCACCATTAACCGTGGCATTGTCTTTAAGTTCAGTAAACAGCTTATTGATAAGTTCCATACGATCATCAGCATATGCGGCAGGGTTAGATGACATATCACCAATCATTACACGTGGGTCGATATGGCGGCCTGGGGCACGCATATCATCAGCATCATTACCAAAAGCTAAAGCATGCTCAGATGAGCGAGCGAGAATTTTTTCAAGGCGCTTCTGCTCAGCTGCTTTATCAGCCAATGCTTGGCTGTAGCCGTACTCAATCGCCCAATCATCGTAAGGGCCAGGTTTTGTTTGGAAGATATCACCTTGTTGCATGCCAATAGGGGCAATGTTTGCTGGTGCATAGTCCATAACTGATCCTGTTACGATACCTTGCGTTTTACTCTTATCGTGAACTTCTTTTTCATCCCACAGGATAGATGATTTCATATTGTGGTTAAGACCAAGGGTATGGCCCACTTCGTGTAAAACAAGCTGAGTTAAGCCTTGGCGTAAAATCTCTTTGTCTTCAATGCTCGCACCTGTGCCTAAGCCTTTAGCAAGTAGCATGTTTTCTTGAATGCTGTGACCCAATGAGCAATGTAAGTCTGTGCTGCTTTGGCTAGTTTCAAGCGTGGCTGCACCTTGAGTGTATAAGGTGTCGTACATCCAACGGTTTTTCATGAAAACGTACTCTAACATGATGTCAGAGCCTAATATTTCACCGGTTAATGGGTTCGCAAGGGCAGGACCATAACCGCCAAATGGAGGGCGTGGTGATGCAGTCCAACGTAATACGTTGTAGTTAATATCGCCCGCATCCCAATCAGCGTCATCAGGTTGTACTTTTACTTCGATGGCGTTTTTAAAGCCCGCTTTTTCAAATGAGCTATTCCACGTGAGCACGGCATCACGAATAGTGTCTCGCCACTCAACTGGTGTTGTATTTTCAATCCACCAAGTAATCGGTTTAACTGGCTCTGAAAGTGCAGCTGATGGGTCTTTCTTTTGTAAGTCCCAGCGCTTGATGACATCTTCATAAGGTGCCCAATCTGCTGATGTCATATTGTCGAATTCGTTAGTGAAATAACCAATACGCGCGTCATCTTGGCGAGCTTGATAATCATTTTTCGGTAACGCGACAAATGAATGCTGTACTTTAATTGAAACATTACGAGGGTCGCTTACAGCTTTTGAACCTCGTACTGTTGGGTTGGCATTAGAAAATACATAATCCACTACAACATCTAGGTTATTTGGGTAAGGGCGCTGTTTAACGATTCGCGATTTTTTGTCGTTTAACTTACCAAGTTTAAAGCGCTTGCTGGCATTTTTATCTTTTGGGTTCGCCCAAGGTGACACTTTATGCAGTGCTTCACTTAAAAAGAGCTTATCAACATTAAAAGCAATTTTACCGTCTTCTTCTTTTTCGATTTTAATACTCGCAAGCACAGCTTCGCTGATGTTGGCATCGGCAGAGCGTGCTAGGGCTGAGTTTTCATCAAATTTATAGCGTGGTGTTTTGCTTATAATATCAATGCGGTCAAAATATTTACGAAACTCAATTAGTTTTGTCTCACGGTATGCCCCTCTGAAGTGACCTGCATCAGTAACACCATCAACAGTGTGAGCAAAATACACAAATGGTGTATCAAGTTGAGATTGGTCGATCACCATTAAGTTATCGCCGGTTTTCGCATCTTGGTAAATGCTGAAAACACCGGCAAACTCGCTTTTATCTTTGATCATTTCAGCCAGTGTTTTTGGCTTCTTTTCTTCTTTTTTCGCTTCAGCGGCATGGCCATTCATGGCAAACGCTAAGCTTAGTGCCAGCGCAATGTTTGTTATTTTCATTGTTAACTCGTTCCTTTAATTATTTCTCAATCAAGTTTAATGAATTAACCCCTTGATAAAAGACTGTTTGTTAACAAGCGTGAAGGTGATTTTGTAAGTTTTTGATATTAAGTAACTTTTGTTTGTAACAAATTGTTCTTAGATAAGTTTTGGTTTTTGTGTTGCCAATTTATCTGTTTTTGTAACAGTTCCTTACAAATGTCACATTAATGTTTCTGTCAGCTTTGGTATGATAGAGCCAGTGAAAGTTTTATAGGTGTAAGTTATGCGCACAAGTTTATTAAAATGGATATTACCGTTTGTTGCATTAATCGTTGGTGTTGCTGGTTTTAAGGCAATCAACGCGATTGCTCAAGAGCCTAAAGACAAGGATGTAGTTGATGTGCGTCCTTTAGTACAGGTTGAGCCGGTAGCAAGTGATGATCATCAAGTGATTATTAACAGTTACGGTGAAGTGAAACCTCTTGAAAGTACTTTACTTGCCTCGCAAGTGGCTGGTGAAGTTACAAGCTGGCACCCAAACTTTGTTGCGGGTGGCATCGTAGCTCGCGGTGAAGTGTTATTTACCATCGAAAAAGACAACTACGAAGCAGCTGTACTACAAGCTGAAGCGTCACTTGCTAGTGCTCAAGCGGCACTGATCGAAGAGCAAGCACAAGCTAAAGTGGCAGAGGATGAAGCAAGACGTTACCCAGAACGTGAGCGCACCGACTTATTCCTACGTAAACCTCAAGTTTTAAGCGCGCAAGCTGCTGTTAAATCAGCGCAAGCGGCATTAAAACGTGCCGAACGTGACCTTGCTCGCTGTGAGGTAAAAGCACCTTACGATGCGCTGGTGATCAGCCGTGAAATTGGTGTCGGCCAATACATTAATGTAGGCAGCCAAGTTGCTGAAATTAATAATATTGAAAGTGCGGAAATCATTGTACCAATTGCTGGTTTCGATAGTGTATTTTTGCCAAAACGCTTAAAAGGCGTAAAGGCGACCATTATCAATAAAGGCTTAAACAGCTTTACTCGTGAAGCCGAAATTGACCGTGACCTAGGCGTTGTTGACAACGCGACGCGTATGAGCAATTTAGTTGTTCGTGTTGATGACCCATACGGCTTAAAGCACGACGTACAACCTATTAAATTTGGTGCTTACGTACAAGTGAGCTTTGCCGGTGCAACACTACAAAACATCTACCGTTTACCACAGTCTTTAGTGAATAACCAAACGGTGTGGATTGTGAACGACGAGAATAAACTTGAACCACGTAAAGTAACCGTAGTGCGTGAAGAAGGTGAGTACTTCTACATTAGTGATGGCCTTGAAGTGAATGACCAGTTGGTTCTGACGCTGCCTGAGTACCCGCAAGAGGGTATGGAAGTGAAGGTTGCTGGAATGAAAGAAATGACAAGCGATGCAGAAACTGCAGCGGTTGAAAAGCTTTAAGGTAGCACTATGACTGATACAAACACAGAAAAACAGTCTGGCCTTATAGCTTATTTTGCCAATAACTCGGTCGCTGCTAACTTAATGATGGTGTTTATCATCATCATGGGGATCATTAGTTATTTCACTATTCAGCGCCAGATGTTCCCAAATGTTGAAATTAACTATATTGAAGTACAAGCCAATTATCCGGGGGCCTCACCACAGGAAATCGAAGAAAGTATTCTGATTAAAATTGAAGAGTCACTAAAAGATGTAACCGAGATTAAACGTGGTGTATATCGCTCATTTCGAAATAGTGGCCGTGCAAGTTTAGAGATCAACACTGATGCAGAACTTACTGATGTACTCGATAAAGTGAAGCTACGGGTAGACAGTATTGCGACTTTCCCTGCGGGAATGGAGCCGGTGACGATTAGTCAGGTTGAGTTTCGCCAAGATGTGATTGGTATGACGCTAGTAGGTGATATTCCACTTACTGAGTTAAAGCCAGTTGCAAATAAAATTGAAGATGAATTACTGCAATTATCCAATGTGTCACTGGTGCAAAACGATGTACCACTTGATGAAATTGCAATTGAAATTGACCCTGATTCACTACGTCAATACAACCTTACTTTAAGTGAGGTGGCAAGTGCAGTACGTCGTTACTCTGCGAATATCTCGGCAGGTCAACTACGTACTGACGCAGGTATTATCTCGGTACGTGTTGAAAATCAATACTACAGCGGTGATGAGTTCCGCCAGATCCCAGTAAAAATTGGTGCTAATGGCGCGAAAGTGCTGCTAAACGACATCGCTGTGATTAAAGACCAATTCACAGAAGGTGAGCGCTACTTTAAATTTAATGGTGAAAATGCCGTTTATTTATCAGTAAAAGCAACCAAAGAACAAAACATGATCCCGGTTGCTGATTCAGTTAAAGCGTTCATTGAGCAAAAGAATAAAGAGCTACCGGCGGGCCTGCGTCTTGAGCCATTAATGGACATGACTTACTACCTAAATGCCCGTTTAGACATGATGAAAAGCAATTTATTCCAAGGGGCTATCTTGGTTGCCATTATGTTGTCTATCTTCTTGCGCTTTAAGTTGGCACTTTGGGTAATGATTGGTTTACCTGTGTGTTTCTTAGGTGCAATGATGATGATGCCATTATTTGGTATCAGTATTAATATCGTGTCGTTATTTGCCTTTATTATGGTACTCGGGATCGTGGTCGATGATGCCATCGTCATAGGGGAAAGTGCCTACACCGAAATTGAGAAAAAAGGCGGTGGTGTTGTAAATGTCGTAAATGGCGCAAAACGCGTTGCTACCCCAGCAACATTTGGTGTTTTAACAACGATTGCTGTATTTGCACCATTTACTCTATCAAGTGGCCCAGAGAGTGCATTTTTCTTCGGTATCGCCGTGGTGGTTATTCTGTGTCTGATATTCAGTTTGATTGAATCGAAACTTATTTTACCGGCACACATTGCCCACACTAAGTTTCCGCCAATTAATCAAAATAGTTGGCGAGCGCGTTTTAACAAACGTTTCTTTAACTTTGTAAATGGCCCATATAAGCGTTTTATTGAGCTGTGTGTGGAGTGGCGTTGGTTTGTGCTATTTGCGTTTATCGGTTTATTGATTTTGACGTTTGGCTTAATTTCATCAAACCAAGTGCGTGTGGTACCAACACCAAAAGTACCTCATGACTTCCCGCAAATTCGTTTAGAAATGAATGAAAATGCCTCGGATATGCAAACGATTAATGCTATTCGTGAAATCGAAGCCATGGTTAACAAGGTAGACCAAGAGACAGAACGAGAATTTGGTCAAAAGCTAATTCGCGATATCTTAGTGTTCAACCAAGGTCGTACTGAAGCACAATTACTTGCTCCGCTGGTAGATGAAGAGCTTCGCCCGTATAACGCATTCGAATTATCTCGTCGTTGGCGTGAACAAATGCCAAGTATCCCAGGTGTGAAATCGCTGCAAATTTACGATGATGTAAATGGCGGTGGTATGGATGGTGAGTTTGGTTACTTACTTTACGGCCCAGATATCGATACCTTAAATGAGGCAGGTCGTCGTTTTATCCAACTACTACAACAGCAAAAAGGCTTATTTGATATTAGTTCGACTATCGATCCGGCGAGCAAAGAGGTGCAATTAAGCTTAAAACCTGTTGCATATGATCTAGGTTTAGACCTTGCCAACATTGCTAACCAAGTAGGCGCAAGCTTCTACGGTGGTGAAGCTCAGCGTGTTATTCGTCGCGGTGAAGAAGTGCGTGTTATGGTTCGTTACCCGAAACTAACACGTGAAGCGTTTGCATCATTAAAGCATGCCGTTATCACAACGCCTGCAGGCCAAGAGGTGATGCTGGGTGATGTTGTAGAACTGAACGAAAAACCTGGTATTAGCTATATTCGCCGTGAAGGTGGCTATCGTACTGTGTATATCTACGGCAGTATCGATGAAGAAGCAATTGAACCGGGTGAAGTGGTTAAGCAAGTGGACGAGAACTTATTACCGCAGTTAAAAGAGGAATACCCCTCAGTTAAAACTGAGCTAGGTGGTTCTATTGAAGAACAACAAGCGCAAGCTAATGAGCAAATCATGTTCTTCATCGGCGGTATGATTTTAGTGTATATCTTGCTTGCAGTGCCGCTTAAGAGCTATTCGCAGCCTCTAATTGTTATGTCGGTTATTCCATTTAGCTTAACCGGTGCAATTTGGGGTCACTTCTGGTTTGGGCTAGATATTAGCTTGATGTCGGGCTTTGGCTTGATTGCTGCAGCGGGTGTTGTAATTAATGATTCGTTAGTTATGACCGACTTTGTAAACCAAGCACGCCGCGAAGGTATTTCAACTCGCCAAGCAGTTATTGAAGCAGGTTGTGCGCGCTTTAGAGCAATCACCCTGACATCAATTACAACCTTTGCCGGTGTACTACCTATTATGTTCGAAACCAGCTTGCAAGCTAAATTTGTAATTCCAATGGCGGTTGCACTTGGTTTTGCGGTTATGTTTGCAACTCTAATCACTTTAGTACTAGTACCTTGTTTATATATTGTAATGAGTGATGTGGGTAATGGCTTCTTGAATGTATTTCGTGCAGGGCACCGAGTAGCGACCAGGAGAAAGCTAGCAAGGGATTAACAACCCATTTGCGAAAAAGCCAACCAATAGGTTGGCTTTTTTGTACCTAACGCATTTGCTAGTAACTATTTGCTATATAAGACGTTTGGTTACATTCTTTTGTTTGATTTGTGGTTCGGTCACGATTATACTCAGTCTTGTTTTTGGCAAACTAACTGAAAGGTTAGGACGCAAAGTTTCCGGTCTAAGGTTTTAAACTATGATAGCGGGACCGCTGATAAGCACATAATCTAGTGCTTTGGTTCACTTGCCTCAAACTAAAAGTATTTATTTTGTTCGGTTGTTAAATGCCTATTAGTTGTTCTTAGGGTGATATTTTGTTTATGCATACGTCAATGGCCTCCGGGAAGTGGTTGCCGATTGGTTGCTTAAATCATCATACCCAACTGTTTGTTGGAGATAGGGTGATTGTAACCTTTTATGACATGCAAGGAGAGCTAGTCGATTTATCATTCGAATACCCGATCAGCAGTTCCGATCAGGGTGAGCCTCATAATTGGCCACGTTCTGTTGCCGAGCATATAAACGTGCATGTTCCGCTGGTAAAAGCGGGCAAAATGACTGAACAAGGTTTAGTGGTTGCGTACCGTTCAAACCAAATTTATGCCCTTGAAGGGTCGGGCATTACGCATGTAAAAGTGGCGTTTAATTGCATCGCAAAATGTAAAGAGCGAGTGCAAGATAGTCTGCAAGATTATGACTATGTCTACCCACAAGCATGCAGCGATTACAGTGCAGGTGTTAAAGTACTGCAGCCAAAAACGGGCCATATTTATATGTGCAAACCGTGGCCATTTAGCGAGTTTTGTCGTGTTAAAGATTCACACAACCCGCTGTTTGAGCCAGGTGTAGGAAAAAGCTGGGCTATGGCTTGGCAGCAAGTATCGCATTAACAGTTTCCCCCTAAATGCTATTTATTTTAGCATTGCTTAGCCCACTCAATTTGAGTGGGCTTTTTTAATACCAACCCGCAATAATACTTAATCATTTTGAGGGATTAAACCTGTCGCTAACTGCGTTAAAAATTTCTCATTTAGAACAACTAAATAACGAAATTTTTGCCTTGTTATCAACGAGGTTTTATTGCCTCAAAATAGACTACTTAATTAAGCTGATTGGTATAATTCTGTGATAAACTGCTAGCAATTCGTTTTTTATTTTGGTTTTTTCTTGTGTCGTCAAATTCGTATTCTTTGTCTTTATTAGCGCATCCTCCTGTTGCAAAAAAACAGCCTCAGCAATTAACTACTCACCAACTGACTCGCACCGATAATTATTATTGGATGCGTGATGATGAGCGCGAAAATGCAGATGTATTAGCGCATTTAAATGCCGAAAACGATTATTGCGATAAACAACTTACCGACATAAAACCACTGCGCGAACAGCTATTTAATGAGTTAAAAGACCGTATTGTAAAAGACGACAACACGGTACCCGTGAAAGATGGCCAATATTGGTATCACTCAGAAGTACGTGGTGACGATGAATATGCACGCCATTATCGCAGCAGCTCAATAGAAGCGCGCGATAAGACCTTGTTGTTAGATGTAAATCAATTAGCCGGCGATTACGAATTTTATGAATTAGGCGAAGTGGCTATTAGCCCTGATGAGCAGTTACTTGCTTACTCTGAAGACACCGAAGGTCGCCGTATTTATACCGTGCGTTTTAAAAATATCGCCAGCGGTGAGATGTTTAGTGATGTGCTGGAATACACCGAAGGTCAAGTGGTGTGGGCTAATGATAACAAAACGGTGTTTTATGTGAAAAAAGACCTGCAAACCTTATTGGGTTTTCAGGTTTACCGCCATGTTTTAGGCACCCCGCAAGCCGATGACGTACTTGTTTATGAAGAGCAAGATAAAAGCTTCTTTATGGGGCTTGGCAAAAGCCGCGATGAAAGCCTTATTATTATTGACCTTGCGACCACAGAAACAAACGATACTTGGGTGCTTGATGCCAATAACCCTGGGGGTGAATTTAGCGCCTTAATGCCACGCGAAGAAGGCCATGAGTTTGATGTCGATAAGCTAGGTGATACCTTTTACATTGTTACCAACTGGCAAGCGAAAAACTTTCGTTTAATGACCGCGACGCAAAGCACCATTGCCGATAAAAGTCTTTGGCAGGAGCATACACCGCATCGCGAGAACGTGTTGCTAGAAGGGGTCGAAATTTTCAATGACTACCTTATCCTCACCGAGCGAGAGCTTGGTCAAACACGTTTTGTGGTGGTGGATCAGCAAGCAGAGCGTCTTACTTTAGAGTTTGATGACCCTTGTTATTATGCTGCTATTGCAATGAATCCAGAGCCGAATGTGAGCTCTGCGCGTATTTACTATTCAAGCTTAACGACGCCAGGTTCTTTGTATGATGTTGATTTAAAAACAGGTAACAAAACCTTATTAAAACAACAGCAAGTGCTCGGGGATTTTAATCCAGAGCATTATCGCTCAGAACGCTTAATGGTTACCGCAAGAGATGGTGAGCAAGTGCCGGTTTCTTTGGTTTATCGTATTGATAAATTTAATAAAGATGGTACTAACCCGCTGTTGCAATATGGCTATGGCGCGTACGGTATTACCATCGATCCTAGCTTTTCAAGTAGCTCACTAAGCTTGCTTGACCGCGGCTTTGTTTATGTGATTGCACATATTCGTGGCGGCGAAATGCTAGGTCGTCATTGGTATGAGCAAGGTAAAAAGCAAAATAAGCAAAATAGCTTTAGCGATTTTATTGATGTTACTCATGCGCTTACAGAGCAAGGCTATGCACACCCAGAAAAAGTATTTGCGTCTGGTGGCAGTGCAGGTGGCTTATTAATGGGCGCTGTGGTTAACCAAGCACCTGAGCTTTATTTAGGTATTGGTTGTCATGTACCATTTTTAGATGTGCTAACCACTATGCTTGATGAGAGTATTCCACTGACGACCAATGAATATGACGAATGGGGTAACCCAAATGATCCTGCGTTTTATGATGTGATTCAGGCGTACTCGCCATACGATAATATTAATCCGCAGGCTTACCCTAATATTCTTGTTACCACGGGGTTCCACGACTCTCAAGTGCAATACTGGGAGCCAATGAAATGGGTTGCTAAGCTGCGTGAACTTAAAACCGATGACAACATTTTGGTGTTTAAAACCGACATGGATGCAGGCCATGGCGGCGCATCGGGTCGCTTTAAAAGCCTTGAGGAAAAGGCATTAGAAATGGCGTTTTTTATTGCTTTATTACCGAATTAAGGCTTAGATAAATAAGTAAATAAATTTTATAAGCGTAAACTTAAGTTGTATTTCAAAGGGGTGAGCATGTTTAAAGCCCATGGTGATTGGCGTTATTTTGTTGAGCCGCCAGTGATTTATGTGGAAGTTAGTGGCAGCTTTAATAAAGAAGCCGTTGCTTCATTTAGTATTGAAGTCGGTCAAGAAATCATGAAGTACCCTGAAAATTCAATTCAGTATGCTGTGGTTAATTTGGAACAATTTGAATTAGCAACTGCAGATAGTATTGAGATTGCAAAGACTTACTTTCAGGCTGTAAAAGCGCGGGGTTACAAACGCGTTGATTATATTAAAGCGAATATCATTGCTCGCAATTTATTAGAGACAGTTTGGTCTGGTGTAGAAATGGATATTAATTTTCACCCAGATGCTGAAAGCTTTTTTCAAGCAAGACCCGAGTACGAAAATTTAAGAAAGTGGTTAAGGTAATACTTTCTGAATATAAAAAAGCCCTCATTTGAGGGCTTTTTCGTGTCAATTCTAAATATTAATCAAGGTAGGCTTTTAACATCCAAACAAGTTTCTCTTGTTCTTTAATGTAGTCGCCCATTAGCGATGCTGTACCTTCGTCATCTGCATCACCGGCTTGTGCAAGGATTTCACGCTGCATTTGAATAAGCGTGCTGTAACCTGCTAAAAGGTTTTCTACTGCAGCAGTACCTTCAGTGATATTTTTAGCTTCACTGATCTTGCTATCTTCGATGTACTCAGAGAATGCATGTACCGGTGTACCGCCTAACGTTAAAATACGCTCTGCAATCTCATCTACTTTCTCAAGTAGTAAGTTATAAATTTCTTCAAATTTAAGGTGTAATTCAAAAAAGTTACGACCTTTGATATTCCAATGAAAGCCGCGTGCGTTCATATATTGAATTTGGTAGCAGCTTAGTAAAGAGTTTAGTGAATTTACGATGTCTTCACTTTTTGCGCTGTTTAAACCAATTGCATTTACCTGTGACATAGATTGCTCCTTAAAAAAACCGTTAAGTGTTTACTTGCTAGTGCTTGGTGTTAAGTATTAGCCATCGTGGTTAATCTGTAAAATGGTTTAATTCGAACACAGTGATAGGTTTTAGCTATCAAAGGCTGGTTTTATCCATTTGTGCACTATCAACATAACTTTGAATCACTTTTATATAGACTTGGGTCAACTGGGCAAAAAATCTACCTTATTTTGCAAATATTCAAAAATTAGGCAGAAAGTATGATCTAAAACAAGGTTTATACTCGCTGATAAATTGGCCGATTTAGAACTTGATTTAGGTCAAAAAAACAACGAACCAGAAGCGCATAATGACTTTACCGCATTTAACCAGGAGAAGAAAAATGGACGGTAAAACAGTTAAAGAAAGCAAAGCTGAAATAGTTGTTGTAGTGATTGCATTACTTGCATTTGTTATCGGTTTGGTAGGTCATCTAGCAGGTGCTAGCTTCGCAAACTTTGATACCTTCGGCTATATTGCTGCACCTGTACCATTGATCTTAGGGATCATTGTTTTAATCTCATATAAAGTGGCTGCAAGTGCTGAAGATTAAAGTATCACTCACTTTGATTTATAAGCTTAATAATGTAATCCATCACTTGGCGTGAGTAGATCATACTGGTGTGACTCAAATGAAACACCTTATGTTCTGCCATGCCATTGAGTTTGGTTTCATCTATCAAAACTGTACCATCAGAGACACTGCCTTTAGCAATCAGTGGCATTAGCCCTATTGGTAAGTCACCGGCAATACTATAAAGCTTGGCATTAAACGGCCAATCGCCATTCTCAGATAATAAAAACTCCACGCTATTTTTTAACAGCATTTCAAAGCCCTTTTGCTGCATTTGCTTAGCAATATGACTGCCTTTATGCGGGGTGCCTAAGGTGATCACCTTTTCGACATGGCGACTTTGAAGAGAATTGGCCTCTAAGTAAGCGCGAGCAACCAAGCCGCCCATAGAATGGCAAACTAAGGCGGTAGGTTTACCACCGATAAAGCGATCAATCTTATCGAAAATTGCCGCTCTATCGGGAGAGAGCGTGTTATAGGTCAAATTGAGTATTTTTAGACCTGACTTTTCAAGGCGCGCGCACAGTGGGCGCATCACAAAGCCTGACATATAAAGTCCGTGTAATACTACAACTTGCCTAATTGCCATCGCATTCCTTACATTAACTGTTGCGGTTTAATTTCGATATTTGCTGTATCTGAGCTAACCCATAATTCACCATCTTGAATGGTAATAGTGAGCTTAATATTGCGATCAGCTAAGTCGGCTAATGCCTGAGTCGCGGCATAATCGAGACTAAAAATACTTAAGTTTTTAAAATCATACAACTTAGGTTGATGTTTTTGCCACCAAATCGCTTGGTTATTTTCGCCGTAGGTATATAAAACAACTTGCTTCGACTTATTGCAGGCTTTTTTCAGGCGTTTTTCGTCTGGTAGCCCAAGCTCAACCCATAATTCAATTTCTTCGCTATAGTTAATGTGCCAAAGCTCAGGCTCATCATCGGCGCATAAACCTTTTGTAAACTCTAAGCCTTCACGGGCATTTAGCGCAAAAGCCAACAAGCGGATCATCAAGCGTTGCTCGGTTTCTGATGGGTGTTGTGCCAGTGTTAAATTGAAATCTTGATAAATGTGGCGATCCATATCGCTTAACGATAATTGCGCTTTAATAATGGTTGATTTAAGAGCCATAACTGCTTACTTGAAAAAATTTGCGTCATTATAGCGCAATTCGTTGCCGAGCCAGTTAAAATACCGTGAAATTATCTTGTAGGAGTTAAAAATGGCCATCCAGTGGTTCCCGGGTCACATGAACAAAGCCCGAAACGAAATTAAAGAAATCATGCCACAGATGGATGTGATCATTGAGGTACTTGATGCCCGTATTCCTTATAGTAGTGAAAACCCAATGGTTACTGCGCTGCGTGGCGACAAGCCGGTGATCAAAATCATGAACAAGGCGGACTTGGCTGATCCTAAGTTAACGCAAGCGTGGAAAGACTACTTTGAGCAGCAAAGTGGCGTGAAAGCGATTGATTTTGGTAATGATAAAGCGGGTGAAGTACATCGTATTAATGAGCTTTGTAAAAAATTAGTGCCCCATAAAGTAGGCGCTGATAAACAAATTAAAGCCATGATCATGGGTATTCCAAACGTTGGTAAATCAACTCTTATTAATACCTTAGCTGGCCGTATCGTGGCAAAAACAGGTAATGAACCTGCGGTAACCAAAGCGCAGCAACGTATTAAGCTTGACGATGGCATTATGCTTTACGACACACCGGGTATGTTATGGCCTAAAGTAGAGAACGAAAACTCTGGTTATCGTTTAGGGGCAACTGGCGCTATTCGTGATACCGCTATCGACTACGAAGAAGTGGCAAGTTACACCGCTGAATATTTATTGCAAGCATACCCAGAACTTTTAAAAAGCCGCTATAAAATTGATGAGCTACCGGAGTCTGACTGGGAGTTTGTTGAAATGGCAGGTAAAAAGCGTGGTTGTATCCGCGGTGGTAATCAAATCGATACTTACAAAATGTCTGAAATTCTTATCAACGAATTACGCGATGGCATTATTGGTCGTATTACCATGGAGACACCGGCTATGCGTGAAGAAGAAGAGCAAATGGTTGCTGAGCTTCGCGCTGCTGCAGAGGCGAAAAAAGCCGCTAAAGAAGAAGAGAAAAAGCAACGCCGTGCACGTGCTCGTAAGAACCGTCGATAAAGTTAATGCATTAATTTTTAGACATAAAAAAAGCCCTGCAAGGGCTTTTTTAGTTTCATATCTACCGTCACCGATATGAGCAATGTAGCAAGTAAAATAAGTAGGGTCGCTCACATGTTGCCAACATCAAGGGGCGTTGCGATTAGTAACATATAAGCTAAAGCTTTAACGTGGCGACACGTGTTTCAGGGTAGAGAAACAAATTTAATCTGAACAAGTCATCATACTTCGCTTGGCTTGTTGAGATTAATTATCAATTAGGTTTGCAATACTGTCAACACCTTTTTGAAAATAATTCTCATTTAGTTTGGCTTGCAGGTTTGGTACGAATTTTAGACATAAAAAAAGCCCTGTAAGGGCTTTTTGAGTTTCATATCTACCGTCACCGATATGAGCAATGTAGCAAGTAAATAGTAGGGCGATCACCTGTTGCCAATATCAAGGGGCGTTGCGATTAGCAACAGGCGATCTTAGCTTTATCGTGGGCCACACGTGTTTCAGGGTCGAGAAACAAATCAGTTTATTCCGAACAAGTCATAACACTTTATTGTCTTGTTGATAGTGATTATCAATTAGATTTACGTGGCTGTCAACACTCAATTGAAAATAATTCTCATTTCTTTGTGTTTGTTTTTTAAACTTCCGTAATACAATGCATTAGCACTAAAGTTAGGCTGTAAATTACGTGCAATAAAAACTATGCTGGGGCTATAACAATTAAAATAATCACATGCGATGTTCTCAATTTGGTCAATAAGCCTTCTTGCAATTGTATATCTGGCAATTTTATTTGCGGTTGCAGGCTGGGCTGATAAAAGAAAAGTATTGCCTTTTAAAGGCTTAACCTATGGTTTATCACTTGGGGTGTATTGCACCTCTTGGGCGTTTTTTGGTACCACAGCACAAGCTGCATACAACGGCTGGTGGTTGGCTCCGACCTATGCTGGCACTATTTTGCTATTCATTTTTGGCTGGCAAGTTTATTGCCGCATAGCGCATATTTGTCGGCAGCAAAAAATAACCTCAATGGCAGATTTTATTGCGACCCGATATGGTCAATCTTCGAGTTTGTCTGGGCTCATTTCATTGATATCAGTGATTGCCATTGTGCCCTATATCTCTTTGCAGCTAAGTGCAACTGCACAAAGTATCAACTTACTTACCGACCGCGCTGCCACACAAAGCCATGAAGTATGGGCCGATAGTACTTTTTACATCACGATTGTATTGGCACTGTTTGCTATTTTATTCGGCGCGAGGCGGTTAAAGCCCAGCGAACATAACCCAGGTTTGATTGCCAGTATTGCCTTTGAATCTGTGGTTAAATTATTGGCGTTTTTAGCGGTGGGTTTGTATGTGTGCTTTGCTTTATTCGACAGCCCAGTGGCACTGTTTGAAAAAGCGCATGACCTAAATATTGATCAGCAAGTGGCTGCCACACAAAGTCCAACCTATGTGTATGTTGCTCATACTTTGCTTGGTATTTTGGCGACCTTATGTTTGCCAAGACAATTCCACATGAGCTTTATCGAAAAAAATAACGATAAAGAGCTGGCCTCGGCGCGTTGGCTATTTCCGATTTACCTCTTACTTATTAACCTGTTTATTCTACCGATTGCATACGCCGGATTAATTTACTTTCAAGGTCAAGAAGTCGGCTACGACACCTTTGTATTGGCTTTACCCATGGCGGCTGATGATGCCTTTGTGGCGTTATTAGCCTTTTTAGGTGGCTTTTCAGCGGCAACCAGTATGGTGATTGTGTCATCAATTGTGCTTTCAGTGATGATCACTAATGACTTTATTAACCAGTTTATTTTACGCCGTTCCCAGCTTACATCGAGTAGTCGCGGGCTTGATAAAAATAACCTATTACATGCGCGTAAAATCGTTATCGTATTGATTCTATTGCTTAGTTACTTCACTCACCGAGTGCTGGGCGAAAGTACAACCCTTGCCAATGTGGGTTTGATGTCGTTCACCTTAGTCGCGCAATTTTCGCCGGCCATGATCATAGGCTTATGGTGGCGACAAGCATCGTGTCGCGGCGCGCAATTGGGGATTTTAAGCGGTTTTATTATTTGGGGTTATACACTTTTACTACCGAATATCGCCGGAGGTTTAGGAAGCGATAGCTTATGGCTTGTGAATGGACCATGGGGAATAAGCTGGTTAGCACCAACCGATTTATTCTCATTAGGCATGGAAAGCATTAGCCAAGCTTTATTGCTATCGTTAGGTGCGAACTGTTTAGTGTATTTCTTAGTGCCGCTATTTAGTCGTGCAACCTTGGCTGAACGCTTACAGAGTAATAAGTTTGTTTCGCAGCTGAATGATTCGAAGGTAAGCAATCATCTACAGCCTTTGAGCTACCATGACCTAGGTGCGCTATTGCAACGATTTGCCGAAAAAGAAGCGGCACAGTCTTTGGTAAATCATTACTTTCCGGATGATAAAAGTAAGTGGAAGCGCCCTGCCAATGTCGAGTTAGAGCTATTAGTTGAGCGCGAGATGTCTGCGGTGATCGGCGGCGCATCGGCACGGCTTATTCTAGATGTGGCGAAAAATGAGCAGCGCCAGCCTCTAGAGCAGGTTGCCGAGTTTGTTGATGAAGCAAGCCAAGTACTTAAATTTAATCGTGACTTACTGCAATCAACAATCGAAAACATTCAGCAAGGGATCAGTGTAGTTGATAGTGAGCTGCGCTTGGTAGCTTGGAACCAAGGCTACAAAAACATGTTCGCCTACCCAGATGATGCGCTTTACATAGGCCGCCCTGTTGCCGACATTATTCGTTTTAATGCCGAGCGCGGCCTATTCAGCGGCGAGAGCATGACCAGCGAAGTTGAAAAACGTTTAGCCTATTTACGCCAAGGCAGCGCTTATAAATATCAGCGCTCGCACAATGATGGCCGCGTGTTTGAAATGCAAGGTAACCCACTGCCAGGTGGCGGCTTTGTAACAACCTATACCGACATTACCGAGTTCGTAAAACAACAAAAAGCGTTAACCGAAGCAAATGTTAGCCTCGAAGAAAAAGTCGCAGCACGCACCTTGGCATTGACTCAAGCAAACCAAGAGTTGTCGATGGCAAAGCAAGTGGCGGAACAAGCAACGGTCAGTAAAACGCGCTTTTTTGCCGCTGCCAGCCATGATTTACTGCAACCTTTCAATGCTGCGAGTTTGTTTTGTTCTTTAATGAATGAAAAAGCCCAAGACACCGAACTTAAAGAGCTGGCGATGAATATTAAGAATTCATTAGGCAGCGCCGAAGAGTTGTTATCGAGTATTTTAGAGTTAACCAAGCTCGATTCAGGCTCGTTTAAAGTACAAATGAGCGAGTTTGCTGCCAGCTCGTTGGTTGAGCCACTGCGTAATGACTACGAAGCCCTTGCCCGCGAAAAAGGCTTAAAGTTTATTATTGAAACCTGTGATGTGCGCCTGCATACCGACAAAGCGCTGCTGCGAAGAGTGCTGCGTAACCTTTTGAGTAATGCGATTCGTTATACCGAGCAAGGTGAAGTGCGCTTAAAAATGCAGTACGACGATGACCATGTATCCTTTATTGTTGAAGACACAGGGATTGGTATTGCATCGAGCGATCAACAAACTATTTTCCAAGAGTTTAAACAGCTTGGTGCAAAGCCAAGCGCCGAGGGGTTAGGCTTAGGGTTGGCAATCACTAAGCGTATATGTGACTTACTTAAAATCCCCCTAGTGATGGGGTCTGAGCTTGGTAAAGGCACGCAATTTACCCTAACTCTGCCTTGTAAAGTGAGTGCTGCGCCAGCGCAAGCGAAAGGTGCTGAGGCATCACAAGAAACAGAGCTGGGGCAATTGCGTATTTGGTTGCTTGATAACGACCGCAACGTGTTAGAGGCATTAAAGCAGCTACTCGAGAATTGGGGCTGTGAAATTTCAACAGCCACTAACTTAGCGGAGCTTGAGCAGTTAAAGGCAAGCCAAGCCCTGCCGCAATTGTTGATTATTGATTATCAGCTGGATGATGGGGTAACAGGACTAGAAGTGATTGAACAAGCGGCACTAACACGCTTACCTGCCATCGTGAATACTGCGAATCATGACGAAGGCATACGCGAGTTAGTGCTCGATGCGGGCTACCCATTACTTTATAAGCCTCTGAAAGCGCCTGCCTTAAAGCGCATGATTAAGCGACTGACTTAATCTGCGTTTTGCTCAGTTGTTGGGGTATTGGCTTTAATTAAGCGCTCTACCTCAGCGACAAACTTCTTATCTAAGTCATCTTCATGGCTCAAAAATAACAGCATTTCATCACCATTGTGGTCAATGACAGTTACCGTGGTGGTTAGTAGGGCGCTTTTAGCATAATCAACGTTGATCTCTTTAATGTCACTAAAGCGGCGTTGATCTTTTTCGAGCACACCTTGCTCATTTTCCCAGTAACTAAAAATGGTGTTTTCTGTGATGCCGTTTCCATCAGTTTTAAAATCGAAAAATGCGTCACTATAAAAATAGTGCACATTCTCGTTGGCAGGAATAATTTCTTTTCTTTTTAGAAAGTTAACTTGATATGACCAAAGCTTATCGCCGGTTACTATGGTTGAGCTTGGCAACAAATATAGCTCATAAATTAAGCCATAAAATAACCAAGGCAACATGAATATCGAAATGATAACCTGCCTCGCTCGCCACTGAGAGTGGTACTCAAGAGCCTGTTCTGGTTGCTTGAGGTTTTGAATGTAATTAACCAGTGGCAACCATAGAATAGGTATAACTAAAAACAGCCAACTACCATATTCCCAGTTATAGCTTACGACTTCAGAAATGATAATCGCCAGCCATAACACGAACCCAACCGCGACGGGCATGATCTTATTTTTGCCAAAGGTTTGTTCGCTGTGCTTGCAAAGTTCAAGTAACAACGGAATAAAAAACAGTGGTGCGAATATCCCTCGAGCAATCGGCATAATATGGCTTTGTTGCTGCTCTTTTATCGCTTTCCAGTTGCGATAGCTCCAGTAGTGAATGAATATTCCTAAGCTCAATAAGCTGTAAATAACAAACTTACTGTTACTGACAGGGTAGAACTGTTGCTCAGCAAAAACCGGGCGGTTACTTGCTTCTATACGCCAAGCCGCGATGAAAAAGATGATTGCCGCCAAGTAACTTAAAATAAAAACGCTATACCAGTTGGTTTCGTCATCCGCTGGTGTGGTTGTTGAGCTATTTGTGCCGTATTTAATGATGCCGAAATGGGTCGCGTTATTGAGTTTTTTACGCTCGCTTAGGTAAAGGTCTATTTGATCGGCTGGAATATGATCCTGCTTAGCACTGTAATCAAAGTATAAGGTCAACACCGAGTCTTTAAATGTCACGCGTTTCTCGAGATGAAAAAATGGGTTGTCGACTGTGACCTGCTCATCATCAAACTGCCAATTAGTATCCGTAAACGTAACCTTTATGGTTGTTTCGATATTATTTGGGTAACGAAACCACATTGGTGCATTGTTACGCTCTCGCTGTTCTGGCTTATAAACTGAATTTTGAATTTCACTGGCGTAAAAGTCGTTTTGAAAATCATTACCCTCAGGTCGCCAAAAGTCATCAATAATATAATACTCATTGGTAATTAGTTGACCGGTGTCCTTTGGAGATTCAACCAGCATAGGTTTGGCTGTTTGTAAGCCTTTGTAGGTATCTTGATAATATTCGCGGTAATCATCTTCTACGCTTTTTAAGCTGTTTTTAGCGATTGAACTGCGGCGGCTAATTGCTTCAAAGTCGCCGTATTTATATTGAGTTGAGAAATTAACTGGCTCATCAATACCTTCTGGGATCTGATAATTATCAAAAACCTGTATGCGTTTTAGGGCAGGCTCTGTGAACATATCTGTAAAGCCTGTTTCACCTTGCTTTATGATTAACGCTACATCGTAGTTCGGTTGAGCTAAATGTTCTAAATCGCCGCGCTGGTAAGAAATGGTCGGATCAAGCCAATAGCGCTTACCTTGGTGCTCTAAGGTGACAATCACATGGTCAAACAAGCTAGGAGAGACCGGTAAGCTGGCAGTACGTTTTCTGTCTTCAGTGTTAACTAAAGCTGGATGAGCCTCTACGCCGAGCGCTTTAAGTAAAGAAATGAGCAAGACGGTTTTGTCTTTACAGTCGCCATAGCGCAGTGCCAAGGTTTCTGATGCAGGAGTAGGCTGGTGCGAGTTGGTGCCCATTTCTAGGCCCAAATAACGTACTTCGTCTTGGCTAAAGCGCAGGGCAGCCACAATTTGAGACTCTAAATCGGCATGTTGAAACTTAATTTGACGAGCAATTGTGTCAATAGCTGGGCTCACTTCGATGGCTGATTGGTACAAAGGTAACGACCAATTGACTACCTCTTGCCAATTATTTACTTCAGAAAAATACACCTCTTTGTAAGGCGAATACCAATGCGGTACTTCGCTTGCAGAGCTAAGGGTCGGCTCATTGTGTTGGCTAATTTGGTAGTCAAAACCCGTATCGAGCTTGGTTTTAGTAACTGGCGACTCACCATTCATAAAGTTGATATATAAGGGCGAAGGCTTTTGCCACTTTACCCGCATAAATTGCTGCACTATCGGCACCGACCAGTTTAGTGTGCGCATGGTGCTGAAGTGTTGATAAACCGGATTACTCCCCGAAACCGTATAGCTGTAATCTAAAATATCCATGACCCGCATATCATCAATAATGACATTTAGGCTTAAGGTACCATTGTATATACGACTTGCTAAGTCGGTCTCGCGCTGTAACACCTGAAGCTCGGCACTATTTAGTTTATCTATATATTGGCCGTCACGAATAATGCCTAAACTATTGAGCGTAAGAGATTGATAATTTGGGTCAAAATCAATATTCAGCTGGCTTATATAATCAACCCCAGACTGATTGACCGCTTGCATTACGGTGCGATTAAAGCGTTGCTGTGGGGCTTGCTCAGATACCTGAAGCTGAGTGTCGAGCATCAGGTAGAAAGTCCCGTCTCGTATTTGGTCTCGAGGTATCTCAGGGGTAAGTAACTCATGGTGTTTTACCCAGTTAGCTGCGGGTGCAACCTGATACTCTTCAGCGGCTGCAAAAGAGCTCACAAAGAATAAAAAAACAGCCAGTAGCTTAAGTTGTAAGTGCATCCATTTCATTGTTATTTTCTAATTACGTTTAGTTTTATATGACAAATTACTGAATTTCACGGCTTGAGCCAAATAAAATTCACTATTTAGGGCTTTTTTAATTTGGTTCATATAAATGCCTAGAAAATGGCACTGAAGTTTTGTTTTTTATTTAGGTTTATCTGGAAGTGAAAAATAAGCGTATAGTAGAAGAAATAAAAATAATAAGGACAACTCATGGAAGAAGCAAAACAACAAAATCAAATCGAAACACCAGAAGCTAAAAGCCCCGAAAATGATGACTTAGTTGGCATAAAAGGTTGGCTTATTCTAGTGGCGATAGGTGTGGTACTCAGCCCTTTTAGAGTATTTATCGAATCAATTAATACCTTTAAACCCATTTTCACGACCGAGATGTGGCAACGCTTAACATCGCAATTTGGTGATATGTATCATCCGCTTTGGGAGCCTTTACTGATCATTGAAATGGTGTTTAATGCAGCACTATTTTTAGCTTCGCTTTATTTAATTGTGTTGTTTTTTAAGCATAAGAAAGCATTTGTAAGTTGGTACTTAGCGATATTATTTGGTGGATTAGCGTTTATTGCTCTCGATGCCTATGCGGTTAGTTTAATTGTGCCCGATGTCGACGTGTTCGACGATGAAGTTAGAACTATGATTATCAGAGGGCTTATTCAAGCTGTGATCTGGGGACCTTACATGCTGTTATCTAAGCGTGTGAAAGCCACATTTGTAAAATAAGCTATCTGGGCACCGTAATTGTAGCTTCTGTGCCTTGCTGGGGTTTTGAGTTTATTGATAATTCAAAGCCTTGGTTGCGCACAAGTTCTCGGGTGATCACAAGTCCTATACCTGTGCCATTTGCTTTGGTTGAGTAAAATGGCACGAACAAGTTATCGGGGTTTTGAATGCCACAACCTTGGTCGCTAATTGCAATATTTAAGCTATCACCCTGCCTTGACCAAGTGAGGTTAGGGGCAGAATTGCTGCCTGCTTCAAAGGCATTTTTTATCAGGTTGATCAACGCTTGTTCTAGCTGGCCTAAGTCGGCATTAACATGTAATTCTTCGCTGCTATTTATTACTAGTTCAGGAAAAATAGCACTTAAACGTGTGTTTAATTGCTCGCTACTGATTGCCTGCTTTTGTGCGGGTGGTAGCTTTGCAAACGCACTGTAACTGGCTACAAAATCAAGCAAGTGTTGAGCGCGCTTTTCTATAACTTGCAGCATATCTTGGGCGAGATCATCGTGACTGCTAATTTGCCCTTGGCGCTTAAGGGTTTGCAATGATTGACTCATTGAATAAATCGGCGTGAGTGAGTTACGTACTTCATGATTTAACACTCGAATTAACCGTTGCCAAACAAGTTGTTCATTATCGCGAAGCTGTTGCTCAATTGAAAAGAAGGTGAGTAATTCAAAGTTTCTGCCGGTCCGCCAAAAAGTCTGCGATGAGATTTGAAAGCGTTGTTTAAACAGTGAGTCACTGTTTTGTTGCCATTCGCCATCATGCAGAGCAATGCCTAAGTCGCTGGCCGACTTACCTTCAATTTGGCGATGACTAATACTGTTTATAAACGCCTTATTACTAAAGTAAATTAAGCCATGGGGGTCTAGTATAACGATGGGTAAGTCCAGCATGCTGGCAAACTCAAAAACAAACTCTTCTGTTTGCATATAATGGCGTTTGTTCTTGGCTATTTTATTGCTGAGCTTGGCAAAATCTTGCTTAAGCGCTGCGACTCGTCCACTTTGATAAGACGCTAAATGCCAACTATTACTTTCGTCATTTGCCAATGCATCTAGTTGCAGGCCAAAGCGTTCAACCACATCGGTGATCGCACGGTAGCTTTTAATTAAAGCAAAAGCGCTTATCCCGATAAACGGCAATAATAGGCTGATACTAGCAAACCAATCTAGTTTTAAGCTGAGCGAAAGGGCAATACCAAGCGTTAATAGCACCGCTATAAGCATATAAAAATAGCGTCGAATACGCTGCTCTAACGACAACTTGTTACTCATTTAGCGTTCTACTTCTTTTAAATCGAGCTGATGTTTATCAATGCGACGATAAATCGCCGATTTGCTTAACCCTAAAAATTCTCCTGCGGCGATAACATTGCCATTAAATTGCAGCAGTGCTTTTTGAATCATCTGTTTTTCAAGCTCTTCAAGGGGCAATAGTGGCAAAGCCTGTTCGGCATTGCTATTTGTTTGCTCGCAACTTGGTTGATCTAAAATGAGGTCATTGGCTTGAATATTGTTGTTATCGCTCATGATCACCGCGCGTTCAATACAATGGCTTAGCTCACGAATATTACCAGGCCAACTGTAATTTTTTAGCGCCCTTAGAGCGTCATCACTGAGCGCCATATTCGCGCGTTGATATTTTTTACCATGCACCAACAATAAGTGTTCTGCCAAGGGAGCGATGTCGTCTTTTCTGTCACGAAGCGGTGGAATGTGCAGTTCAATGGTATTGAGTCTAAATAATAAATCACGGCGGAACTCACCCTGCTCAATAGCTGTAGCTAATTCGCTATTGGTGGCAGAAATAATGCGAACATTGGCGGTTTTGGTTTGGCTTGAGCCTAGCACTTCAAATTCTTTGCTTTCTAGCACACGGAGCATTTTACTTTGTAGCTCAAGGCTTAAAGTCGCAATTTCATCTAAAAATAAGGTGCCGCCTTCGGCAATTTCAAAACGTCCTAGGCGGTCTTCTTTGGCATCAGTAAAAGAGCCTTTCTTATGGCCAAATAATTCACTTTCGAATAGCGTCGGGGCAATGGCGCCAACATTCACGCTTACATAGCGTTTATCAGCTCTGAGCGAGTGCTGGTGGATATAATGTGCCAATAAGCTTTTGCCAGTGCCATTTTCGCCGGTAATTAAAATGCTGGCATCGGTTTTAGCTGCGCGCTCAGCTTTGGCAAGCAACAGCTGCATGATTTCTGATTGAGCTATGTAATGTGCTTGTGTGTCACTGGTAAGCGCCTTTAAGCACGCGTTGTCGTGATTACTTTGCTTGAGCTTGAGTTGTTGTTGTACAACGGCGGTTAAGCGCAAGTTATTCCATGGCTTTTCAACAAAGTCGACTGCCCCTAATTGCATGGCTTTAACGGCAACATCAATGCTGGCCCATGCGGTCATCACAATGACAGGTATGGTCGAACCTAATTGATTTAGTTGCTTTAAAAAGCGTAACCCTTCTTCACCTGAGGTCGTGTCGAGCTTGTAGTTCATATCAAGCAAAATCAGGCTAATGTGCTCCGATTTTAATAATTCAAGGGCATGTTCAGGGCCTTCGGCCTCAAGGCAGTGTAAGCCTAATTGTTGTAATGCAACAGTAGCAGCCAGACGTACATCAGCTTGATCGTCTATGACTAATATTTTGTCCATGATGTTTTCTTATTATCCTGTTGAGGCAGCTTAAGCTAAAACTTAAGCCACCATTTTGTGCTGTTAATCGTTACGTAGTGCGGCCATAGGTTTTGCTTTAAGCAGTAAAACCAAAGGTCTAAAGCAAGCGAATAGCGCAATACATAAGGTAATACTCCAAGCGAGTAATTGCAGTCTTACATCAAGTATAAGCCAAGACATTAGCTGTCCTTGTAACATGTAAAAAACCACTATTACCGCGGCGAGAGCAACCGCAAAACCAATGAGCACAGGGATAATAGCTTCAACACTCATCAGCTTGAATAAGCGTGCTTTTTTCGCACCTAATGCCATACGAATACCAAACTCATAACGGCGCAGGCCCAGATTGTAGCTCAGTACCCCAAAAATACCGATTGCTGCTAATAATAGAGTAAATAGCGCTAAGGTACTACACAGAACCACGGTCAGTCGGCTCATATACAGTAAATTGTCGTACTCTTGTTGCAGGTCATTAAACTGCCACATGGTTAAGTCGCTGTTCTTTTCTTTTAGCGTATTAAGTATTTGTTTATTAGTCAGCTTAACGCCATCAGAAGCTTTGATAGTAAACATGTAGCTATACGGTGTTGCTGGCCACCAAATGTGACGACCAAACGACTCATCGTAGTATTTAGGGTGATTAAAGTCTTCGGTTACACCCACCACTTCATACATCTTTTCTTCTAAGCCTTGGTAGCTCTTGCCAATGATATTTCGATAGTCTTGGCCTGGTAATAAGTTCTCTGCCACGCTGACTGACACCAGTATCTCGTTGGTTTCACCACGTATAGCTTGTTCACTAAAAGTGCGGCCAGCGAGAATTTTGGTGTTAACTAAAGCAAAGTAATCAGGCCCTACCCACTGACTAGGGAAGAAAACTGAGCTTTTACCGTTTACATCAGTCAGGGTGTTGGCGTTTTGCCTTTGCGAAACAGGGCTGTGACCTAGGGCAACATCATCAATGCCTTGGCTATCAAGCAAAACCTGCTTGTATTGCAGCATATGTTCGTAGCGCTCCGCCAATGACATCTGATTATTTGGCTGGAACAGGTTGGCAAAATACAGGTTTTCGGTATCACTGCCGAGTGGGCGGTTAATCGTGCCCATGGCTTTACTCACTACCATCACCGAAAAACTCACAAGCAGTGCGGCAACAAACATTTGTGAGCCAATTAAAATGCGCACTGTACGGCCAGATACCTGCGAAACCCCGCCTTTTCCACTGTTCTGCATTTGCGTATTTAGGGTTTTGTAATTCACCAAACGCGCTGTAATTACAGAGAAAATATAAGCAAGAGCAATACACAGTATGATGGCAACAATGACCAACGTGCTATCAACCGCCAAGCTGTTAACCAGTGGTAATCGTCCTTCTGCCAATACTTTAAATAAACGTATGCCCCATACCGATAAAAACAGCGCAATGCTTACCGATAAGGTCATTAAAATTAGTGACTGTAAAAAGATACTTTTAAATAACGTGCTGCGTTTTGCACCTAATACCGCCTGTAAGGCGAGAGTTTTATGTTGAGCAAGAGCGCGTGAGAAAAACAAAGTGCTTACATTAAGTACCGCAATAATCAGTAGTCCTACTGCACCGGCTAACATCATTAAGCTTAAGTCATCGTTATTACCCAGCTCAACGTCACGATACGGGGTTACTTCAGGTTTTACATCGGTGATACCACCATTGTTTAGCCACTCTGATTTAACCGTATCAATTTGCTGTTTTAAATCGACTTTAACTTGATCTATGGTGACCCCAGGCTTTAAAACTGCAATCAGTTTTAGGTTTTTAAAAGTGTTTGTCCATGGGCTTTGCCAATCATCATTGTGAAAGAAACGGCGGTCAGCACTTGATGGAAACCATACTTCAACATCGCTTGCTTTAAACATGTAAGGTGGGCTGAATGAATCATCAACAACACCGACGATACGGTGAACATAATCGGTTTCACCCGCCATGACTGAAAGTGTTTTACCAATGATGTTCGGGTCGCTGTTGTAATGCTTGCGCCAAAAATTGGCAGATATAACGACCCGATCATCAGGAGTTTCCAGCGTTTCTCCAAGGTCAAAACCCTGTCCCATTAAAAATGGTGTGTTTAATAAGTCAAAATAGTTGCCGCCAACATACAGCACTGGTTCTTTCGGTTCGCCATCTAGGTTTGCAAAGATTTGCTCACCTGCATTGATCATCATACTTTGTTCAAAGCTTTGATTATGCTTAAGCCAATGCACCATCGATTGATAGCTTTGAAAGCCGGTGGCATCGTAGTCATCATAAGTAAGTGATTGCTCAACCACCACCATGCGGCTTTCATCGTACACATCAAGGGGCTTTAAAAAGTAGCTGTTAACAAGGCTAAGCACCACAAACAAGGTGGCTAATGTTAAAGCAAGCGTTGCGATAACCGCAGTGACAAAGCCCGGAGCATTCATTAATGATGCCCACGCTAAGCTTAATTGGGCGCGTGTTTTGGTTAATTTCATTACATCACCTCGGCGCTTTCGAGTACTTGCTCAGCAGTGTCGCTGCTAGGTGCTTGGCGTGCTTCAGAGTAGGAAACAATTTCACCATCTAGCAATTTAAGTTGCGTCTTTGCACGTCCGGCATAACGTAAATCATGGGTTACCATACAAATCGTGGTGCCTTTTTTATTCAGCTCATCAAGCAAGTCCATGACGGCATCACCATTTTTTGAATCTAAGTTACCAGTTGGCTCATCCACCAATAAAATGCTTGGCTTGCCAGCCAGTGCGCGGGCAATAGCAATACGCTGTTGCTGACCACCAGATAATTGATTTGGTTTATGCTGAGCACGGTGGCCCATCTCAACTTCATCAAGGGCTTGCTTTACAGCAAGCTCAATTTCGCTTGGGCTCATGGCTGGCTCTCGATAAGTGAGCGGCAGTGCCACGTTGTCAAATACCGATAATTCATCAATTAGGTTAAACGACTGAAATATAAAACCAATATGAAGGTTTCTAAGTTCAGCTTGCTGATCCATATCGAGTGTTTTTGTATCGACTTCTTTAATGAAATAGTCGCCAGCAGTTGGGCTATCGAGTAAGCCTAATAATGACAGTAGCGTCGATTTACCACAGCCAGATGGGCCGCTAATGCAGATATAGTCACCTTGGTTAATATTCAGGCTGATGTCTTTTAATGCATAGGTTTCAACATTTTGGCCGCGATAAACTTTGGCGATTTTGTTTAATGAGATAAGCGTGTTGGTTTTCATAAACTGTCCTGTTCGATTTTTATTGTTGCCAAATGCTGCCATTTAGAAAGGTCTGAAATGATCAGCTGTTCGCCCACGGTGGCACCGCTCAAAAGTTGAATTTGATTGTCACTGAGTGTACCAAATTCGATATTGGTTGGCGTTGCTAACTGGGTATTTGGATTAAGTTTAAACAGCGTGGCTTCGCTGTGAGCTTGTGCTTTTTGTGGCACGTTAATGGTTAATGCATCGGGAATAATGTTGCTAACGACATAGCCTTCAATGCTTAAATCGGGTCGAGCATTAGCAGGCAGTGTGCCTTGTAAATCAAGTTCGATAATAACTCGACCATCGGTAACAATAGGGTCAATTCGGGTGACTTTGGCATCAACTTCACTGTGGTCTGCTTGGCTAAAGGTGTTTACTTTCGCTGCCATATTGAGTGCCACTTTTTCGGCATCTGCTTGCTTAACGCTTAGCTCTGCTTTGAGTGCTTTATTTGAGCCAACCACCGCAAGGCGGGTACCCGGCACGAGGTTTTGGCCAAGTTCAACATTCAATTCTTGCAGCATGCCATCGATACCTGCCGTTATTTGCAGCTGATCAAAAGCCTGTTGCTCAACTTGATAATTAAGCTCAAATTGGCTTAATAGTTCTTGCTGTATTTTGCTACGTTGTAAGTGCATTTCTTTAAGCTGTGCAAGGCGTTGCTGCTCGATACTTACGCGCTCTGTAAGCTGTGCAACGTTTAGCATGCTTCGTTTGTAATCGAGACTTGAAACAATCCCTTGCTCGATCAGTTTGCTTTCGGCATCGACTCTAAGCTCTGCGCTTTGCAGCTCACTTTTTAATATGGCGAGATTTGCTTGGCGCTCAAGTAGCTCACTCTGCTGATTAATTCTTTGCTCATTAACACTGGCTTTTTGGCGGGCAAGTTCTAGCCGAGCGACCGATAAACGCTGCGCTTGCTGTGGGTTGACGAGGCTTAAAATCACCGTGTCTTTTTTAACGATAGTGCCGGGGTAAACATGGATAGCTTCGACCATTGCGGTGTCGGTATTGGTTAAATAACGTTGATACTTTGGCTTTAAACGACCAAAGCCACGAATTTTTACCACAAAATCGGCTTGTTCTACGGTTGCTATTTGCAGTTGGCTTGCAGCAACCACAGTGGGTGTAGCCCATTGATACACCATTAAAGCGCCAAGAGCCGACACGCCCATGGCTGCAGCCATAAGCCATTTTTTAGCTTTTGATTGCTGAGGTTTGCGTTTTAGTGTGCTGTCTAAATCCATGATACTGAGAAATATAAATAATCATGGATTAGCTAAGGCGAGTTTTGTGCCAAAAATTAAGATATTGAAAAGTAATAACTTTTTGTTTTTTTTGAACGTGAGCTTTTCCCACTACTGGGAAAGCGAGTTTTAAAACTGGGAGTGAATGCTTAAATTAGCTTTCTTCGATTTTGCCAACCTGTGAAAGCTGGTTGAACAAAATGCCCGCTTGAGTACGGTTATAAACATTGAGTTTGCGTAAAATCGCTGACACATGTTGTTTGATTGTGGTTTCTTGAATCGACATTTCAAAGGCGATTTGTTTATTCAATAAACCGTCGGCAATCATCGCTAGTACGCGGTATTGCTGGGGGGTTAGTTTTTCGAGGTTACGAGCAAATTCGCTTTGTTCGTCGTTGATCACCACATCAGTTAAATCTACTTCAGGTGGTAACCAAGTGTCGCCATTGAGTACATGGCTAATTGCTTCACTGATGACATCTAAAGAAGATGACTTAGGAATATAGCCAGCAGCGCCAAGGCTCATCGCTTGTTTGATTATGGCGGGTGTCTCATTGGCAGAGACCATGATCACTAAGATATCAGGGTAGTGGTTACGCAGTTGCGAAAGGGCTTGTAGGCCATTTGCACCTGGGATCGTAAGGTCTAAAAATATTAGTTCAATCTCAGGGTGAGCGCTTAACAGTGTAAACAAACCATCAATGTCACTGGTCTCTTTAATATGTTCTTCAGGCACTGATGTCGCGGCAGCTTGACGCAGCGCACTTCTAAATAACGGGTGATCATCGGCGATTATGGTGTTCACAGCTAAAGACATTCCCTCGATTCTCCAATGCGTTATGTTATAAGTGATTTTGCCTTTTGAAACAAGGTTTGCCTGAGGGGAAGTTTCAGACAAACCTTTCTCACACAAGGATTTAGATTCTATTTTAGAAACGGTAACCAACAGTGAAGGCTACAGTGCGAGGGTCGCCGTAGTAACCAATCAGGGTATTATCACCACCTAAACCTGGAGTGTATTTGCTGATATCTGTTGGGTCTGTTGGATCAGGTGCCACGAATTGGTAACCACCAATCATGTACTCTTCATCCGTTAAGTTTTTACCGTAAAGACCTGCAGTCCAGTGACCATCTGTGCTGTACCAAGTGATACCCATATTAAAGATACCGTAAGCATCTTGCGTTAATAGGCTATCTTCTTCGAATAGCGCGTAGTCGCCTCTGTGGTAGTAGTTACCATTGATGACGAAGTCACCCATTTCTGTGTACATACGGTACGTTGCACCCAGATTAAAGGTTAAATCAGGTGTGTTTGATACCGTAAAGCGGTCTGATTTATCGAATGCTTCACCGGTTTCTGGGTCGTAATCAATTACGTTATCGAAGTTACTATCGATGTAACCTACTGATGCATCAAAGCTGAGTGATTCTGTTGCAACATAGTTAAGCTCAAGCTCAATACCATCTGATGTTGACTCACCAATGTTACCTAAACGCTGGTTTAGATCTGCATCTGTTTCACCAGGTAAGACGGAAATATATTGGCGATCTTTATGGTCAAGTGAGAATAAGGTGACGTTTGCACGTAAGTTGTTGTTCCACTCACTCTTCATACCGATTTCGAATGAATCAACGATTTCTGGCTTTGCAGCAGGCTCAGCCGTGCTTGCTCGTGGGTTGAAAGTACCTGATTTAAAGCCTTGCGCATAACTTGCAAAGAACATGATGTCGTTCGAATACTGATATTCAACACCTGCGCGCGGTGTGAAACGTGACCATTCTTCTTCATCATCGAGTACCGTTGGTACAAGTTGACCTTCTGAGCGAGTGTAACCAGGGATCCAATCTGATTCAGGGTAGACTGTATCAAAAATTAAACCGTTATAAACATTCGCCTCTTTTTTGTCCTTAGTGTAACGTGCGCCGAGTGTCATTGACCATTTATCGGTTAAGTCAATCGAGCTTTGGATATACGCTGCTTTACTGTTTGAATTACTACAGCCACCTGTTTCACGAGTTAAGCTTGGGCCACCTAGTGCCTGACCTAATACTTTTAAGATAGCTTGGAATTGACCGCAAGATTCACCATCATAGTAGTAAAGGCCCGAAACCAGTTTATAGTTATCGCCTTGATGATTTAGCTGTAACTCATGAGTGGTTTGCTCATCATCGTAAATAGCAGGTACATCGAAAATTTGAATTGACGTGTTATCAAAGTCGATATTCGTTGGTGAGTAGCTCTCACGGCTTGAACCAATATATTTAATGCTAGTACGGTCAGTCATATCCCAACGAGCAGTTAGGCTATAGCCTTCTAGTTCAACCTTGTTCCATGTTGGTAAGCTGGTGTAAGAGTCATACACGCTGTCTGGAACTGGCGCATCAGTAAGAATACTTGGTAGTAAACGGTAACCACCTTTTGCGTTTGATTTGTCTTCTGTTTTATCCCACGCGAAACGGAAGAATAAGTCGTCAGTCGGAGTGTATTCGAGTGTAACGCGAGCTGCGGTTACGTCTTTGTTGTAGTTTTCGCGGTCTTGGTTATCAAGAGAAGACGTTAAAAACTCGCCAAAGCCATCACGGTTAAGCGTTGCAAAACCAAAGCCCACGTAAAGCTTTTCGTCAACAATTGGTAATTGGCCAGTAATTTTTAAATCTTTTTGGTTATAGCTACCTACAGTGCCTTGAATATTTAAGGTTGCATCACCGCTCATTTCTTTGGTGACGTATTTAATGGCACCACCGATGGTATTTTTACCGTAAAGCGTCCCTTGTGGACCACGTAATACTTCGATTTGTTGCACATCAAGAAGGTCAAGCACGGCACCCTGTGGACGAGCAAGGTAGACATCATCTATATAAATACCTACGCCTGGCTCATACCCCCAAAGAGGATCTTGCTGACCTACACCACGAATAAACGCGGTAATTGTAGAGTTAGTACCACGGCTTGCTTGCAGGGTGGTATTTGGCGAGAACTGTTGAACTTCGGTCATAACGACGATGCCATTTTCAGCCAGTTCTTCAGCACCCACTGAGGTTACAGCAACAGGAACTTCTTGCAGGTTTTCAACAGTTTTACGTGCTGTTACCTGAATACGTTCAAGTTCACCTTTTTTTGCTGCAGGTTCGGCTTGTTCTGCCGCTTGAGCACTGACACCTGCCAAAGCAAGTGATACAGCCAGAGTAAGTGGCGCGACTTTTGGGTTAAGCTTTATCATGTTGTATTCCTTGTTATTGTTGTCATTAGTCTTATGGCCACTCACATTGATGTTGCCGAAGACTTAATAAGGTTTGCCCGTGTCACCTGTCAATTAATGTAGAAGATAGTTGCAGAAATTGAATTAGTACCATAGTGCTATACCCGCCACAGCCCTTTATTTATCAAGCAATTAAGCTATTTTTAAAGCAGATAGTACCTTAGTGTTATGTATTTTTTGAACGCTTAGGGTAAGACTGAAAGCATTATTCCGATGTCACCTCATCTGTGTAATAACAATAATTATAGGAATGTCTATGCTGAGCATGATAGGACTGTTAGGCGGTTTAATACTGCTGATCATTTTAACGCTGCGTGGGGTAAATTTATTTATCGCTGCGCCAATCTGTGCACTGTTAGTTGCACTTAGTAGTGGCATGGCCATTTTCCCTGTATCGGCAGATACAAACTTTATTAACGCCTATATGGATGGCTTTGCAGGCTTCTTAAGCGCATGGTTCTTTATGTTCTTACTGGGTTCTTTATTCGGTAAGTTCATGGAAGACACCGGTGCTGCAGACAGTGTTGCGAGCTACATTGTGGGTAAACTAGGTATGAAGCACGCCGTTCTTGCGGTTGTGATTGCCTGCGCAGTTTTAACCTACGGTGGCGTGAGCGTCTTTATTGTTGCGTTTTCTGTCTATCCAATGGCATTAAGTCTGTTTAAAGATGCAAACTTACCGCGCCGCTTTATTCCAGCAACACTGGCATTTGGTTCGGTGACCTTTACCATGACCTCGGCAGGCTCGCCAGAAATTCAAAACTGGATCCCGGTTAAACACCTTGGTACGTCACCCTATGCGGCTTGGGAAGTGAGCTTAGTGGTGGCTATATTCATGGCGACAGCAGGTTACTTTTGGTTAAACAAGATGATCAAAAAGGCCGTTGCTAACGGCGAAACCTTTGAAGCGCGCGATGATGATCCTGTCATTATTGAGCGTCGTCGTCCGCATCCAATTACGGGTGTGATCCCGCTGATCGTGGTGCTACTTTTATCATTTACGCTACATGATGTACTACAGCAAACAGCGCTTATTGTTGCCTTACTTGGTGGTGTACTGAGTATTGTGATTATTAACTTCAAGCATTTTCACGATATGGGTAACGCCATTAATGTTGGTACAACTGGCGCTTTAGTGGCAATCGGTAATACTGCTGCTGTGGTTGGCTTTGGCGCTGTGGCGAAAGTATCACCAGCATTTACCGCCGCTGTCGATGTGATGACCCATATGCCGGGGAATGAGTTGGTTGGTGCTGCGGTTGCGGTCAGTGTAATTGCCGGCTTAACAGGATCTGCTTCTGGCGGGCAAGCTATTGCATTACCTCTTGTCGCACCGGGTTATTTAGACATGGGTGTAAACCCTGAACAACTGCACCGAGTAGTGGCAATTAGCTCTGGAGCCCTCGATACCTTGCCGCATAATGGTTATGTGGTCACAACAATACGCGCTATCTGTAAAGAAACGCATCAACGAGCGTATTGGTCAATGGCAGCACTCACTGCGGTTATTCCGCTTATCGGTGTCGCATTGGCACTTGGACTCTTTATTATCTTTTAAGGAACAGCAATGAAAACCAAATTAATAATTTTGCTATGGCTGGTTGTATTTAGTAGCACTGCGTTTGGCGCTGCAAATAAAGCCGACACCATGCTGGTGGAAAAACAGCATTTTACGACAAAAGATTTTACCACCGTGTCTGGTGTGACGTTAGAGCAAGTGGATATTGGCTGGGAAAGCTACGGAAAACTAAACGCCAATAAAGATAACGTGATTTTAATCACTCATTATTTCTCTGGTACTTCTCATGCTGCAGGTAAATATAAAGCGGATGATGCCCTACCGGGTTATTGGGATGCGATTATCGGCCCAGGTAAAGCTATCGATACGAATAAATATTATGTGATTAGCTCAGATACTTTAGTGAATGCCAACTGGCATGATGAAAATGTAATCACCACTGGCCCTGCATCAACTAATCCAAAAACAGGCAAACCTTATGGCTTAGATTTTCCTGTGGTTACGATTACTGACTTTGTGAATGTGCAAAAGCGTTTACTCGACAGCCTAGGTATCACTAAATTACATGCTGTGATGGGCGCATCAATGGGCTCGTTTCAAGCACTTGAGTGGGCAACACGTTACCCAGATAAAGTAGAGCGTTTAATTCATGTGATTGGCGCTGCAACGATGGATGCATGGACAGTCGCTGCACTTGAAAAATGGGCGTTACCAATTCGTTTAGATAAAAATTGGCAGCAAGGTAATTACTACGGCAAACAGCGCCCGCTAGATGGCTTAGCGGCAACCATGCTTAATATTACGCAAGATGCGATGCATCCTATTATTTATAACGCGAGCTTCCCTGACTTTAATGTATTGGATGAAGGTGCATTAAAAGATATTCGTACCTTGCCTAAGTTAAACCAAGTACTCGCTCAGCGCGCAATGGCACGAGCGAAAACGCAAGATGCCAACCATGTACTTTATTTGGTCCGGGCATCACAGTTATTTACCGCTGGCATGCAAAGTGATTTAACAACGGCACTTAAAAATGTCTCTGCCAAAACATTATTACTACCCGCAACGAATGACTTACTGCTTCGCCCTGAAAACATGCGTACAGTGTTTGACACCATGAAAGCGGCAGGTAAAGACGTTGAGATTTCAGAAATTGAAGGGGGCTGGGGACACCTTGATGGTATTTTCTCAATCACCCCTAAAGCGCAGCTTATCAGTGAGTTTTTAGAGGAGTAGCCCGATGAGCAAAACAGTTTTAATTACCGGTGCAGCCAGTGGTATTGGTCTATATGTTGCCCAGCAACTGGCGATGCAAGGTCACACTATTATTGTGACTGATTTAAATCAGCAAGCAGCACAACAAGCGGCAGCAGGCATTGTTGAGCAAGGTGGTAGCGCCGAAGGGTATGCACTCAATGTGGCTGATAGTGATGCAATAGAGCAGTTTTTCACTGAGCTTAATCAGCCAATTGATGTACTTATTAATAATGCAGGTATTCAGCATGTTGCAAAGCTTGAAGATTTTCCGGCTGATAAATGGCAGTTCTTACAGCAAGTTATGCTCGTTGGCCCGGCGATGATGACCAAGGCGGTACTCCCTCGCATGCGTGAGCAAGATTTTGGTCGCATCATTAATATTGGCTCAATTCATGCCATGGTGGCGTCTAAATATAAGTCGGCTTATATCGCTGCAAAACATGGCTTAATCGGCTTTGCTAAAACCATGGCACTTGAAACTGGCGATGCCAACATCACGATTAATACCGTGTGCCCAGCGTATGTAAAAACACCGCTTGTGGAGCAACAAATTGCCTCGCAAGCTAAAGAACATGGCATTTCGGAGCAACAAGTGATCGACACAATTATGCTAGCACCGATGCCGAAAAAAGCATTTATCGGCTTAGATGAGATCCTGCATACCGTTAGCTTTTTAATGGCCGATGCAGCACGCAATATTACCGCCCAAGCAATCGCCATTGATGGCGGTTGGACTGCACAGTAGGAGGAGCCAATGGCAGGTTTTGATAAAGTAGTTACAAGTTACAGCGAAGCGATGGCTGGTCTTGAAGATGGCATGACAGTGATAGCCGGTGGTTTTGGCTTATGCGGTATTCCTGAAGGACTGATTGCGCAAATTAAACGTCAAGGCACCCGTGATTTAACAGTGGTATCGAATAACTGTGGCGTTGATGGTTTTGGTTTAGGAGTGCTACTTGAAGACAAGCAAATCAGTAAGATGGTTGCCTCTTACGTTGGTGAAAACGCGCTATTTGAGCAGCAACTATTAAATGGTGAACTTGAAGTTGAGCTCACACCGCAAGGCACTTTAGCTGAAAAAATGCGAGCGGGCGGTGCGGGTATTCCTGCATTTTATACCGCAACGGGTGTCGGTACTCCGGTGGCTGACGGTAAAGAAACTCGCAATATTAATGGTCGCGATTATTTATTAGAGCCAAGCATTACTGGCGACTTTGCGATAGTTAAAGCGTGGAAAGCAGATCGCTACGGTAACTGCATTTATCGTCATACGGCGATGAACTTTAATCCGATGGCAGCAACCGCTGGCAAAATTACGGTTCTTGAAGTTGAAGAAATTGTTGAGCCTGGGGAGTTAGAGCCAAGCCAAATTCACACGCCGGGTATCTATATTGACCGAGTGATTAAAGGTGAATTTGAAAAACGCATCGAGAAAGTTACCACTAAGCAAGAGAATCAATAAGGAGCACGCTGATGGCATTATCACGAGAACAAATCGCTAAACGCGTGGCGATGGAACTACAGGATGGTTACTACGTTAACTTAGGCATAGGTATTCCAACCTTGGTTGCTAATTATGTCCCTGATGGCATCGAAGTGATGCTGCAATCTGAAAATGGTTTACTCGGTATGGGGCCATACCCAAGTGCAGACCAAGTTGATGCCGATATGATCAACGCAGGTAAAGAAACGGTCACTGCTGCAACGGGGGCGGCTATATTTAGCTCCGCAGAAAGCTTTGCCATGATCCGCGGCGGCCACGTTGATTTAACCGTGCTGGGTGCGTTTGAAGTGGACCAAAACGGCAACATAGCCAGTTGGATGATCCCGAAAAAGCTGGTTAAAGGAATGGGCGGTGCGATGGACTTGGTGGCTGGTGCTAAAAACATTATTTGTACCATGACCCATGCCAACAAGCATGGTGAATCAAAACTGCTGACCGAATGTAGTTTACCGTTAACGGGCGTTGGTTGTATCAATAAAGTGATCACCGATTTGGCTCTTTTAGAAATTAAAGACGGTGCATTTCATTTATTAGAGCGTGCCCCAGGTGTCTCGGTTGATGAGATTATTGCTAAGACACAGGGCAAACTTATTGTCTCTGGTGACGTTCCTGAGATGACTTTTAGCTAGTTTTGCGACTTTTAAGCAGCTAATTTGCCTAGATTTTATACTAACCCCCAGTAATGTGCTTTTTGTTCATGAGTTTTATGAACAAAAAGCCATTTATCACCATCAATGCAACTTACCCCCTAAACATTTCGTTAATCTATCGTTAACACTATGCTCCAAACCAGATCGCCATTTGCAGTAGGCCGATCAACGACAACAAATAACTATAATCTGGTGTGGAGTAATTCATGAAAGCAAGTAACACACAGCTCGCTTTAGCCGTTGCAGCGGCGTTAGCAAGTACATCAGCATTCGCACAAAGCGACACTGAACAACTACAGCAACAACTCGATGCACTTCAAAAAGAAGTGGATTCATTAAAAACATCTAGCGGCTTCAACCTAGAATTTGGTGGTCGCGTGCAACTTGATTACAACTATTTCGACGGTGCTTACAATGCCGACAATGATGGCGCTGGAGGCAGCGACTTCTTCCCACGTCGTATCCGTACTTATGTTGAAAGTGAACATGGCAACTGGGATCACAAATTACTACTCGAATTTTCTGAAGGCACGGCTGAAATCGTGTTAGCGCGGGTACGTTATGCATTCGACAACGGCTTAAAAGTAAAAGCCGGTAAAATCCGTGAAGACATGTCGCTCAATGCGCTAACCAGTTCTAAACACATTAATACTATTGAGCGTAGCACCCTTGCTAACACCTTCTCGCCTTTCTTCCGCTGGGGTATCTCGGCTTATCAATACTTTAAAGATTCAGGCTTACGTTACGCCGTGGGTGTTTACAAAAATGATGCGTTTGGAGCATCGGGCCATGACGAAGATGACAAACTAACATTGGCTGTAACAGGTCGCTTAACCTGGTCAAGTGCAGCGCCGGGTGATGTGATTCATTTAGGTGCTTGGCACTCTTATCGTGATATGGGCGACAATGATTTGAGCGCTCGTTTTGCCCGTGGTGAAGTGCGTGAAACCAATGTTCGCTTAGTGGATTACGCAGTCGGTGGTGAAGCCGCTGCGCTAAATAGCATGTCGCAAAGCGGTCTTGAGTTTGCCTACCAAGCTAATGCATTCACTCTAGAGGCTGAATATGCCAGCCGCTACCTCGATACGGTTGATAGTAGCAACGAACTTGATGGTGAACGTTTTGATGGCTTTCATGTATCGGCAAGTTACTTCTTAGGTGGTGAGCAGCGCCGTTACAAAGCAGGCTCAGCATTATTTGTACAACCGAAAGGGATTAAAGATGCATGGGAGCTTGTTGCCCGTGTGTCACAAATGAACGCTAGCAGCAAACAGCAAGGTACCGACGTAACCACTTATACGTTAGGCACATCATATTACCTAAGCAGCGATATCAAATTTATGGGCAACCTGATTTACAGCGATGTTGATGGTGCCGGTGCTTCTACGCTGGTAGGTGATGAAGATTCAGGTATGGGCATCAGTGCTCGTATGCAGTACTTATTTTAGGAGTCGTGCATTATGACTATGTTTAAATCATTAAAAAGATCTGTTTTAGCAGCTTCATTATTAGTAGCCAGCCCACTGGCTTTAGCAAACTTACACTTTTTGGTACCGGGTGGCCCAGGCGGCGGTTGGGATACCACCGCGCGTGGTGTCGGTGAAGCAATGGTAAAAGCGGGCATTGAAGACAATGCATCGTTTCAGAATATGTCGGGCGGCGGCGGTGGCCGTGCAATTGCTTACTTGATTGAATCGGGCACTAAAAAAGGCGATATGTTGATGGTTAACTCAACGCCTATCGTACTGCGCGCATTATCAGGCAAAATTCCTTACAGCTATCGCGATTTAACACCCGTTGCCAGCATGATTGCTGATTATGGTGCATTTGTGGTGCGTAATGACTCGCCATTTAAAACATGGCAAGACGTTATTGATGCAATGAAAAAAGACCCAGGCTCTGTAAAAGTAGCAGGTGGCTCTGCGCGAGGCAGCATGGATCACTTAGTGGCTGCACAAGCGGTTAAAGCGGCGGGTCTTGATGGTCGTCGATTACGTTACATTCCTTACGATGCCGGTGGTAAAGCGAAAGCTGGTTTATTGTCGGGTGAGGTCAACTTACTTTCAACAGGCTTAAGTGAAGCACTCGAAGTCGCTAATGGTGGTCAGGCACGTATTTTAGCGGTGACTTCTGCAGATAAACTGCCAGATTACCCAGCAATTCCAACCTTAAAGTCGCTAGGTTACGACATGGAGTTCGTAAACTGGCGCGGCTTTTTTGCAACCCCAGATTTACCAGCAGACAAACTTGCCGAGTACACAGAAAAGCTACGTAAGTTGCAACAAACCCCTGAATGGGAAGCGGTTCGTGCCCGCAATGGTTGGCTAAATCTATTTCAAGAAAAAGAAGCGTTTATTAAATCGCTTGAGCAGCAAGAAGCGCAATTACGCGTTGTAATGAAAGAACTTGGTTTTATCCGAGGCTAAGGTTAGACGATGTTAAACCGTGAACTAATTGGACCAAGTTTATTCTTGGTCCTCTTTACCCTCTACGCCCTTGTGGCTTGGCAAATTCCACTTATGCCATTTGAAGAGTACGAAAGCGTTACTTCTGCAACCTTACCAAAAGTGTATGCAGTATTTGGTATCGTGGTGTGTGTACTATCGATTGGTGCCAACTTATTAAAGCAAGCGCCTGCAGAAAAAGCAGAGCTACTCAGTAAGGGCAACTTACTACGTACCTTTGCATTGTTGGTTTTAATGGTTGCTTATAGCGCCATGCTTGAACCGTTCGGTTTTTTAATTGCCACCAGTGCATTTTTAATTACGGGCTTTTTTATCATGGGCGAACGCCGTAAGGCAGTGTTGTTGTTTGCTTCTGTGCCTGTGGCCGTGGTTTTTTGGTTTTTAATGACACAAGTACTGGGCATTTACTTAGTACCTGGCAATCTGTGGAGTTAAGTTATGCTTGATGGAATTATGTTAGGTTTGTCGACCGTACTCGACTGGAACAACTTGTTATATGTGATTGTTGGCTGCTTTGTTGGCACGTTTATCGGTATGCTACCTGGCCTTGGCCCAATTACCGCGATTGCGTTGATGATCCCGATCACTTACAGCATCGGTGCTGATTCGGGCATGATTTTAATGGCCGGTGTTTACTACGGGGCTATATTCGGTGGCTCTACTTCTTCTATTTTGATTAATGCGCCGGGTGTGGCGGGTACGGTAGCGTCATCGTTTGATGGCTACCCGCTAGCAAAGCAGGGTAAGGCAGGTAAAGCCCTTGCGATTGCAGCTTATTCATCCTTTATAGGCGGGACGATTGGCGCCATTTTATTGATGGTGGCTGCGCCATTATTAGCGAAAGTGTCATTAAGTTTTCAGTCGCCTGATTATGTTGTACTGATGTTTTTAGGCTTAACGGCCATTGCCGCGTTCTCTAATAAAGGGCAATTTTTAAAAGCTATGATGATGACGGTATTTGGTTTGATGCTGGCAACTGTAGGTATTGATCCCTCTTCAGGTACCGAGCGCTTTACTTTTGGCCAAGCTGATTTATTAGATGGTATTAGCTTTTTATTAGTAGCAATGGCAACGTTTGCGTTGGCTGAGGCGCTGATTAATGTGGCACGCCCTGAAGCTGAACCAGATAAAAAAATTGATGATCCAGATACGCCAAAAATTGGCTCAACAAAACTGACTAAAGAAGAAGTAAAAGACATGGCTCCTGTAGTTGGGCGCTCATCTTTACTTGGCTTTATTGTCGGTGTTTTACCGGGCGCAGGGGCAACCATTGCCAGCTTTATGGCCTATGCGACTGAGCGTAACCTTGCTCCAAAGGCGCTGAAAGATAAATTTGGTAAGGGCTCAATGCGTGGCTTAGCGGCACCTGAGTCAGCTAATAATGCAGCCTGTACTGGCTCATTTGTACCATTACTGACATTAGGTATTCCGGGCTCTGGTACAACAGCGATCATGCTAGGTGCATTAATTGCCTACGGTATTCAGCCGGGCCCTATGTTAATGCAAGAAAACCCAAGCGTGTTTTGGGCAGTTATTGTTAGTATGTACTTTGGCAATATTGTACTGCTGATTTTGAATCTGCCGTTGATCCCATATTTCGCTAAAGTGTTGGCAATGCCTAAATCTGTGCTGACAGTAATGATTTTATTCTTCAGCCTTATTGGTGTGTACTTAGTGTCATTTAACACCTTTGATTTATTTATGATGGTGGGCTTTGCGTTGGTGGCTTTAGTGCTTCGATTATTAGCTTTCCCGATGGCGCCTTTATTACTGGGCTTTATCCTCGGTGATATGATTGAGCGAAACTTCCGCCGTGCCATGATGATTTCAGATGGCTCGCTGAGCTTTTTATGGGACCGCCCATTAACACTGAGTATTTTTGTGATTTCGATCTTAGTGTTGTTGTTCCCGCTGAAAGACTATATTGTCCAACGTCGTAAAGAAAAAGCAGCTACGCAAGCAGAGCAACATGCGTAGAACAAGGCACTGATATGAGATACACCAATAAGCTAAACCCATTTCAGCATGTGGTTAAAAAACCTAAGCGCTTAGAAACGCGGCTCATCATTTGGGTTACCGGTCTATGTGTTTTACAGGCTGTATTGTTTGGCGCTTTGGTGTATCAGATCACTGCAGAAAGCTTACATAACCACATGGGTGATAAAGCGCTTGCGCTCGCAACCAGTATTGCCTCACGGGATGACGTGCAAAACGCATTGCAAACCAAGCAAGGGCTTGATGAGTTAAATACGCAAATAGAGCATATTCGTGAACTCACCGCAGCCAGCTTTATCGTGATTGGCGATAACAATACCCGCCGCATTGTTCACCCAGACCCCGACAAGCTAGGTAAGCCGATGGTGGGTGGTGACAGTAAAGCGGCACTGCGTGGTGAGCGTTATGTGTCGATTGCAAAAGGAAGTTTGGGCGAGTCTATTCGTGGCAAAGTCCCCGTGCTCTCAGAGCGAGGCGAAGTCATCGGCTTGGTATCGGTTGGCTTTTTAGTGCAATCAATTGAACCGCTTATTCGTGCTCGCAGTGCTGAAATTATGCTTTGGGGTTTGTTGTTAGTCGGTTTAAGTATTTTGGCCGCGGTGTATATTGGTCAACGGGTTCGTAATGCTATTTTTGGGTTACAGCCTGACGAAATAGCACGGTTGTTCTCTGAGCAAGATGCTATTTTGAATACTGTTCGTAGCGGCATTATCGCCCTCGATCCTGAGGGTAATGTACGTAACTTAAACCAGCGTGCCTGCGAAATCCTCGGTAAACCGACCAGCTGTATTCATCAGCCACTTAAGCTTGCAGATTTGCTTCCTGAACATAGCGAGTTTTTAATGCATAACCAACAGCGTCCGATTGTTGGTTTTGAATTATTTGCCGCCGATAAACGCATTGTGTTGTCGCGATATGCATTGCAAGTGCAAGGTCAGGCTGATGGCATTTTGCTGAGTATGCGCCCTGCGGATGAACTTGAATATTTATCGCAGCAATTAACCAAAGTGCAAGCCTTTGCTGAGTTATTACGAGTGCAAACGCATGATTACTCGAACAAGCTAAACTTAATTGGTGCGTTAATTCAGATGGGGCAAACGGATCAGGCGATTGAGCTAATTGGTCAAGAAAGTAAAGGCTCGCAAGCGCAGATCCATCATTTGCTCGAAAGGATCCAAGATCCGGTACTAGCAGGTTTATTGGTTGGTAAATACCATAAAGCCCGTGAATTAAACGTGATACTTGAGCTTAATCCAGATAGCTTATTAGGACCGATCACTCGTAAAGATATGCTTGAACGGGTTGTCTCGATACTTGGCAATTTGATTGATAACGCAATTGAAGCCGCTATTCGAGCTAGCGATACACGTACCCCTAAGGTTCGTGTTACGGTTGATGAAACCAGTAAAACATTATTGTTTGATGTTGAAGACAGCGGTTTTGGTTTAGGCGATGACAAGGATGTGATATTTACACCACAATACAGTTCTAAGTCAGGGGCTGAGCATGGTATCGGCCTTTATTTAGTTAAAACCAACTTAGATTCGTGTCGTGGTAGTTTAGAAATAGGTGAGTCTGATCTGATGGGGGCACGCTTAAGTGTCTACATTCCAAAATAATAAAAAATGATCAGCCTATAAATAAAAGGTAAAGAACATGACTTACTCAGTTGTCATTGTTGAAGACGAAGTAGAAGTTGCTCAATTATTGGCGCAATACTTATTACTTCCTCATGGCGTTGCTGGCCAACAAGGGGCGCGGCAAACATTGCGTCAGGGGCAATATCAGGTTGTGGGTATTGCCGGCAATCTTGCCACCGCGAAAGCGTTATTATCGGCGATTAATGCTGATTTAATTTTGCTCGATATTCATTTACCCGATGGTAATGGTCTTGATTTACTTAATGAATTACGCCGCGAAGAAATGAAAAGCGAAGTAATGCTGTTAACCGCTGCAAAAGAAGTAGAAACACTGGAAAAAGCCATGCAGCTTGGTGCCTGTGATTTCTTAGTTAAACCATTAATGCTAAATCGCTTAGATCAAGCGCTAGCGCGATTTGAAGCAAGGCAGCAATGTTTGTCAGATGCCGATGAAGTAACCCAATCTATGGTCGATACTTTATTTGGATCGCAAGAGCAGTTAAAAACCCCTGTCAGGCTGCCAAAAGGGGTGGATCAGCTTACTTTGCAAAAGATCTTAAAAGCTTTTAAAGCGAATATTGGCACGGCTTTTACTGCTCAACAAATGGGTGATTTAGTCGGCGTAAGCCGCTCAACAGCCCGTCGTTACCTCGAATACTTGCTTGAAGCTGAGCAAGTCAGTGCTGATCAGAGCTACGGAAGTATCGGGCGACCCGAGCGTTGTTATAAAATGACTAGCAGCTAATCACATCATTTAATTGCCAAATCAGCGCTAAATTAGCGATTTTAGTAGCATAAACTCACTGTTCGGCACGTTAAAAAGTGCCGCTTATCCTGAGCATAGAAAAATTTTATAAAATTGATTGCATTTTAAGCGACTTCGATGGTGATGTTCGCTTTAAGTAATGCTATACTCCCGCCGAATAATTTTTCGACTTTATTAAGAGTAAAATAATGGCAGATTTATCGAAGTACAGAAATATAGGTATTTTCGCCCACGTTGACGCGGGTAAAACTACTACCACCGAGCGTATCCTTAAGCTTACGGGTAAAATTCACAAAAGTGGTGAAACGCATGACGGTGAGTCTACTACTGACTTCATGGAACAAGAAGCTGAGCGCGGTATTACAATCCAATCAGCAGCTGTAACTTGTGAATGGAAAGGCCACCGCTTAAACGTTATCGATACTCCGGGACACGTTGACTTCACAGTAGAAGTATACCGTTCACTTAAAGTACTAGATGGCGGTGTTGGTGTATTCTGTGGTTCTGGTGGTGTTGAGCCGCAGTCAGAAACTAACTGGCGTTATGCGAACGAATCAGAAGTTGCACGTGTAATCTTCGTAAACAAACTAGACCGTATGGGTGCTGACTTCTACCGTGTAGTTGATCAAGTTAAAAAAGTACTAGGTGCTAACCCACTAGTTATGACTTTACCAATCGGTATCGAAGACCAATTCATTGGTGTTGTAGACGTACTTGAGAAAAAAGCATACGTTTGGGATGAGACAGGCCTTCCTGAAAACTACGAAGTACAAGACGTTCCAGCTGATATGGTAGACAAAGTTGATGAATACCATGAAATGCTTGTTGAGTCTGCTGTTGAGCAAGACGAAGACCTAATGATGGCTTACATGGAAGGTGAAGAGCCTTCTTTAGAAGACATCAAACGTTGTATCCGTAAAGGTACTCGTGACCTTGCGTTCTTCCCGACATACTGTGGTTCTGCATTCAAAAACAAAGGTATGCAGTTAGTACTAGACGCGGTTGTAGATTACCTACCTTCGCCTACAGAAGTTGATCCACAACCTCTAACTGATCCTGAAACTGGTGAGCCTACTGGTGAAGTTGCTACAGTTTCTGCAGATGAGCCACTTAAAGCGCTTGCGTTCAAAATCATGGACGACCGTTTCGGTGCACTTACGTTCATCCGTATCTACGCTGGTCGCATGAAAAAAGGTGACACAGTACTTAACTCAGCAACAGGTAAAACAGAGCGTATCGGCCGTATGGTTGAGATGCAAGCTGACGACCGCAACGAGATCTCTGAAGCGCAAGCAGGCGACATCATCGCTGTTGTTGGTATGAAGAACGTTCAAACTGGTCACACTCTTTGTGATCCTAAGCATGAATGTACACTTGAAGCGATGATCTTCCCTGATCCAGTAATCTCAATCGCTGTTGCACCTAAAGATAAAGGTGGTAACGAGAAGATGGGTATTGCGATCGGTAAGATGGTTGCAGAAGATCCTTCATTCCAAGTTGAAACAGATGAAGATTCAGGCGAAACCATCCTTAAAGGTATGGGTGAGCTTCACTTAGATATCAAAGTAGATATCCTTAAGCGTACTTACGGTGTTGAGCTAGTTGTTGGTCAACCTCAGGTTGCTTACCGTGAAACTATCACGAAAGAAATCGAAGATAGCTACACGCATAAGAAACAATCTGGTGGTTCTGGTCAATTCGGTAAGATTGATTACCGCATCAAGCCAGGTGAGCCTAACTCAGGTTTCACATTCACATCTTCAGTTGTTGGTGGTAACGTACCTAAGGAATTCTGGCCTGCAGTTGAGAAAGGCTTCGCATCAATGATGCAAGAAGGTGTTCTAGCTGGCTTCCCAGTATTAGACGTTGAAGTTGAACTTTTCGACGGTGCTTTCCACGCAGTTGACTCATCAGCAATCGCGTTCGAAATCGCTGCTAAAGGCGCTTTCCGTCAGTCTATCCCTAAAGCGGGTGCACAACTTCTTGAGCCAATCATGAAAGTTGACGTATTCACTCCGGAAGACAACGTAGGTGACGTAATCGGTGACCTTAACCGTCGTCGTGGTATGATCAAAGACCAAGAAGCTGGCGCAATGGGCGTTCGCATCAAGGGTGATGTACCACTTTCTGAAATGTTCGGTTACATCGGCCACTTACGTACTATAACTTCTGGTCGTGGTCAGTTCTCTATGGAGTTCTCACACTACGCACCATGTCCTGCAAACGTTGCTGAAACAGTAATCGCTGCAGAAAAAGAGAAAAAAGCTGCTAAGTAATTAGTCTTTTAACTTCTTTAAAAAAACCCGCACTTGTTGCGGGTTTTTTATTGCCTAAACATCGTAAATGTATTGTCGTAATTTTTTCGATTACAAAATAATCACTTCTTATCTTTATAGATTAACCCATCATTCAGTCTTAAATGATTAATGTATCGGTACAAGTATCGAAATTTTAAAGTGCTTTTAACTAATGATTAGTCATTAATATTGCTGATTATTGACTTGTACGATTTTAATACAAAGTTCATTTTCCAAAAATATATAAGGTTATTAGTAAGTTGTAAGTTGGTTATTTTATCCTAGTATAAAAGTGCTTTTTCGTGCCTTGTGTACCTTTTTTGCACCATGTAAAATGGCGACCGAATGATTTTTTAATCATTTTGTATTAAACGTCTGCTTATTAAATATTACAACTAAAGAAACATTTTCATGAAAACGATTAAGTTAAGTCCTAATTGGACTCTACAGGGAAGCAAGATAGCATTAGCAATTCTTGTTGCATTAAGCGTTATACTGCTAGGTGCATCATTTATGATGATACTGTTACCTATTTTGCTACTTTTTATCTTATTAAATTTCTTACAAATACGCTTTTTATACTGTTACAAGGCGGGTGTTTGCCATTCGAGTGGGTTTGGTAAGCGTTACATTAACGCTGAAGATATAGTGGCCGTTGAATTTAACCAAGTGGCATTTGTTACTGTTTTTAAAGTTACCCTAGTTAATGGTAGCACTAAACAGTTTTTTAATTGGCAAATTGATGATCAGCAACAGATAGAAATAATAAAACTTTACCAGCGAGTTGGTGATGCCGAAAATGCAACACTGTAGTGTAATACCAATCCGCAATAATACTTAATCATTTTGAGGGATTAAACCTGTCGCTAACGGCGTTAAAAATTTCTGATTTAGAACAACTAAATAACGAAATTTTTGCCTTGTTATCAACGAGGTTTTATTGCCTCAAAATAGACCACTTAATTAAGCTAATTGGTATAAAGCCTAATACTAGCAAGTCTCAATAATGCTAAATTAGCTGAGTTGAAATAAAAAGGCCGCTAAAAGCGGCCTTATTCATATGCAGAGTCGTTTATTTTTTCATACGACGACGAAGTGAAAATGGTAAAGCAAGTAAGCTTAACCAAGCAAATGAACCAGAATCATCGTCTTTTGACTCTTCTTCCGCACTGATTTAAAACATATCTGTGTGCCACTAACAATATTAGAGCCTATTTAAGGCGTATTATAAATTTAAAGACTTATTTTATAATCTTTGAATTTTATTGTTGACTTTTTTTGGGGTTTTACTATTTATTAGAAAGTAGTCAGTTATAAATAATGGCTGCCATTATTAATGGATTTAATATGATAATAAAAAATATTTTATGTTCTAATTAGGAGGGAGCATGAGTAATACATTAAGAATAATCTTTTATATTGTACTTTTTTTGCACTTATTCTTCATATGGAATCACCCTTATAAAGTCTTGTAATAATTGCAGTGAAGTTCAATATAAATATAAAGCCAAAGAAGTGTCTATTAATGGTGCTTACGTTATTGTAATCGACTCTGAAAATTCTAGTGTAGTGGCATTTAGAATTATTAGATCTAAAGTTGATGACGACATTGATATATCGATACCTAAACCAGTTTCTGTACCTGATGAAATCAAATCAACTTTCTCTGAAGCTATTTTATCAAGGAATGATTATTTAGATGACTTACAGAGAGAGTTTGGCTCAACATCAATTAACTTTTCAATAATAGAGTCAGACATTTATGGTGCAGGATTCTATGCTATTCAATCAACAGAATCAGACCAATCATCTGATTCAATCAATGCATTTGATTTTATGTCAAACTCTTCTTTGCGAAGGCAAACATTTGATCGTTTAACTACTCAGTATCCAAGTTATATGAAATTTAATGGTCTATGGAATAAAACGGTAAATATCATAGGTACTTCATTTGGAGGGCAAGCTGTGAGTATATCCGCAGACTTGAGTGTTTTGGCTTTTATGCCTACCTTAACCTTTGAAGATGGGTCTTATGTTATCGCTGAATATAACATGGATACAAAGACTTTTGCTGTGAAGGAAGGGGTTGATGAAGGAGGTAATGATATACCTAATAACGCAAGCTATAGTATTGGTGGTGTTTATAAAATAAATAGCTCAAAGCACTATAGGGATCTACAAGAATATATGAGTTACTTTTGGTTAATTAAATTTATATCAAGGGGTACAGGGCAATCATGTACAATGAGTTGTAGAGTCATAACTTCTGAGCGTTATGAATGTACTTATCATTGTAAGTAACATTTGTGATGAAAAGGCCGCGAAATGCGGCCTTATTCATATGCAGAGTCGTTTATTTTTTCAAACGACGACGAAGTGCAAATGGTAAAGCAAGTAAGCTTAACCAAGCAAATGAACCAGAATCATCATCTTTTGATTCTTCTTCTGTTTCATCTTCTTCAACTTCTTCAGTTGCATCATCTGCTTCATCGTTAGTAATGTTGATGTATAGCAGTTGTGCTTCTGATAGGTTACCTGCGCTATCTTCTGCACGGATCATCAGTGTAAGTTTGTCTTCTTCTTCGAAGTCTAGCTCTTTAGCCACTGTGATTTGACCTGCAGCACTGATTGCAATCGCATCAGCATGCTCACCTTCAATGCTAAAGCTTACTACTGGGGTGTAATCAGCATCACCATCAGAGAAAACTAGTTGGCCAATCACAGCGCCAATTTCACTATTTTCTACGATTTCGAATGATTGACTCGCTTCGATTACTGGCGCCTGCTCTGCAGGAATAGGCTCTGCAGATTGAATATCAACAATTACTGGGTCGTGATCAGATGCGCGGTATGCATTGTCAGCGTATAGGCTAGCTTGTTGTGTCGATGACTTATACTCAAGGTTGTAGTCTAGGCTGATTGGCTCATCGGCATTGATATGCCAATCCGTAGCAGCGACAACTTTAGCAAGCATAGATTCAGAGACTAGTGCGTGGTCAAGGCTACCAATGCGGCCAGAGAAGCTATAAGAGTAACCTAATGTGTCGCCGTCTAGTTCAGCAACCGCACTCTTGAGACCTTTATCTGCGAATGCACGGATAGGATCTTCCATCGCATAAGAGTTCATATCACCGACTAGGATGATATCTTCATCTTCAACTTCAGTTGGGTAAGTTGCTAACCAATCAGCATATGCATTTGCACCCGCAACACGGATTTCATTCCAACATGCTTGACCATCGCCTAAGTCAGCATTATTACCTTCAGCGCTACCACAGCCGCCTTTAGATTTTAGGTGGGCAACGGCAACAGTGAAGATTTCTTCGCTTTCAAGAGATTGGAAGCTTTGTGCAATTGGCGGGCGATTACTGTAATCGAAAGGTTCTACTGTAGTATGAGCAGCCTTACCAACTTCAGATACTTTATTTGAGCGATAAATCAGTGCTGTTGTGATTGCATCAGTACCAATTTGGTCAACACCGAAATCAACAAATGCGTAGGTATTTTCTGCATCTTCATCATTAAGTGCAGATACTAGGCTAGCAATAGCGCTATTTTCACCGAAACCGTCATTTTCGATTTCCATTAAGCCAATAACATCAGCGTTAATAGCTGTAATTGCACTAACTAATTTAGCTTCTTGGCGAATCAGCTCTTCTTCGCTATCTGCACCACGGCTAGTAGGGAAGCCTGCGCCTTGGCCATCACCATTGAAATAGTTTAATACGTTGAAGCTTGCTACACGTAGGTCTGCATCTTCGTTAAGCTCTGGTGCATCTGTACGAGGGTTAGTCGCAGTGAACTCAGGCTGTACTGTAGGGTGAATACGGTAACGGTCGAAGCTGTAACCCATTACACCCGTAATCGTATTAACAGTATCACCTAAACGTAACGTGTTATAGGCATCAAGACCCGTACCTGGGTAGGCAATAGGATCAAGGTTTTGCTTTGTTGAACCATCGTCGATTAAGATTTGTTTTTTCAGGTTTTCAGCTTCAACAGCATTTGCTGCATCACCTGGTAGCGCAACTTGAGTACCTTGGTATAAACGCTCAGTACCTAAGTCAACTTCACCATAGCGACCAAGACCGTAGTTGTTATTAACGACTAAAGGTTGATCTATGGTCACTAACATACCTTCGTAAGCTTCAAGGTCTGCAACGTCAGCAACTGGTAAAGTGATAGCAGTTGCGTCAGTAGATAAACCTGTCGCACAGATCTCAACTTGGCTAACATCGCCTAGTTGTGTTGCGCTGTAGTATTCAGCCACGCTACCTTTAACGCGCACATGGTCACCAACAGCAACGTCGGTATCTGCGAAATAAACGAATACACCTTCAGAAGTAAGTGGGTTTTCATCAATATCAGCAGCAAGTGAGCTAATGAAGAAACCTTTTAGTTGGTCATCACCTTGGAAGTCAGCTGTAACAACACCTTCAACTTCTACTTCAGTGTCTATAAGCGGGCTGTCGCCGCCTTCACCTTGAATTGCGCTGATTAAGGTTTTTTCTGCACCACACTCAAGAGGAGTAACTGGCTCTGGTTCAGGTGTTGGCTCAGTGCTCTCACCATATTGACCTATATTGCTGAAATCGTCTTGGTCGAATTGCTCCCACTCATCGCTTGGGTTAAACGCTGAGGTTGCATCAGTACGGCCTGAAGTGATTGTAGCTTTACGGCGAAGTGTTTTATTTTGTGTTGATACGCCGCCTTCGTCCCATGCTGAACCTGGATCTACGCCCAGTTGACCAAAGCTATCAACAATTGCACCGTCTTTAGTTAGCACTAATGCGTCATCACCGTTGAAATAAGTGATTGTTGATTCAGTGTCCGCGTTGGCTTTTAACTCATCTGCAGAGCCTGCATTAACAATAACGTAAGTTGCATTTGCTGCAAGAGTACCGGTTAAAGCTAAGCTGTTATTAGGGTCTGCTAGGTCGCCGTTACCATTTGAGTATAAAGAGATGGTGTAACCGTCAAGTGATAGCTCAGCACTAGAAGTGTTGTAAAGCTCTACCGCTTTATTGTTAGAGCTTCCTTCAACGTATTCAGAGATGATTAGGTTGGCAGAAGCAGGTGCGCTCAGGCTTGCAATCACAAGCGCGAGCGGCGTTAATTTTGTATTTATCATTATTTTTCCCGTGTATGTATTATTAAAGTCCCAATATGGGACACAGTACTTTAAGAAAAATCTATGACAAATTAAATACAAAATGTTAATAAAATAGGAATAATTACCAATTTTTAGAACATTTACTTTAGATTAGTTATTTTTTAACCAAATAGCTGCTTGTTTTGCAAAATAAGTCAGGATGCCATCGGCGCCAGCACGTTTAAATGCTAGTAATGATTCCATGATTATTGCTTCTTCTGCAAGCCAGCCGTTATCAATGGCTGCTTTATGCATGGCATATTCACCACTTACTTGGTAAGCAAAAGTGGGTACACCAAACTCATCTTTTACGCGACGTACTACATCTAAATAAGGCATACCTGGTTTTACCATCACCATGTCTGCACCTTCTTGCAGATCGAGGGCTACTTCACGAATTGCTTCATCAGAGTTCGCAGGGTCCATTTGATAGGTCTTTTTGTCGGCACCTTTTAAGTTGCCTGCAGAACCTACCGCATCACGGAATGGGCCATAATAGCTAGAGGCGTATTTAGCAGAGTAAGCCATGATACGAGTGTGGATATGGCCTTCGGCTTCGAGTGCTTCACGAATTGCACCAATACGTCCATCCATCATGTCTGATGGTGCAACTACATCCGCACCCGCTTCGGCATGCGATAGCGCTTGTTTAACTAAAATTTCAGTTGTTACATCGTTAATCACATAACCGTCTTCATCGATAATGCCGTCTTGACCATGAACGGTGAATGGGTCAAGTGCAACATCTGTGATCACACCTAATGTAGGAAAAGCTTCTTTAAGCGCGCGGACAGTGCGTTGTGCTAATGCATCTGGGTTATAGGCTTCTTCAGCAAGTAGAGATTTTTTATCGCTCGGTGTTACCGGGAAAATAGCCACTGCAGGAACACCTAATTCAACAAGCTCTTTTGCTTCTTCAAGTAGTAAATCGATAGAAAGACGCTCAATGCCAGGCATAGACTCAATAGCTTCGCGGCGGTTTTTACCTTCTAACACAAATACAGGAAAAATAAGGTCATTAACAGTTAGTTGGTTTTCAGCCATTAGGCGACGAGAGAAGTCATCACGACGCATGCGGCGCATACGTGTATAAGGGAAAAGGTCGAGTCCTGATTGGGCCATGCTTTGTATACTCCTAGTCTGGTAGAGGATAACTCACTACGCGATTTCGACCTGTTTGCTTGGCATGATATAAGGCTTTGTCGGCATAGTCAGTGAATAAACTTGGGTTATTAATGTCTTCAGCAATTGCGCTGTAAACACCTGCACTCAAAGTAAATTTAATCGTTGTTCCGGCAACTATTATATCAGTATTTTGGGCTGCTTTGCGTATTTGTTCGGCAATTTCTAATGCACCTGTCAGTGGCGTATTAGGCAACAGCACGACAAATTCTTCGCCGCCGTAGCGCGCCACTTCATCGAGAGGTCGTTTCAGGTGCTGCTTGATGACATCGGCAGCTGATTGAATAGTTTGATCACCGGTTAAATGACCGTAGGTGTCATTAATTGCTTTGAAATGGTCAATATCTAACATGATGATGGCTAAAGGTGTTTGTTCACGTCGCGAGCGACGAATATCCATCAGTAGCTTTTTATCGAAGTAACGGCGGTTCTTGGTTTTTGTCAGCGCGTCTTCCATATTGAGTTGTTCAAGCTCTCGGTTTTTCTCTTCAAGCTCGCGTAATGTCACTTGTAACTCAAAGGTACGCTCCTCGATATTCGCTTCAAGGTCTTGGCGAGCTTGTTCTTGCAGTTCAAGGCGCTCGCGCATTAAGGTATCTTTAGCTTTGCTTTCAGCTAAGGCATTTTGTTGTGCTGCAACTTCAGCATCGCGCTGCATCAAAAACAGTTTTATAACTGCATAGCTTAAACTTAAGCTACAAACCAAAAAGCAAATAAAGGTAAGTGAAAGTACCCCGATATTTAAATTAAACGGGTTAAATACCCCAAGTGCGCTGTAAATAATAGCGCAGAAGAAAGCAAATAGGGCGATTAGAAAAGCGCTACAAGGCTGTTTATACTCACGGTTAAACTGCTTTAGAGCAATACTTGCAAAGATGATAAGCACCACAGGTAAACTTAATAAGCAAAGTGTAATTGCAATATGAATTGGTAAGAACCACATTATTAGGGTGACAAGCACTACGACCCACGCTAGCCAATACTGAAAGCGATTTAAGCGAGATTTGGTAAAGCCAAATATATACCCTTGCAATGGCACAAATAACGCACCACAGATAAAAAATAGAGTCGGTATGGTGAGTTGTTGAAACGATGAACCGCTCGGTTGTAAGTATCGATAACCAAAGCCATAAAGGTAGGCTAACGACAACCAAAGTAAGGTAAGTAATAACCCTGTGTAGGCGAAATAGCGGCGTCTAGAAAAGCCATAAAGTACTAAATTAGTGAGTGCGAGAGATAAAATAAAACCGACTAATAAGCCGTACAATAAATTGAACTTACTTTTATGTTTTAGATATTCAGAGGGGCTCCAAAGGCTTAGAGGCACTCTTAAACCGCCGTTGTTTTTAACTTTAAGGAAGATTTCGGAATGACTGGCTTTTGGAATGGTTAACGAGACTAACAGCGATTCATTTTTAATTTGCCGATTGGCTAAAGGAACTGCGTCACCTATTTTTGTGTTAAATAACACATGCCCACCTTGCAGGTGAAAGACTCTTACTTCATCAAGCAAAGGGTTATCTATCGATAATATAAGTGGCACATCATTTAATGAGGTGTTTTTTATCGATAGCTTGAGCCACAGAGGCTTTAAAGTCATGCCTAGATTTAAGGTTTCACCTCTGTTTTTCAGCCATTTTACATTAGCATTGCTAAAAGCTTGTTGTTGAGTAATAGGATCAAGGGTGTACTCAACATTTAGCGTGTGTTGAGATTTAAATTGTGAGCTAACAATAAGTGGGTTAGCCAATAAATAAGGAGTAAATAAAAAAACGAAGAGTACGCCACAAAGTGACCATAGGCGCTTCATCTTAACCCTTTATGGAAAATAATTGCTGAAAGTTTAGTGTAGTTTGTTTTGCCACTTCAGTAAATTCACAGCCTTTTAAATCAGCAATTTGCTGACACACATAAGGAAGGTTCTGAGGTTCATTGCGACGAGATTTCGGTCTTGGTCTAATATTTCTTGGCATTAAAAAAGGCGCATCAGTCTCGATTAACAAGCGACTTAAAGGGATTGATGGCACTAAGGCTTGTAGTTGCTCCCCGCGGCGTTCATCGCAGACCCAGCCCGTAACACCGATATAAAGCCCCATTGCTAGGTAACTTTGGAGCGCTTTTTCATCCCCCGTGAAACAGTGCAATACGCCTCGGACCTTGAAGTCACTTAAAATTGTGAGCATATCTTCACTAGCATCTCGCTCATGCAAGTACACCGGCATGTTCAGCTGCTCAGCAAGCTGTAACTGGCGTCTAAAAACGCTGCGCTGTACATCACGAGGAGAAAAGTCACGATTGTAATCGAGGCCACATTCACCAATAGCAACTACTTCCTGGTTTTGGCTAAGCGTTGTTAAGTGTTCTTCGAGGTGTTCGTCGGCGGTTTTTGCATCATGAGGGTGAACCCCCGCAGTGCAAAATTGCTTAAACTGTTTGGCGAGGTTAAGAGAGGCTTGGCTACTTTGCAGATCGCAGCCAATCAGCAGTAGCTGTGCTACGTTAGCCTCAGCGGCGCGTTGTAACACAGCGTCATGAATATCATCAAATTGATGATTGCTTAAGTTGACGCCAGCATCAACTAGCGAAATGGTCATTAGTTAGTGCGCTTTACACGAATCATACGATTTTGGCCTTCAATCTTTAAAAGGAAAGAATTGAAGATTCCACGTTCAATAATCACAGTGTCATCAACTTTTAGCTTTAGTCTATCAGAGCCAACTTGGCGCCATTGCTGACCATTTTCAAGCTCAATGATGAGCTCACCGTATGGTGCTTTTCTCACGCTTTTTACACTAGCGCTAATCTGGTCATCGTTTACTTTGGCAACTTCTTTATGCTCTAAACCAAAGTCTTCATTTTTTGTTTTTACAATTTGTTCATTTGTTGCGGATGCAGCGGCAACGGGTGCTGCCGTAGCTGCTGCAGAGCTTGCTACAGGTTGTTCTATTTGTTTTTTTATAGCAGGTTTTGATAGTGATTTACCCGCCATTACGTTGTCGTAACAAAGTAAGCGGTTAAAATCATTTTCAACAAAAGTACATGCTTGTAGTGCTTGTAAGTTAACTTCGTTTGCTTGTGCAGTGCCAGTAATCGTTAACAGTGCAACTAATGGAATGAGTTGTTTTTTCATTTATTCCTCTGATTCCTGTTGAGGTTTGGCGGTATAAAATGCAGCCAAAATTAAACCTAATTCAAATAATAACAGCATGGGTAATGCTAGTAATGTTTGTGACAGTACATCAGGAGGTGTTAAGAACATAGCAATTACAAATACACCTACCACGATATAAGGCCGTTTTTCTTTTAAACTTTTCGTTGTTGTTGCGCCACTCCAGCATAACAGCATGATGGCAACAGGTATTTCAAACGCAATACCAAAAGCAAAAAACAGTTTTAAAGCAAAACTCAAATAGCTACTAATATCAGGCGCTAATGTAATCATATCAGGGCCAGTGCTAGTGAAAAACCCTAAAATAATGGGTAACACCACAAAGTAGCAAAATGCGATACCACTATAAAATAGCAAGATGCTAGAGGCCAAAATTGGCATTAGCATACGCTTTTCATGTTGATACAAGCCAGGTGCTATAAAACTCCAAACTTGGTGCAGTATCATAGGAATAGCAGCAAATAACGCCACAAATAAGGTGAGTTTAAACGGTGCAATAAAGGGGGATGTAACATCCGTTGCGATCATGGTGGCAGTGCTAGGCAAGTTTGCAATAAGTGGTGCTGCAATAAAATCATAAATTTCGTTGGCAAAGTACACCAAGCTAATAAATATAATCAAAATGCTTAACAAAGCTTTCATGAGTCGATTTCGTAACTCAATTAAGTGGCCAACAAAGCCTGTGTGAGCTTGCTCGGTCATAGTTTACTATTCATCATCATTGTTATTGACCACAAAAGCAGAGATTAAATTCACTTTTTTTCGTCATTATTGTTACTTTCTGCTTTTTCAGGCGTGTCTTTTTTGTAACTGTGGGTGACTGACTGAGCAGCCTTTTGAAGTTCGTTTACAGAGTCTTGCAGATCTGGAGATAGTTCTTGCAAGTTTTGTTGCTCTGCTTTTTTTAAGTTTTCGTGAAGCTCATGGATACGGAGTTCTTCGTTCACTTCTGCTTTCACTGAGTTGGCGACTGACTTTAAGGTTTTTACCCAGCGGCTAACCGTGCGAATTGCCACAGGCAAGCGCTCTGGGCCTAATACAATTAGACCCACGATCAGTACGACAACAAGTTCCCACATCCCCATATTGATTAAGCCTTATGGTCGTCTTTGCTTTTCTCTACGGTTTCTTTGTTTTGCGTGTTAGAAGCTTGTTCTATTTGCTCGCTTTTAGCGCTAGCTTGGTCATCATCAGACACGGCTTTTTTAAAACCTTTTACTGCGCTACCTAAATCACCGCCGATGCCACGAAGTTTTTTTGTGCCAAATAACAACACGATGATTGCCAAAATAATGATTAATTGCCAAATACTGATACCACCAAAACCCATGGGTTACTCCGTTTTTTCAAATTTATCGAATAGACTTGTCTCGATTATACTCACCAAAACATAAATAGCACTTAGTTTATGCACTACGCCACGCTGCAATAAAGCCTGCTATAGCAAAGCCGGCGGTAATTGCACTGGCAACTAAGTCATGCTGCAAATAACATAAGCCTGAAACAATCAAGCAGTTGCCAGCAAAGATGCTCAGTAACAAAGGTTTAGCAGATTGCGGCGCTGGCAATTGTACAGGTTGTTGTTGACGCTTTAAGTTTTGATAAATTAAATCAGGTAATTCAGGCATTTTTTCTGCCCAAAATGGCAAGTTCGCATACATTTTTTTCATTACTGCAAGCGGACCAACTTGTTCTTTGACCCAATCTTCTAGAAAAGGTTTAGCGGTTTTCCATAAATCAAGCTGCGGATACAGTTGTCTGCCAAGGCCTTCAACATACAACAGCGTCTTTTGCAGTAACACTAATTGCGGTTGAACTTGCATATTAAAGCGACGAGCCGTATTAAACAGGTTGACTAACACATGGCCAAACGAGATTTCGGCCAGTGGTTTATTGAAAATAGGCTCACACACAGTACGAATCGCAAACTCAAACTCTTCAATGCTGGTATCGGCGGGTACCCAGCCAGAATCAACGTGTAGTTGTGCTACTTGGCGGTAATCACGGTTGAAAAAGGCAATAAAGTTTTCTGCTAAATAGCGCTTATCTTCACGATTAAGGGTGCCAACAATACCGCAATCAATACCGATATATTTTGGATTATGAGGGTTTTCACGAGAAACGAAGATATTACCTGGGTGCATATCAGCGTGGAAGAAACTATCACGGAATACTTGTGTGAAAAATACTTCGACACCGCGCTCAGCTAGTAGCTGCATATTGGTATTTTGTGCCAGCAATGCTTCGGTATCAGATACTGGAATACCGTAAATGCGCTCCATTACTAATACGTTACTGCGGCTGTAGTCACTGTAAACAAAAGGAATGTAGAGTGAATCTGAGTCTTCAAAGTTACGGCGTAGCTGAATCGCATTCGCCCCTTCACGCATTAGGTCGAGCTCATCGAGCAAGGTTTTTTTGTACTCGTTTACTACCTCAATAGGGCGTAAACGCTTGGCTTCTTTTAATAACTTAGCCACTAAGCGTGCGACTTTTTGCATTAGCATTAAGTCGGCATCAATTTGCTCTTTAATGTTAGGGCGAATGACCTTAATCACTACATCTTGTGGTGCGCCATGCTCATCAATTAAGGTTGCCGTGTGAACTTGTGCAATCGAGGCTGATGCTAAAGGTGTTTGCGAAAAATCACTAAACAATTCACTAATATCATTAATACCCAGCGCCTTTTCAATAAGCTGCTGGGCAAGTTCACCTTCAAAAGGTTCAACCTGATCTTGTAGTAGTGCAAGCTCTAAAGCGACATCATGAGGGAGTAAATCACGGCGTGTTGAAAGCATTTGGCCAAACTTGATCCATACAGGGCCAAGCTCTTGCAGAGCAAGTCGTAAGCGCATACCTGCAGGTTTATCTTTATGTTGGTTACGTAACCAAAATAAGCTGCCACGGGCGAGTTTGGCAAACCAAGGCACTCGTTTACGTGGAATTAATTCGTCTAAGCCATAGCTCAGTAGGGTTTTAGTGATGTAATAAAGACGAGCAGACGACACACAAGTTCCTTAGCGCATTAGCGAGACTGTAACAGCGCGTTAATTCGCATCTCTAATTGAGATACTTGGCTTTTTAATTGGCGGTTTTGCTGTTTAAATTCAGCAAGCTCAAGAGGGTGTATGGTCACTGCTAACTCATCTTGGCAAAGTGTTGTTAAGGTGTTTTCTAACTTGCTTTTCGTTTGTGAGCCACGACGTTTTAAAGCTTGAATAGAGAGCCACAACTGTTGCGCTGGGGCATCGCCAATGTACCGAGAAAAATGTTCTGGCCAATCAATATCAAGCTCAGCAAAGGCATTACTGAAACCTTGTGCAAGATTTAAGTCGCCTTGTAAGTCGAGCTTATCTTGGCGAATGAGTTGCGTGAGCATTGATGGATCTTTAAGCGCCAACAAGGTGTCGATATCGGCGCTGATCATGCAATCAAAACTACGCTCTTGCGTACTGTATAAGTGAATTTGCTCGTCGCTGTAAACACACAAAATTGACTGTTGCCAATCACGTATCTCAATCAACAGCTGTTTATCAGCAATTGCTGCAAGCTTACCCTTTAACTGAGGGTCTAACTGCAGCAGGTGATTAATGATTCGTTCGACTAGTGATAACAGAGCGTTTGCTAACATCGCGTTACCTACTTAATTTACAGAATTTTTAGTATTTAAAACCACGGTGAAGGGCAACAATACCGCCAGTAAGGTTTTGATAACTGGTTTGTTCAAAACCAGCATCTTCCATCATGCCTTTTAATGTTTCTTGATCTGGATGCATACGGATTGATTCAGCAAGATATTGATAAGACTCGCCATCATTCGCAACCAGCTCACCCATCTTAGGTAAGATATTAAATGAGTAGAAATCGTAGGCTTTACTTAATATTTCTTGTTCTGGTTTTGAGAACTCAAGCACGAGTAAACGGCCACCAGGCTTAAGAATACGATACATTGAGCGTAGAGCTTTATCTTTATCGGTCACGTTACGAAGACCAAAGGCAATCGTAATTAAGTCAAAGCTGTTATCAGGAAATGGTAATGCTTCGGCATTCATTTGAACATATTCGATATTGCCAACACGACCAAGGTTACGCAGTTTCTCACGGCCAACTTTCAGCATTGAAGAGTTAATATCGCCTAAGATAACCTGACCGGTTTCACCCACTAGCTGACTAAATTTAGCGGTTAAATCACCTGTACCGCCGGCAAGATCTAATACATAGTGACCTTTGCGAACACCTGAACTTGCAATAGTTTGGCGTTTCCATAAACGATGAATACCGAACGACATAAGATCATTCATTACGTCATACTTTGCAGCGACTGAGTGGAATACATCTGCAACCATTGATGCTTTGTCGTTTTCAGCAACGGTTTTATAGCCAAAATGCGTGGTCTTTTCTTGATTCTCGTTCATGATTAATCTCTATCGTGGCAATAAAGACTAGTGTACTTGATTGTAGCTGTGGGGTGCAATTTGATTATAACTAAATCATCAGATTAGCGTGGCTTTTCATGACTTAGCGCAGTTTTGAACTTTATTGGCCAGCAATAAAACTACTTTGTCCAAGTGACTTGGCTTTAGCGGCTGCTAAAGAGGCTTTACGAGCTAAACTGTTAAAGTCGCCATCGCCTTCATGTTTAGCGATCCCTAAAGCAAGAGTGATAGCAGGAAGTTTGGTGCCATTTTTTGAGCTGACAAAGCGCAGCTTTTCTACGCCATTTCGTACTTTTTCGGCAATTAAGTTTGCAGTTTCAGGCTCTATATCAGCAAGTAAGATGGTAAATTCATCTTTACTTGTGCGCCCAGGTAAACCGCTTTCTTGTACGTACTTTTGCACTTGCTTGGCGACTTTACTCAAAATGACTTCACCAATGACATCGCCATAATTTTCAATAAAATGATTTAAGTTCTCAATGTGAATAGAGATAGCACAAACCGCTTTATTTTGGCCGACCCAGAGTTGGGTTTGTTGATTCAAGTAGTGGCGCTTATATAAGCCAGTTTGTTGGTCGGTAATGTGTTGTTTGCGTAATTGAGTGAGTTGTTTTTGAGTTTTTTCTTGCAGTGATTTGGCTTTTGCTATTTCTTGCTTAAATTGACGATGCTGGTTGAGCAGTACTTCTGATTGTTTACTGAGCATTTTTAATGCGTGACGCGTTTGCTCAATATTGTTTTCATCGATTGAATGCACACAGTCACTAACTTGATCAGCAAAGCGCACAATATTTTGTTCGTTATTGCTAGCATTACGTGAAAGGGTGTTAATTACTGAGTCAACGTTGCGAACAATGGCGGTTTTCATTTTATGGCCTTGCTCTATAAAATCGAAATAAAGCTGTTCTACATAGACACAATCGATGGTTTTTCTTTGTGCGATGGCACGGTCAATAGCGGCGTTAAGTTTTGGGTTAGACTGGCTGACGTAGGTGTAAACAACTTGGTAGTTAAGTGGTGACGGCGGTAATGCATGATGTTCTAAAAAGATACATACCTTTGTCATTTTTTCTTGAGCAATAGCCATGGGATCATGGAACATCATTTTTCAATACCACTAAATACGCATATCAACCAATTAATCATCTCTTCCGTAAAGTTTATTTGCTTCCAAGCATAAATACTGAGTCTACAGTAATCTGTAATCATTCTATTTAAAAGCAAAATCGCTAATTTTGGAACTTAAATTTGTTTCGTTTGCGTCTATTAGCTGATTTTCTCAACAACTTTAACAAGTGTAATTAAAAATTGCTTAAACCTTGCTCATTCTTATCTACACTGCGCTGTTAATTTGAGCGTATTTAACCTGAGCTTGGTCGCATTTGCTTGGGTTTTAGCCAGTGCTGCGCTACTTTAGCGATACTGATTAAAACTAAAAAGAATGCTATGAAACAAACACTGTCGCGAACTTTAAACCGTTCTGTTATTGCGGTTGCTTTAGCTTGTACTTTAAGCGCTTGCCAAGTAACAAATATTGATGCTGATCAGCAATTTACTCAAGTAGCCGAAAATATTGTTAATTACCGCCAAAGCATCAGCCCTTATGGTAAAGAAAATGGCGTTGATGGTTATTTATTAGAAAATCTATCGGCTGAATTTTTAGAACAAAAATACAAGAAGAATACTGAGCTACTTGCCGAGCTAGACGCTATCGACCGTGATAAGTTATCGGAAGAAAACCGCATTAACCTGACTATTTTGCGTGGCCAAGTGCAAAATAGTGTCGATGAATATGTGTTTAATGCGCACTATATGCCGCTGACATCTGAGTATGGTTTCCACTCTAGTCTATCATTTATGATATCAAGCTCAGATTACACAAAACCACAAGATTACCAGCTATATCTTGCTAAATTACAGCAAATTCCCCGCTATTTTTCGCAAAATATCGGCTGGATGCGTAAAGGTCTTGAAGTAGGTTTAACTCAACCAAAGGCTGTTTTAGAAGGCTATCAAGACTCAATCACGGCTTATATTGTTGATGATGCGACACAGTCTGAATTTTACAAACCATTTTTAAATAACACGGCAGGTGTAAGTGATAGCGAGTTTGCAGCGCTACAAAAGCAAGCGCAAACTATTATCACAGAACAAGTTATTCCGGCATATCAAGGTTACTTAACCTTCTTTAACAATGAGTATCAACCGGGTGCACGTACAGATATTGGTATTTCAAGTACGCCGAATGGCAAAGCGTTTTATGAAAACCGTGCTAAGTACTACACCACCACAGATATGACGCCAAAAGAAATCCATGAGCTAGGTTTACAAGAAGTCGCGCGTATTCGCGCAGAAATGGAAAAAATTATTGAGAAAGTAGGCTTTGAAGGCTCGTTTGCTGATTTTGTGCACTTTTTACGTACTGATCCGCAATTTTACGCAAAAACACCAAAAGATTTGCTAAAAGAAGCGTCTTACATCGCCAAGAAAATGGATGCGCAGTTACCTAAGTTATTCCACACCTTGCCAAGAATGCCGTATGGTGTTGCGCCAGTGCCAGAGAGTATTGCCCCTAAATATACAACCGGCCGTTACTCAGGTTCTCGCCGTGATGACCAAGCAGGTTATTACTGGGTTAATACCTATGCGCTAGATAAGCGCCCGTTGTATGTTCTTGAAGCATTAACTTTGCACGAAGCTGTACCAGGGCATCATTTACAAATTTCACTTAATGCAGAACTTGAGTCATTACCAAGTTATCGCCGTAATGCATATTTGTCGGCATTTGGTGAAGGTTGGGGCTTATATTCGGAGTTTTTAGGTATCGAAGCGGGCTTTTATCAAGACCCATACAGTGATTTTGGTCGTTTAACCTATGAAATGTGGCGTGCAGCACGTTTAGTAGTTGATACAGGTATGCATATGTATGGCTGGAGCCGCGAACGCGCAATGAAATTTATGAGCGAAAATACCGCGCTATCATTACATAACGTGAAGACCGAAACTGACCGTTATATTTCATGGCCTGCACAAGCGTTGTCATACAAAATTGGTGAGCTAACAATTAAACGTTTACGCCACAAAGCTGAGCAAGCACTCGGTCAAGATTTCGATATTCGCGAATTCCACCATCAAATATTACGTCATGGCTCAGTGCCAATGTCAGTGCTTGAAGAGCAAATTCAACTTTATATTAAAGCTGAATTAGCCAAACGAGCAGCATAGCGGCATAAAAGAAACGAAAAGGCGTGACTTACATCACGCCTTTTTTGTTTATTGCACGTAATATAAACACCTTATATGCTTTGAAGGATGTCATTTCACAAAGGGGCCTTGGATGAGTGATTTTATAATTTTTAGTATCGATGTTTTTGCCAGCTTGTTTATTTTTGCACTCGGCATAGGTTTGCTGGTGATTGTGTGCTTTTACATTAGTGATGTGACGCAATCTAAGCAGGCGATTCGCCGTAATTACCCGGTGATCGGCCGCTTTCGTTATTTTTTTGAACGCCAAGGTGAATTCTTCAGACAATACTTTTTTGCCATGGATAGGGAAGAGCTACCATTTAATCGTGCTGAGCGAAGCTGGGTTTACCGCGCTGCGAAAAATGTTGACCGTACTACGGCCTTTGGTTCAACCCAAAGTCTTGAAGCAACGGGAACGGTGATGTTTATGAACTGTGCGTTCCCAACTTTAGATGAAGATGCACTCGATCCGAGCGAAGTTACGTTAGGGCCTTATTGCCAAGCTCCTTATACAACAAACTCGTTATTTAATATTTCTGGCATGAGCTTTGGTGCCTTATCTAAGCCCGCTGTTCGCGCACTATCGCGAGGTGCAAAGTTAGCGGGTTGTTGGATGAATACCGGTGAAGGAGGGCTCAGCCCTTACCATCTTGAAGGTGGCGCTGATATTGTGTTTCAGATTGGCACGGCAAAATATGGTGTACGAGATGAGCACGGTAAATTAAGCACCGAAAAACTCAAAGCGATTGCTGAGCACGAACAAGTTAAAATGTTCGAAATTAAAATGAGTCAAGGTGCTAAACCCGGTAAAGGGGGTATGTTACCAGGGCGCAAAGTGACTGCTGAAATTGCAAAAATTCGGGGTATTCCTGAAGGGCATGACTCTATTAGTCCAAATGGTCATCCAGAGATTAAATGCCCAGCAGATTTACTCGACATGATTGAAACGGTACGCAGTACCACAGGTAAACCAACCGGTTTTAAAGCGGTGATTGGTGAATACACTTGGCTCGAAACCTTGTTCAGCGAAATTAATAATCGAGGCATTGAATCTGCCCCTGACTTTATCACTATTGATAGTGCCGACGGCGGTACGGGCGCAGCTCCTCAACCCTTGATGGATTCAGTTGGTTTACCGCTACGAGAGAGCCTGCCTTTGGTTGTTGATCTGCTAAAAAAACATGGTCTCAGAGAACGAGTGAAAGTGATTGCATCGGGTAAACTAATCGTACCGTCAAAAGTGGCTTGGGCACTCGCTCTGGGCGCTGATTTTATTGTGTCGGCACGTGGTCATATGTTTTCGCTAGGTTGTATTCAGGCTCTGCAGTGTAATAAAGATACCTGCCCGACCGGTATTACGACTCATAATGAACGCTTACAGCGAGGCCTCGATGTGACCGATAAGGCACAACGTGTCGCCAATTATAATAAGTTTATTCACTATGGTGCTGGGTTGATTGCTCATTCATGTGGTGTATCAAGTGCCCGCGAGTTAGCTCGCCAGCATGTGCGAGTGGTACAAGAAAATGGTTTATCAGAGCCGCTCGATAAAATGTATGAGCACTACAATAAATAATCTAGTTGAATAATTAAAAGGCGCGTTGAGCGCCTTTTTACTTTTTGCTAGTTAATTTAATAAACTGATTAACAACGAAAAGAACTCGTCTTTATTGTTACAGCTTGTGGCATTAAGCATCAGTTGCTCGCCAAGTACGAGTGTTTGCTGTTGTACTGCTAAACGAGCTTGTGCATCTTCAATACCGTCTATATCTGCAACATGGGCTAAACCAATAGTACGGCGAATAAGTTCAGCGCCACAGTAGCCAATCGCATCACGCAATACGTGTTGTAAGTAATCTTCGCTAAAGGTGCGGTTTGCAAAGCTAATATCAGTTGCTTCGCTGCTTGCTAGGTTTAACCAATGTTGCTCAAATTGGCTATAACAGTCTTGTAAGCAGGTTAATAAATGAGTTTGATACTGACGGCGCTTTGCTTGCTCTGTAATACGGGCGTTTTGGGCACAGTAATTTAGAAGCAAGTTACCCATAAATGAGCCGATATCAAAGCCAACAGGGCCAAAAAAGCCGAACTCTGGGTCGATCATTTTAGTGGTTTTGCTATCAACAAAAATGCTGCCACTATGCATATCGCCATGCAATAAAGTTTGTGGGCAAGATAAAAATTTAGCTTTTAATTTCGCTGCGACCAGTTTTAAAGCATCATTATTACGAATACTTTCGACGTGCTCATTAAGCTCAGTTGGGAAATTATTGCGCTCATGCTCAATGTACGGATCAGTAAAGAATAAGTCTTCTGTGATCTTACATAAATCAGGATTAATAAATTGACTGACTTTGGCTTTTTTATCTTCAGCAGATAAGTAAAAGTCTGAGTTATAAAAGCCTGTACGGCTTAAGTAGAGCGCAACATGGCTGGCCAATAATGGAAATTGCTCTGCATTGATTTGTGCACCACGTAAAATTTGTAACTCACCTAAATCTTCTAATACGGTTAATGCCAGCCCTACATTGTGATGCAATATCGCCACGGTATGCTCTGGGCATAACTTACCATGATTAATCAATACTTCGGCTTCGATTCTGGAGCGGTCTAATGATAATGGCCATGACTCACCTACGCAGCGGGCATAAGGCAGTGCTTGCTTTAGAATTACACTGTTGTTGTGCTGATCAGCAACCCGAAAAACTAAGTTTAAGTTTCCGTCACCAAACTCGTATGCAGTCAGTGCTGCATCAGCAGGGAAGACTGAAATTAGTTCACTTTTAACAAGTTCTTTAATGTAATCAACAGCATGCTCTGCATTAAAGGCAGTGTATTTAGCCATGGCTCTATCTCGTAATACAATTAACTTTGAGCATTCTATACCTGTAACCGTTTAGATGTCCATACATCCAGCTTGTTAGTTGTCAAAACTGATGTAAAATAACTATTCACATAAATTAGTTATTCATTAGTTATTCGGATTCAGTATGCAAGATCTCATCGCCAGCAGTATTAAATATCAGCAAGGTACGCTAACCGTGCTTGATCAGTATTTGTTGCCACATCAACAGCATTGGCATGTATGTAACGATGTTGAAACGATGAAAGATTTGATTCTGACTTTGAAAATCCGGGGAGCGCCTTTAATCGGCTTAGGTGCGAGCTTATTGGTTGCACACCTAGCTGAGCAAGGCATGAGTCAATCAGCACTTGCGGTTGCTATAGATGAGCTTGAAGCAACACGCCCAACAGCGGTAAACCTTATGCACTGCATGGCCAAGTTACGCGTAGCGCTAACAGAGACTGATTATGTTGCAGCTGTTGTCTCTACTGCTGAGCAGTTATTTAAAGAAGATATTGCCCTTTGCGATAGCATGGCAGAACGCGGTGCTGCTTTGGTTGATAAAGGCGATAACATTTTAACCCACTGTAATACCGGTGCGTTAGCGACTGCGGGTGTCGGCACTGCATTAGGGGTTATTTATAAAGCTCAGCAACGCCATGGTGACATTCATGTTTGGGTTGATGAAACAAGGCCGTTACTGCAAGGCGGCCGCTTAACGGCTTTTGAGCTTGAGCGCTGGCAAATTCCTTATACCTTGATTTGCGATAACATGGCGGCGAGTTTAATGGCTGCGGGCAAAGTAGATAAAATATTTGTAGGGGCAGACCGTATTGCTGCAAACGGTGATTTTGCCAATAAAGTCGGCACTTATAATCTCGCTGTGTTAGCGGATTTCCATAACATTCCATTTTATGTCGTTGCACCACTTACGACACTTGATACACAAACGTTGTGTGGTGCAGATATCGAAATTGAGCAACGCAGTCCTAATGAAGTGCGCGGTGTTAGTGGTAGTTTTGGTGAAGCGATGTGGGCACCGACTAACGCGAAGGTTTATAACCCGGCATTTGATGTGACACCGGCGAGCCTAGTCACAGGCTGGGTGCTCGATAGCGGCGTTTATAACCAGTCCGATATCGAGCAAGGTATTCTAAAACAGTTAAAGTCGTAAATTACTCTGCGCTTTTTTTAGTGTAGAGCTCAATGCTATTTTGATTGTTGGCAGTTAAGAAGGTCACTGCCAGCTTGTCGTTTTTAGCATTAAGGCGCGATATATAGTGAGAAGGCTTCATTTGAAGTACTGACTCAACGCCCTGCATTTTGGCTAAATTAATGCTGAAAACTTCAGTATCAGTGGCGATATACAAGCTATGTAGGTTACTTGCCATCGACACAATAGAAGGCTTTAACTCAGTTAGTTTGTCTGGTGTAGTCAGCTCACTGTAGATATTGTTATCGCTGTCTAAAAGCAGGTATTTATCGTATTTAGAATGCACAATCAGCTGTGTATTGTCATACCATGCAATAGCTAGGGGTGTATCTATAGTGCTTTTAATCACTTCATCGCTGTTGGTGTGAAGAATCATTATTTGATTTAGCTGATTGCTAAGATCGGTATATAGCACGGCAATCTTGTTACCCCTTATAGCTGCCAGCTTGGTACTACCAGGAAGTGTCCAGTGCTTAATTTCTGAGAAATCAGCAGCATTTAATAATGTTAATTGCTGATCGGCTTTATTAAAGCTAACAAGTCGGCTACTGTCACTATTTGCTGCAATTACTGAACTATCTTCACCAATTTTGCCAGTGATATTGATGTATTGGTTTGCTTTTCTGAGCCAGTGTTGTCGTTCTGAAAACTCAAAGTCAGAGAAGTAAACATCATTATTGGCTAATGCGACTAAGTCGTCTTCATGCTTATTCGCTGTGGCGATGTAACTCATTGTTTTTGAATTAAGGTCAAAGACTGCGGCATCTTTATCGTGAAGGTCAGTACTGATCAACACACTTTCTTTGCTTAAAGGGTAAGCATAATTTGCTCGTTTTACTGGCGCTGTTATAGCGGGTTGTCGACTCATACTATCAAAAGAGAATGATTCAATAGTTGAGGTGCCGCGGCTATACCAAATTAGTGAGTTGGTCTGCTCATCATATGTGGCTACCCATGCACGGTAATCGTTGGTAGTTAAAAGCTTTAACGAGCTGCCATCTAAATTGGCCATGTATATCTCTACTTGGCCAACATTATGGCGCTCAAAGATGATGCGGCTCGGGTTTTTTATAGTTGTTAAAATAAAGTCCCCAGTGCCAGTGATATTGGGTGTGCTAATGCGAATTTCTTCACCGGTTTTTAAATCTTGTGCATATAAAGCATATAAATGAGTTAAGCCACGGTAATTATTACGCCTTGAAATTGCGACATCACCCACTTCAATGTACTGACTTGGCTGAGAATTAAGTAAAGATTGGTTGATACGTGGCTTTATTAACGCTTCACTTGATAACAGGTTGCTTGCTTGCCAAGTGATGCAATCGCTGTAGTCTTTGTTTTCACAAGAGCCGTAAAATAATCGCTCTCCATCCTCAGACCAACCCTGTAAAAAGATATTGCCAGAGGCAATCACGTATTCTTTTTTAGTGGTTAGGTCGACGACAAAAAGACGTTGACCATCATTTTCTAGAATATAAGCAAGCTTAGTTTTGTCATGGCTTAGCATTAAACGATAGTGAGAGCCTTTATGCCATGAAATGGTTTCAGCTTGCAGGTCTAAAAATGGCGCTTCGTTTTGTACTTCATCATTTGCTTTAGGCTGTTGTGAAAATAACCAAATAGCAGTAATCAATAAACCAAGCACTAACGCTGCAAAAGGCCATGGCCAGCGTGAAGAATGCGCTTTTTGTTCATTAATGGCCGTAGGTTTAACTTGAGTATCAGCGTCTTTATCTACTGTTATTATATTTTCTGTTTTTAGCGGCTCTGTACTCACAGTGTGATCAAGAGGCTTAACTTCAATAAATAGGCTATAACCTTTACGATAATGGGTTTTAATGGTTTGCCCGGGCTGTTTTTCTGATTTAAGAGTTTTTCTTAGTTCAGAGATGGCACGGTTAATGGCATTGTCATCAACAAAGCTTTGTTGCCAAATATTTTCAACCAGCTCTTGGCGAGTGATAATGCGATCATTATGCTCAATAAAGAAACACAGTAATTTAAATAATAAAGGTTCTAGTTCACGCTTATGAGTGCCATCGCTGATGGTTTGCTGCTGAGTGTTAAGTTGCCACTCACCCACATAAATAACGGTATCGCGTAAGGGTGAAAATGCCGACCCCATGTTTAGTCCTTTAGCAAATAATTAGTACTTATTAATGGGGAGGATAATAGCAGCTTTTGTTCTTAATTTGGGTCTTTTTGTTTTATATTTGTAAATTAAAGGCTGTTTTTTGCAACATATAGCCAAGCTTGGTTGTTACATTGGAATGTTTCTGCAATTCGCTGATAATCATCTACTTCGTAAGTATCTGCCTGAGCAAGCTCTTGTTCGGTGATTAAATAAATAGTGCCATTAACAATATCAGTTTGTTTGCCTGTTTTGATTAAAGCCGGGTGAAAGCGTTGACCACTACTTTTAAGTACGGCTTCGTCGGTGATCTCGACTTCACCAATGACATACCCAGTTAGCGTAGCAGGTTGACCTTCGAGCAAACGCCCGAAGGTATCAAGCTGAACCTGCGGGTACTGTAAAGTACCGTAAGAGAATAGCTTTTCCATGTTAGTCCAGCAGTGGGAAGTTGGTAGCAATAGTTGACTCAGTGCTTTTAGCGACCCAACCTTCGGTATTATTGAATAAGCGAATTGCTGTGAATTCAGGGTCGTTGCCCATATCAAACCAATGTGGTGTGAGTTCTGGTACTGAAATTAGGTCGCCCTGTTGGCACAGCACTTGATACACTTTATCGCCTAAGTGTAAACAAAATAAACCTTGGCCTTTCACAAAAAAACGAACTTCATCTTCGCTATGTGTATGTTCAAATAAGAACTTGCTGCGTAATTCGCTTGCATTTGGATTCCCTTTAGCAAGCGAAATAACGTCCACTGTTTGATAGCCCCCTTCAGCCTTAAGGCGCTCTATATCGCTAGCATAGGCAGTTAAAATAGCGTCATGGCTGGTATCTTGGTCAATCTGTGCCGTTGCTTGCCACTGCTCAAAGCGAACGCCAACCGCATTCAGCTCGCTCGCAATCGCGCTTAAGTCTTCACTGTGAAACAGTATGTTGTTTGCGTTGTTATCGTTATAAATAGTTAATTGGCTCATGCTAAAAGCTCCGCACTAAATGCTGTGAAATCGTTAATGTATGGGTGAGCGTCGCTTACTGCTTGGCCATCGCGAACAAGGTGCAAAGTACCAAGACCAGCAGCTTTGGCAGCATCAAGCTCTGCCACCACATCGCTTAAAAACAATACTTCGGCAGCGTCAAATGGCAGCTCGGCGATAATATTCTCATAAGAGCTTTGCTGTTGTTTTGCACCGACTTTGGTGTCGAAGTAATCACTAAATAAAGGTCTAACATCACCGTAGTCAGAAAATTCAAAAATCAGGTGTTGGGCTTTTACTGAGCCTGATGAGTAGACATATAAACTTTTACCAGCTTGTTTTTGGAGTTGTAAAAAGTCATAAGCATCTGGGTAAAGGTGGCCAGTAAAATCACCACTTTCGTAGCCTGTTTGCCAAATTAGCCCTTGCAACTGCTTGAGTGGGGTAATTTTTTGATCTGTTTCAATCCAATGAATTAAATGGCTAATGACCGTGTCGATATCGGCTTCTGGTTGTTCAATATGTGCTTTCACGGCCTCAATTTGGGCTGCTACTTCTGGGTCACTTTGATGTGACTTCACAAACTCAGGTAATTGCCCTGCCGCGTAAGGAAATAATACGTCTTTAACAAAAGAAATGCGGGTAATTGTGCCTTCAATATCGGTTAAAATCGCTTTGATCATGGCTGAACTCCAGCTTGAATACCTTCTAGTTTTAGGCGCTCAAGCTCACAGCTAAATAGGAACTCTAAGCCTTCTAAATGACGCTGTACTTCTTTGATATCTCGGCCAACGACATATAAACCATGGCCACGAATTAATACGGCATGCTCAATAGGGGTGTGAAGGTGATGATCACTGACCAGTAAGCTTAAGCGGTCAATGTCTTGGTCATTATCAAAAATTGGAATACTTAGCGTATCTAAATGCGATTTAACACCACTTAAAGATTTTTGCATTTCGTAGCCATGTAAATTGATAGCGTGGCCTTTGATCACACGCGATAACACGGTTGCTGCAACAGAATGGGTATGCAAAACAAATTTAGCTGATGGGATCAGCTTATACATATTCAAATGTAGCTCAGTTTCAGCTGATGGATTGCCAGAGCCTTTAGTACGATTGCCTTCATGATCAAATTCAATAAATGCATGAGTGCCGAGTTGACCTTTATCGAAGCCACTTGCTGTGACGACATAACCGCTTGCAGTGCGGGCTGAAAAGTTACCACCAGTAGCAGGGACCCAGCCACGTTGGCTTACCCATTTACCAGCTTCAATTAGTTCTGAAATAGCGGTATTGTTATGCATATATTCCTCGACATTCTAAAAGTTATTTAGACGGCTATACATCTGTTTTAAGCAATGATAGCATCGCTTCGGGCGCAAAACCATCTTTAAGGAACCTCTGTGTTTGAAAGTAAATTGCCGAATTTAGGCACCAGTATTTTTAGTCAAATGACCGCTCTAGCAAATAAGCACCAAGCGCTTAATTTATCTCAGGGTTTTCCTGAATTTGATGCACCAGAATTACTAAAAAAACAGCTCAATCATTATGTACTTGAGGGGGTAAATCAATATGCGCCTTCAAGTGGGGTTACAAAGCTACAACAGCAAATAGCGGCTTTGATTGCTAGAAAATACCATAACAACATAAATTACGAGCAACAAGTTACCGTCACCTCTGGGGCAACAGAGGCATTATTCGTAGCAATTCAAGCGCTTGTTAAAGAGGGTGATGAAGTTGTGGTATTTGACCCCGCGTATGACTCGTATCAACCGGCAATTGAGCTTGCTGGCGGTCGCTCAGTTCATGTTGCTTTGCATGCGCCAGACTACAAAATCGATTGGCAAGCTGTAGCTGATGTTATAACAGACAAAACACGTCTCATCATAATCAACACGCCACATAACCCAAGCGGTAAAATCTTTAAAACAGAAGATATTAATGCCCTTAAAGCGCTTGTTACTAAGCATGATTTATATGTAATTAGCGATGAAGTGTATGAGCACATTACCTTTGATGGCGCTTTGCATTTAAGTGCGCTGACCGACCCTGAGTTATTTGCACGCAGTTTTGTGATCTCAAGCTTTGGCAAAACTTTTCATAGCACCGGCTGGAAGATGGGTTATTGTGTTGCACCTGCCCAATTAATGGGGGAGTTTCGTAAAATTCACCAATATGTGACTTTTTCAAGCTTTACGCCTGCCCAGCATGCACTAGCCGATATGCTCGAGTTAGAGCCAGAACATGTTGATGAACTTAGTTGTTTTTATCAACAAAAACGCGACTTGCTCAGCGAAGCATTAGCACAAAGCCGCTTTAAAATATTACCAAGTGAAGGCACCTACTTTTTATTACTCGATTACAGTGATGTGTCTGATCTTGATGATGTTGAGTTTTGCCAATGGTTGGTTGAGCAAGCGGGTGTTGCAGCTGTACCACTCAGTGTGTTTTATAACAGTGCAAGCAGCGACAAAGTGATTCGTTTATGTTTTGCTAAAAATGATGACACATTAAAATGTGCCGCGGAGATTTTATGCCAACTTTAACCTTAGCTTTAGTGCAGTCATCACTGCATTGGCTTGATAAAAGCGCCAACCTTGCGCACTTTACAGAGCAGCTTAACAGTTTAAACGAGCAAGTTGATATAATTGTCTTGCCAGAAACATTTGCCACGGGTTTTGCGATTAATCTAGATTGCAGCGAACCAGAACAAGGCGAGGTACTTAGCTGGTTAAAAGCCACAGCTAAGCAAAAAAATGCTGTGGTTGCAGGCTCTGTTTTAGTTGCAAAAGGCGACAAAAAGGCTAATCGCTTTTATTGGGTTTGGCCAAATGGTGAAGTGAAGTATTACGACAAACGCCATTTATTCTGTTTAGGTAACGAAGGCAATTTCGTTGCAGCAGGCGAGCAGCGCGAGATATTCGCTATCAATGATTTTCGCATTTTGCCGCAAGTTTGTTACGACTTACGCTTTCCTGTGTTTCAGCGTAATTGCAACGACTACGATGTGATGATCAACGTAGCTAATTGGCCAGCAGCTCGTCGCCATGTCTGGGATACTCTTCTAAAAGCACGCGCGATGGAAAACCTGTGTTATGTCGTGGGTGTGAATCGCATTGGTGCTGATGGTAATGATGTTGCCCACAGTGGTGGTACTGCCGTTTATGATTTTAAAGGCGACACCTTGGCGAAGCTTGAAGATGACCAATCGGGCATCATTATTCAGCGCTTAGAAAAATCACCGCTTGATGACTTTCGAAGAGTGTTTCCTGCTCACTTAGATGCTGATCAATTTCAGTTACTGTAATTGCTCGAAGCCGCATACTCAAAAATTTGTTAAACTCATGATTGGATTATTTACTATAAGCAATCATGAGTCGCAAAATCACCCCCGTTATTCTTGCTGGTGGCATAGGTTCTCGTTTATGGCCTTTGTCGCGTAAAGCGATGCCTAAGCAGTTTTTATCTTTACTAAGCGAAAAATCACTCTTACAGAGCACGCTTTTACGAGTAGCTGACTCACGATTTAATGCGCCAATTTTAGTGTGTAATGAAGAGCATCGTTTTATTGCTAAAACGCAAATTGCAGAAATCACAGATAACTATACTTTATTGCTTGAGCCTGAAGGTAAAAATACCGCGCCAGCGATTGCCTTGGCCGCTGAATTTGCATTGCAAAATGGTCTAACCGACCCCTTACTAGTCATGCCTGCTGATCACCATCTCAGTGATTTTGATAAGCTTATTGCCTGCTTAGATAATGCGATAGCGCTTTGTCAGCAACAACAATTAGTAACCTTTGCCATTACTCCCACTGAGCCACATACCGGTTATGGTTATATTCGCCAAGGCGAGCAGTTAGCTCATGAAGGTTGTTTTAAGGTGGCTGAATTCAAAGAAAAACCAGCCCTACAATTAGCCGAAAAATACCTTGCCAGTGGTGAGTATGGCTGGAATAGCGGCATGTTTTTATTTTTGCCAGATGTGTATTTAAGCGAGCTTAATCGTTTTGCGCCAAAGATTGCTGACAGTGTCGCAAAAGCGGCAAGCTTCACTGCAGATTTAGGTTTTCAACGGCCTGTTGCGGCTGAGCTCACAGCATGTCCTAGTGATTCTATTGATTATGCTATTTTGGAGCGTAGCGCTAACGTTGCTGTTATTCCTGTTGATTTAAATTGGAGCGATGTTGGCAGCTTTTCTGCACTGTCGAAAATCGCAGAAAAAGACCAGCATGGCAATTATTTAGCCTCACAAGGGGTGAGTTTAGATAGCGAGAATAATCTACTTATCAGCGAAGCCGACCATACTATTGCGGCGCTCGGCGTGAGTAATCAGGCAATTATACATACTCACGATGCCACCTTAGTGGCAGACAAAAGTGCGCTCGATAAGCTCCCAGATTTACTTAAACAGCTTGCTATTGTCGATAACGAAAAACTAACCCACCATCAAGCCGTATTTAGACCTTGGGGCAACTATCGAACTTTAATTGAAAGTACAGGCTTTAAAGTAAAGAAAATAATCGTAAACAGCGGCGCAAAGCTCTCAACTCAACGCCATCAGCACCGTGCAGAGCATTGGGTCGTCGTATCTGGCGTGGCAAGCGTGCGAGTAGGCGATGACGAATTTGAATTAACAGCCGACCAATCTTGTTATATTGCGGCTAAACAATTGCACAGCCTCGCTAATCAACAAAACACGCCACTGATCGTTATCGAAGTACAAACCGGAGCGACACTTGATGAAACTGACATCGAGCGATTTGATGATAGGTATGGGAGGGAGTAGGTTGGTTTGAGCGGAGCGAAACCCAACGTAAGCGGAGCTATCAGCTATCAGCTTTCAGGCGTCAGTTGAGTGATCTGACCCCGATAAAGTAGACACGGGGTTTAATTAACTTGTTCGTACTGCATGGGACTTTTATACCCTAGGGTGCCATGCCTTCTTACTGAGTTGTAGTATTTTTCAATATAAAAATACG
>NZ_BRCZ01000006.1:0-314632 GCF_023708065.1 Pseudoalteromonas sp. NCCP-2140 | reverse complement strand
ACCTTAATCAACATGTGTGTCTAATACAAACACTCTTTATTTAATTATATATGCGGTAATTTAGTAAGCATGAACTTCAAACATATTATGAAAAATTGGTTTAGAGTACTATGAGCGAGCTATAGTCAATCCAATAAATATATTTTGGGTAAAAGTGTATTCGCTCGTTACAGCTTAAAGCCTCATAGTGAAACAATTAAACGCTTGGAGTTATTTGTGCATCTGTAAAAAACATGCTTTTTCACACAGTTTTATGAGCTTGTTTTCTATTTGGGCCTAATACCATTAACTGCTTTACCAAACTTCAATGATAAGGCTGCTATAATGATGTATGGCCAATAAAAGAAACTGAAAATATCTATTGGTTCATTTGTTACATTATCTCTAGGTGCAGTAATTTCTTGATGAAGACCGTCTAGTTTTGTTTTTTTATTTTCAACCTTCTTTATCCAACGACTATATTGGCCATTTCTAATAGATTTAGGAGTCCTAAAGCAAATACTTATTGACCTGAGAATACTTTTAGAAAAATACAATCCATCGTCAAAGTCTCTGGTTAATCGTTTTATTGAGTTTTCATCGAAATAGCGTGAATTTATAACAACATCATTAAATTCACGCTTTGAAAAAGATTCAAATTCCATTAATAACTCATTAACCGCCTCAAAGCCGAACTGATGATAGTCTTTTTTTAAACCTAATGCATAGTATTCAGGCAGAGTTCGATTAAGAGTGCTTGATAGAATATTCGATTCGACTATTTCGTCTATTAAATCCGGTGATTTAGAACAGATCGAGTGGGCTAGATCGACACCGTTCCCATTATAAAATAGGGGTTCGTATTTTTTTGTTATACTGGCTAGCTTAACCGACATTGGACATTTGCTATCTAAATTATACCCTCCACAAGCAGAAGCAAACCCAGAGACTATTTCCAAATGCTTTCCAAATTGAGCAATTAATGAATCTTCATTGTGATAACTTTCAAAATTAGGCTTTTCTTTCTCTATTACAGCAAGCTCATTTTTAGCTAATAACTCTAACTCTATTAAATTTATCTTATATCGTTCAGATTCACTTTGAAAAAAAATAAGGGTAATGCCAATTGCACCTAGTGGATAATAAATGATATCAATCCAGTTCCATATTCTCCAATTTTTAAAGTAGCCCAACAGTCCACAAATTAAAAAAGAAGAAAATGTAAAAATTAATAATGTCATAGCTGGAATACTTTAATATTAGTTATGTACAAAACATAAAGCTGGAATGTTTGCCACATGAATGCCAAGTTTACTCGCATTATTGCAATTTTGCTGAGCATTATACCTGAATTTCATATTTTTCTTTTAATTGCTCTATACTAACTCTCGAAATGTATCGGCTACATCTGAAGACACAAGCCCCGGAAAATCATTTATTACCGTACCGATTATATCCTTTTTTAGAGCGCTATCACCACCATTGTTACTCCTGACACTATTTAATTGTGGCCATACCTCTCTAGCTAAATCTTCAAGTTCGTGCCCCTTCATCAATGATATCCTTTGATCTATTTCGATTCTTGATTCATCAATAAGAACACTTTCGATAAAGCTTGCTGTTTCTTCACCTTTGAACAGTTTTTCTTGAACTGAATCTACTACTGATTGAATAGCATTTCGATTATTCGATATTAGACTTATTACTTCGAGGTATGAGTTACACCCTTCTAAGCCAAGCTCTTCTGGGGATGCAAATTTTTTATGAATAAGATATAAGCCTAAAAAATGCGGCTCAAAAATGTAGTTCTCAATGGCATACCTTCGACCAAGACCAAGTATTACGACTTGTTCCTCTGGCTCATTTTTTAAGTCCCAATCAATAAGTCCGTAAACCTGTGAATTTCCCATATCACGTAGTTTTCGAGTAATTTCTAGAACCGCATCGCAGTTGGAGCCATTATGAGTGTGTGGAGGCAAAAACTGGGGGATAGTTTCAAACCTTATCTTTCGAGAAATAATATCAAAGAATAATTCGTAATATTCGACATCATATGTATGCTCTACAAATACCTGACGCCGATGTTCCGTCGACACTCTTAAATTTGGAATGCCATAAGTCAATATTTTCATTGAATCATGAAAATCACATTGAGTTGGTACCTTCTCTGTGGCAGTAATTTTATAAAGCGCACTCGCGGGAGTACATGCAATTGTTGTAGAGGAATGTGTAGATATTAGTACTGGGATCCCATGTTTATGAACAATTTCCTCTTCAATAATCTCAAGCATTAACTTCGACATTGATGGGTGAAGAGGAGCATCTGGCTCATCTAGAATTAAAAAATCCGCACGATCACCGGTACCAATAGAGTTATAAATAGCTAAAGCCAGTGACATCAGTGTCTTTTCACCTGTTGATAAATCATTTGTGCCTATTTCAATACCTGTGTGATTGTGGATCAGCATAAAGACAAATGTAGAATCTCTCTTTGACTTCATAGGGTTGTTAACAGTGTAAGGCAATGAAAGTCTAGCTAAAATTCCATTCACAAAATCCCATGGTGCTTCTCCATATTTTTCAATAAACTCTTTACTATCCAAATAAGGACTTGCACCGGGTATCTCTTCATTTTCATAAACCTTATTCAACTTATTATCTAAGTAGCGTATATGATATGTTTTAAAAATAAGCGCAAATTGACTATTAAAAAGACTGTTTCCCGACAGCCCCATCATGTTAATATGATCAGAGACCATATCTTCAGTTAACTTAGATGGAGGTATACTTAGTTGATTTGAAATATTGAGAATCGCTTGTCTAAACTGTGTGTTTCCTATATGCGGAAGTATGGGATCTCTTTCAGAAGGCCCTATATATTCTCCCACTCGACGCACTCTCTGCTTAGCCTGTAATAAATCTTGCCAGACTTGTTTCACACGTTTTGAAATTTGAGTCGGGTCACACTGCTGACCTACTTGGGGATTAAGACCACCAAATGGTATATAGCTAATCGACTTTAGTTCATTGCCCTCTAATGTTACATGTCCGTTTTGATTGTCACTAATTGCTTCAAATAAATGAGTTTTACCACTACCATTTTCACCAGTTAGAACTGTAAATTGTGGTAACTCAAATTCAATGTCAGTGGGTATAGATTTGTGACTCTTTCTGATCCTAATTCTCATTCAACTTCCTTCAAATGGAATGTGCTACTTTATAACGCTAAGTTAAGCGGGGATTAAACTTTATCTAAAGGAAAGAATGAATATAATCCTTTCAACCCCTTGCTTTAGTTCATTATGAATTTTTGTTTTTTACTTTATCGAGCAACTGTTCAACCGATAAGCTTTTACTCATTTTAATAAGTGAACTTAACAACCAAAAAATGCTTAACCCTGTTGCAATAACAAAAATTGCATTCCATGTGTCAGCTGTCAGACCAAAGGTAGCTTTAAAGTCAGTAGTTAAAAGTACCAAAACTATTGTAATGAGGATGCCTAGAGGAGCATGCCAAGCATTTTCTTTTGCTAAACAAGAAACATGTTCCCTGAGAATAAGTTCTAATTTTTCAGAAGTTATCTCAATTACTTCAGCTGTTAAATTGCTATGAACTTCATGCACTTCGACTCTATTTACTCTTGCTCTCCCCTTATTCGCTGGCGAGTTCATTAGAAGCCTCCTTTTTTAGGAATTGAATGGTTAGTTCATAAACATCACCAGACTCCTTTGCTGAAGCTAATAGTAAAATTTCATCCCCATCCTCAGAACTAGCAAATGCAATTGGCTTTTGTAGAGATGAGCCAAATGGCTTATTCCAATTGTGAAAAGTAACATATGCGTGATCTTGATCACCCTCAATGCTTAACCCTGTTTTAGGCTTTTCTTCTTCTGCCGATTTTGTTTCTTCAAAACAAATAATTATGTTCAATGGTTTTTCTGAATCTTCAATATCCAAAGTAATACTTGCTTTTTCAGATTTAGGTACCAACAATGCGTGAGATTGTAAGTAAATAAGATCTCCAATCTTAATCAAGAACTGACTCCTTTCGTAGAAACTAAAATTTTTAAATAGGAAAAACGGTCATTTATAGAATACAACATAGCTAACATTCTCGTATAATTTATTAGTAACAAAATTATTAACCGATTGCTACATATTAAGAATTGGTATTGACCCTCACCGTCTAACAAAAAGGAAAGATAAGACTACTTTGATGGTCCTGCAAGAAATCAATTCTAACTGTCGATAAAAATAAATTTTATTTGATTTAGAATAATTAGTACCCCTAATTCAATTACATTGCCATTTAAATACACTGTGTAACATTAAATAAAAGCGGTTAAGCTTTATTGGCCGGTTCACAAATTTAACGCTCTTCCATTACAGAAAATAAGCTATATGTATAAACGAAAATGAGAATTACTTTATGCTTGAAACATACTATTCATTAGTAACAGTCAGGCTTAGGAGATTTGTAAAAACCTGACCGTGCTATTAAATTTAGAGCCTTCTAAATAAACTTCTCAGCCAGCTTTTGCTGCCCTGTAGGTTCACCTACAACCCAAGTCTCAGTATCTTGGTAATAGCACCCAGCTGCTTTAAGAGCTGAGTTAGCGATTCTAACAGTGATGGAAAAGTCATCTATCGATTCATCAAGTTCACGAATTTCTGCATGACAGTACTCACCTCTAAACATAAAATTAAAGTGACCCTCTAACCCAGACCAAGCGTTATAAGCTGCGATTACTAACGTTTCACTTATACTTTTTCTTTCATCAGCGGAGAACATTTCCAATGACTCTTCTTTGATTGGCCCATACATACCACTATAGTTCATCGCTTCAATTATATTCTTCATGCGGATACCAGTATATTCACTGATAAATGATGATGAACAAGACGAACTGGGGCTGCCTAACAAGCTAGTTTTTAGGTTCCACCATGTTTCACCGCGTTCAGCACCCTTCACTTCTTCTAAAGCTTGTTGCATACACCAAACTAAAGCATCGCGCGTCAGGATAGTCCCATCAGCATCTAACTTTACCTCTGTCGCTTCTACAACAACGGGATAAGCATTATCGCTATAAAGAGATTGCTCTAACCTATATGCCTTCAATCCTTTAACTAAGTTGACACGATCAATTAAGCTGTAAGCCGCATTTTTACTGTAAGGGCAAGTTATAAAACCCCGAACAAAACATACAGTATGATCAATACCCTCATATGCATCAATTTGACTTAATACAGACGCATAACCAGCTGAGCAGTCGTTTGGGTTTACAAGGATCGGGTGCCACTCTGGATATTGGTCAACCGCATTACCCAACGTATCAATGAGATCATATACTTGATCACTTGCACCATTTGGTGCACTCAGGTTTTCTGTTAAGAACTTTACTGCTGCGGCGTTTTGTTTTGATACTTGTTTAAATTTCTTATTATTCATTATATTTCACCTAAAATATTCACTAGCAATCATTCTCATAAACAATACCTCTTAATGATTATCATGCTGTGTACCGTTAAAATAAATGAGCCATTTTTTGTCCTTTTTTGTCCATTTTGTCTTAAAAAGCACATGACTCACCGTTGTCGTAAGTCCGATTATTTCCCCAACCTTAAGTTGGGGAAATAATCGGACAAAGTAAGGGTTAAATTGATAATTCACCAAGCTCTGATTGCTTAATGTAGTGGTTAGCAATCATGCTCTCTAAAGATGAGTCAAATGCCTTTTTAGTCATTAGCTTTTTATCAAGGCAGCATGCTTGTTTTAAATAATCCGTATCGATGAAATCAAAGCTGTTGGATTTAATTTCTTTAAGCTGCTTATAAATCGCTTTTTGGTTTTTGCCTGTAGGTAAGCGCTTTATTTGCTCTGACCTAACTTGCTTAAGAACGAGGCTCGTAAAAGGTTTGCCAAAGTCATCAATCAATGACTCACCATAGCTATTAGCTAAAAGAACTTCTTCAGCTTCAAAGTAATGTGTTGGTTGAATTTCAGCATCTTTCATTTTTGTATTTGTGAGAAACACGTTATCGTCGCTACTCTCAATCAAGTATTCAGCATCTACGGCTGCTTTTAATGAACTGCTGCCGCGTGCTTCACCGTTACTTACTTTTCCAGTGTGGTGCACTATGACTATTGAGCATTGATACTTAATTTTTAGAACGTTCAAGCACCTCAAGAAATCACCCATATCACTAGCATCGTTCTCGTTACCTGCATAACAGTTATGGAGTGTATCTATCACTATCATTTGAGGGATTGTTGCTGAGCTGTTTAAAACTTCTTCGATTTTTTCTAATACCGCATTAGCGTTCTTTTCATCCATCAAAGTGACAGCATGCTGACTTAAGTAAAGCGGTGCATTGTTAATGTCTACGCCTTTTACCATTGACCAAGCAGTGGTGCGCTTAGCGAACCCCCTGCTACCCTCACCTGATATATAGAACACAGGGCCTTGTTTTACTTGGTATCCGTTCCAGTCCACTCCGGTAGCAATACAAAGAGCCCAATCAATAACACAAAATGATTTTTTTGAGCCTGAGGGACCAAAAACAAGAGTAAAAGCATCTTTTTCAACAAATGACCTTATGAGCCAGTCATTACTCGTGACGATGAGGTTTCCAACTGACCTAAAAAAATGCTCATCTAATTTTTGTTGAGGCTTGTGTTCAAGCGACCAGCCCTTTTGTTTAGCAATAGATAGAATGACAGCCCATGTGGTGTTATTTGGTGAGCAACTTTCCCACCTGTGACCATCCTTATCTAGGTCTGTTGTAATTTTCCTAAACTGATGCTCAAAAAGTTCTTCAAACTGAGTGCCTTTAGCTGTTGCTAGAGCATGCGTTAGCTTTATCCAGAGCTCCCGATCATCAAACACTTTTTTATCGTCTATCAAATAATCAATTGCTCCGGTTACTGATTTTTCTATGCGCTGATACTCTGATTTATCATCAGTATTGAGCTGTTGGTTCACATGGATAAAATCAGCCTGCCTAAAACATTCGTCATCTTGGCTTTCATAGCTTGTTGCGTTTGAACCATCATCTGGCTCCCAGCCTGCTTCTATCGCCAGTCTTTCAAACTCACAAATAATTGCTTGAGCATCTTGGTAAGTTAAAGTGGGTAAATCGTTAATATGTGTATTATCTGGGGAGCAGTGAGTAACCCATTCATAGTCTTTTTTAGTGACTTGGTGTAGGTTAAAAGCAACAAACTGCTGTCCTTCACCCAATATCTCTAAAGCGTGGCATTTACCAAAGTTGTCAATAAAGCGCGTTGACTTCATTTTTTTAAATGGAATATCCGCTTTAAACAGCATTAGTGCTTTAGGTTGTTGGCCCACGCGAATTAGCTCATTTTTTTTATTTTGCTTTAAGACTATGTTGCAAATAAGCCAATTCACCATGCGGGCACAAATAACCTGATCATAAACATCGATGTCTACAGCTGGAGTGTTCTTGGTCAAAATAGATATACCGCTGTCACCCTCTCCACTATTAACTCTTTCTAGGAGTTGCTCCATTGATAGAGGGTTATCTTGCCAGCCACTTTCAAAGATACCTTTATTAGCTCGCTTACAAGGGTAAATATCGTAGCCATTACGTATAAGCGAGGGCCCAAAGGTTTGTAAGTAATCAATATAATCACTCATTTAATTACCCCCGCGTTTAGCTTCAATAATACGGTCTTCGATCCAATCGTTAACCTCTTCCTCTAGCCACATAACTTTGCGACCAAAGAGCCTTACTTGGTTCGGGAACATGCCTGATGCCATTAAACGGTAAATGGATGCTGTAGAAATGCCCGTCAATTGGCGTACTTGAGCGATATTTATTAATTTGCTTTGGCTCATATCTTGAGTCCTCTGTTAGTTTCAGTGGTACTCAAGATAAGATGTGGTTTTAACGCATAAGCATAAGTGTTTAAGATCTGTTTAAAATTAATTTAAATTTTTTTGTTGAAGCTGTTTTTTTAAGCGAGTCAATGACGTAGATATTGATTGAATCTTGATACTGTTACCGTTTGGTTTGTTAGGTGAGAACACAGTAATACCACCATCATCGTTCCACACCACCTCATCAATGCCTTCAATTGAGTCTTGATTTGCAATGAATGTCCCAAGCCATGAAATAAGGCTTGGCGCTTCTGGGCTACTTTCTTGAGCCCTGCCATTCGGATATATACTTAAGTAATATAAAATTAAAATTGATACACCTGATCTAGCCCTTTGCCTCCTTTCAGGTATGCCATCAACTTTTTTACCTTCACGTTTAATTTGGCGGTTCAACTTTTCAACATCTGAATAAGCAGCCTTTATTTTTGCTGGCGCATGATTGCCATTTTTGATTAGTTGCTCATATTTTTGCTCTGCTTCATCTGCTTCACATAACAGATTAAAGTAATCAAAGTTGTCTTTCTTTTTATTAGAACTCAATGTTTTATACCTATTTGTTTGATAAATTATTGTTATAGTTGAGCTTTGATTGATCTATAAAATCGCTCCACCACTGCATCATCTCCCTTCTTTGAGTTAGATATTGTGCGCGGTTGTAAGCTCTTCGTACTTCGTTATTATCTAAATGCGCTAAAGCGGCCTCTATCACATCTGGTTGAAAATTATGCTCATTAAGGACTGTACTAGCAACGGACCGCATACTATGTGCGACCATTGAACCGTGATAACCCATGCGCTTAATAGCTGCATTAGCTGTCTGCGCATGCACTGGCTGACGAGGGTTTCTAAGACCTGGGAACAAATGCTCTCTATGCCCAGTACTAGTTTCAAGAAAAGCGAGAATAGCTAACACCTGCTTACTAAGCGGAACAATATGCTCTTTCTGTTTTTTCATCCTGTGAGCCGGAATTACCCATAGCGCATTTTCTAAATCTATTTCATCCCATCTTGCGCCAGCAGCCTCACTAGGCCTAGCCATGGTGTGCAGTTGCCATTCAATGAGCGCTCTAGTTATCGATGAAGTATTTGTATGTGCTAAACGAAATAGAAATGCGGGAAGTTCACTCGGTTCAATACTAGGAAAATTGGTTTTGGTAGGTTGTTTGAAGGCCTCTTTTATCCCTGTTGCGGGATTTACGGAAATTAACCCTGTGTTAGCAGCATAAGAAAGTACCTCATTAATCCGCTGACATAGCCGTTTAACTGTCTCAAGAGCACCACGCTTTTCGACAGGTTTAAGGGTGTCTATTAATATTTTTGCGGTTAAGCTAGCAACAGGAACTTTACCAATTGTAGGAAACACATCATTTTCAAGAGAACGAATGATGTCAGTTGCATGTGCTTTACTGACTCTAGATGACTTAACCTCTAACCATAACCTCGTAACATGCTCAAAGTTGTTATTATGTTCATTGTCAGAGTCAATTTTTAACTGCTTCCAATAAGACTGAGGATCTATACCAAGCCCTGAGTTTTCCGACACTGTATTTAAAAGTGAATTACCCTCATCTCGTTTTCTCCTTGCTTGCGCTAGTGACATTGCAGGATAACGACCTAACCCCATAAGAACGCGCTTACTCAAGCTGGGGTGCTTATAACGATAGCGCCACAATTTAGAGCCATTGGGTTTTACCAACAATGAGAGACCTAAACCATCAAATAAACTGTATTCTTTATTTCTGGGTTTAGCAGTACGTATTTCAGTATCAGTTAAGGGTGTTGCTGTAATAGGCATTTTGGGTATACGATTTTGATGTATAATTAAACAATATACCCAAATGTATACCCATTTGATAATAATGCAAGAGAAGAGCTAAGAATTGCAGAGAAGAAAATATCTTTATAAATCAGAATATTACAAATGGACTATTTTGTTTTGGCAATAAAAAAGGCCGCTCTGAGAGCAGCCTTTTTCATATTTGGTGGAGCTGGGGGGATTTGAACCCCCGTCCGAAAAGCCTCGACCTTTGGTACTACATGTTTAGTATCGTCTTTTAGTTAACCTTATACAGCTCGGACGAACACGATCTGCAAAGGCGAGGCCGCTTAGTTTTAGCCCTTCAACCCCGGCCAGGGTTTCCGTAGCGAGTCCGTGTAGGGTGACACTTCAGAACCGGGTCCACAGACATACACCGGAGAAGTGCTAGCGGGCTATTATGCCGCTAGAGCGTAGTTATCGTCGTTTGCGATTACTTTAAATTGCGGCTTTTTTACGAGGCCAACCGCACCTCGACATGCACCTCGGGCGTCTTGAATTCCGTCGAATCCTAATCAGCCCCGATTTAGTCATAAGACATAAATCTTAGAATACTTTTCTATCGCCAGCAAAGCTAGTGATGTTGCGGATTGTAGCGGTATTGTATTGGTTTGACAACCTTTTTATCTTTGATTCGAATTTCTTTAGTGGGTTTAGAAGGTTTTCACTAAAAACGAGCTAGTCTACTTATGAAATTTCATCACATAAAAAAACAAATAACGCACCTGTACCCAAAAGAACTTGTAACCATTTGAAATACAACAGTTTATTTAAAATTCAACTTGTATATAATCCAATTTCCAAATAAGGAAGAACTTAAAAACAATTAAAAAATAAAAATGGAGATACCTAAACAATGAAAAAGCTAGCTATTGCAACTTTTGTGTCTGCAACATTAACAGCATGTGGCGGAGGGGGAAGCTCAGAGCCTGAAAATAAAAACCCCATTGTTAATAAAGCACCGACAGTCACACTTCAAAGTGAAGGAAGCTACTTAGAACAATCTATCGTATCGATAACAGCGGATGCTACAGACTCTGATGGTTCGATTACTAGCTATGCTTGGTCACAAACTGCTGGAGATGATTTAGCTATTAGTAGCAAAAATAGTGAGACCCTAACATTCACAGCACCTACCGTCACATCTAGCACAACTATGAGTTTTGAAGTGACAGTTACAGACAATGATGGGGCTACTGCAAAATCATCTGTAACCTTAACGATTGAACCTGTAAACGAATCTCCTTCTATTTCAATTAATTCCATTGCAGCTGTGAATGAGCAAACAGAAGTAAAATTGTCAGCTAATGCCAATGATGTTGATGGGGAAGTTACCTCAATGTTTTGGGAGCAATTATCAGGTTTGAATGTAGAGATAGATGACAATACGGCTTCAGAAATAACAATCACCACTCCAACAGTAACAGAGAAAGAAACCTTGACCTTTGCAGTCAGCGCAACTGACAACGAAGGGGCAATAACAACAGAAACCGTCTCTTTAGATGTTTTACCAGTTAATATTTCTCCAACATCTGCTGCTGGTGATGACGTCACTGTCAATCCCAATGTTCAAACAACACTATCTGGTTCAGATAGCTTCGACGAAGATGGAAGTATAGTAAGCTACTCTTGGAATCTCTTAACTGAATCTGATTTAACTCTAGAGAATTCAAATTCAGAGCTCTTATCTTTTACACCAAGCAGTGAACTAGAAGGAGAAACACTTGAATTTGAGCTTACTGTTTCTGATGACGAAGGTGCATCTCACTCTGATACTGTAATTGTATATATTAATAAACACCCAATTGCTGTTGCTGCTAAATATCAAATCGTTGAAACAGGAGTCGAAGTATCACTCGATGCGACAGCAAGTATGGATGATGGACAAATTGTTGAATACAATTGGACGCAAACCGTAGGTTCAACTGTTGTGCTATCAAGTACCAGTAATATGACTCCAACCTTTACAGCTAGCTTTAATGACGATGAAAAAATTACATTTGAACTAACTGTAACTGATGACATGGGTCTTACGAGTTCGGACTCAGTTGATATTGATGTTGTTAAAATTAATCATTTCGTAAATGACACAGGTGTAAAAGTTAGCGCGACGCAATCGGCTAATGATTCAGAGTGTGTGGTGACAGAAAATAAAGTACATGACTGTGAACAAGGCCGCGATGCCGATACTGAGTTATTAAAAATTGGGGCTGGTGATGCTGGATTTGATTATACCAAATTAGACTCAGATGGTAATGAGCTTAGTGCGGATCAAAGTAGTTGGACTTGTGTTAGAGATAACCATACAGGACTAGTGTGGGAAGTTAAAACTACAGATGGCGGCACTCAGCATAATATGGATACATATAGATGGGGCGGTAAAGGAGCTAAAGGATTTAACGACGATAGCAAGGAAGGAACATATTATGGAGACTGGGACGCGCTTGTCGATTTCGCGAATAACAATTCTTTATGTGGAAAAACAAATTGGAGCATACCATCTAATGAAGAGCTAAACCAACTTGTGCATAAAGGTAAAAGCAATACATATATCGATACAACATACTTTCCTAATACCGTTAATTGGCATTATTGGAGTGCTACCCCATCTGCTAGTGACAGCACTGAGGCATGGTTAGTTGACTTTGGTTCTTCATATAAAGCAAATGATGCTAAGTTAGTGCGTACGACTTCAGGCCGTGTAAGACTCGTTTCAGGCTCAAAAGTAAATACAAACTCTTACACTAGTTCAACACACACGGATTCTAGGTATATCATCAGCCAAGATGGAAGTGTTACTGATTTAGATACAGGCCTTATGTGGACTCGTTGCGCCGTTGGCCAAAATTGGGATTTGGAGTCATTGTCATGTGAAGGTGAGATGACTGCTATTTACTGGCATGATTCATTAAATTCTGGAGTTGATTACACATATGCTGGCCATAGTAATTGGCGACTTCCGAATGTAAATGAATTAAAAACAATATTTGATCACTCTAAAACGAGACCATCAGTCAATACAACTGCATTCCCTGCTATTCCATATGACAGTAGCAATAACTTAAGTTTTTGGACTTCGACTCCTGATCTTACCTCTACGGCAATAAAGTCTCTGTCTATAAACTCTGATGGTGATATCAAATCAGACTTCAGATCATCTACAAAGAACTATGTGTTATTAGTTAGAAACCTTCATAACTAGTCATACCAAAATAAAGGGGTCAGAATGGCCCCTTATATTTTCAACGCCCCGTAAAAGATCAATCTAAGTAAATTAATTCGCCAACCTGGCCTATTCAGACTCAAGGCATTAATCGGGAAATTTTTGCTAAGTGCCTTTGAATGCTGAATTTTCAGGCAGGAAAAGTCGGTTTTTATACATATTTTTACATTTAATGCATACATTATCTTAACATAGTACAAAAGTTGTGCTGAAATAGGAGACGTTGTTACCCTTCTTCAAAATAACCTGTAGCAACACATAACTATAATAACAGGCAGTTTTTTACAGGGCTTTTCAGATGTCGATGTTTTCATTCGATGAACAAAGCGGCTATGTCTCTTTGTGTGAGCATCCTCGAGATGCGGGTTTTCCTACTACGAGCTCTCAATTAATTGAATTACTTGAGCAGTCTCCTTATGCCAGCTACGAATTTATCGACGCTAATATTGGTAAGTTGTTTATTCCTAGCAACCAATATCAAAACCAATCTTTAGTGGTTGCTAAAGCGGTTGATGCTCACCTTGAAGTTAAAGTTGACGCTAAAAACATGGTGGTTGAAGCAAACCTAACAACTGCCCGTGGCGGTAAAATTGTCAGCATGGATATGGCGCAAGAGGTGCTTGCAGAGGCGGGAGTGATTAAAGGCATTAGTTTACGTGCCCTTGATACCTTTTTAGGCCAACAATTTAAGCAACCACCCGGCGCCCATTACACCGCAATTGTTGCCCATGGCAGAATGCCCAAAGAAGGCACAGATGCTAAATTCGTGCGCTTATGCTCTACAGCACAAGACCGCGTTCTTAGCCCGCAAGCGACCTCTGGTGGTAAAGTCGACATGCGTAATTTAGGTGCCATTATTACCGTTAAGCCGGGTACACCATTAATGCAACGAGTTCCTGCAACACCCGGTGAAGATGGCTTTACTGTGTTTGGTGATGTGATGCCAGCTAAGCCCGGTAAAGACTTACCCCTTGAGCCATTCGAAGGAACACGTATTGACCCTAATAATAGCGATATGTTGATTGCCGATGCGAAGGGGGTGCCTGTTGCCCTGCCCCGCGGTATGCGCGTTGACGACGTATTGTGTTTTCATCATGTAGATGTGAGTACGGGCCATGTCGAATTTGATGGCAGTGTTATTATTAGTGGTGATGTAAAAGATGGTATGCGCGTCAAAGCCACGGGTGATATCACTGTATTAGGCTTTGTTGAATCAGCCACAATTGAAAGTAAAAGTGAAGTCACCGTAATGCTTGGGGCTGTTGGCAGAAAACGTGAAAACGTCGAAAACTTTACCTGTAACATCACGGCTTCGCGCACGATCTCAGTGGGTTATGCTCAGTACTGCCATATAAAAACAGAGCAAGATTTATTCATTGAACGCCAAGCTTTACATTGTGATTTAAGCGCTCGCCGCCTTATTCGAGTCGGCAAAGCCAATAACCCGCGAGGCAAAATTATTGGTGGCAATATTTTAGATGCGATGCGAATTGAAACCGGCGAGCTTGGTGCGCCATCAGGCACTAAAACACGGGTTTTCATTGCTCAGTACTGGCATGATTTACGCCAAAAGCAGCAGCAAATTAATGACTTTGAAAAGTTATTAGCGACAAAAGCAGCTGCCTTACAGCAAGCACGCAAAAAGGCCAATAAAATATCCGACCCAGCACAACGGGCGCATTATATTAAAAAGATCACTGCCAGCGAGCAGCAGATTAAAATTAAAACAGCCAACACAAAGAAAAAGAAACACTTAGTGAAAATTAAGATTGCGCGCTTATTAGCAACAAGTCGCTTAAAAGTGAATGAATTAATGCATCCAGGGGTGGAGCTTAAGATAGCGCAAGAGAGTAAACAGTTTTCACGTATTTACCCTCCTAACATGGTGCGTTTTTTTGAAGGTAAGATCACTCAGTCGTTTTAACGGCTGAGTCTTGCTCTTCTTCACTTGCTTCAGTTTCAGGCAATGGCCAACCGCCGAGTTGTTGCCAGCGATTAACGATTAAACAGAACAATTCTGCAGTACGCTCGGTATCATATAATGCTGAGTGAGCTTGCTTATTATCAAACTCAATACCTGCCGCCCTACACGCTTTAGCTAATACTGTTTGCCCTAGTGCAAGGCCTGCCAGTGATGTGGTATCAAAGCTAACAAATGGATGAAATGGCGTGCGCTTAATTTTACAACGCTCAATGGCGGCATTTAAAAAGCCGTGATCAAACGCTGCATTATGTGCTACAACCACTGAACGCTGGCAACCCGCTGCTTTTTGTGCCTTGCGTACAACTTTACAGATTTCTTTAATCGCTTCTTCTTCAGGCACTGCACCACGCAGCGCAGAAAAAGGCTCAATACCATTAAACTCAATGGCCGCTTGTTCAATATTAGCGCCTTCAAATGGCTCAACATGAAAATGCACAGTATGATCAATACTTAACACGCCGTCGTCATCCATTTTCAGTACAGATGCAGCAATTTCTAATAACGCATCGGTTTCTTTATTAAAACCTGCGGTTTCAACATCAATCACAACAGGAAAAAAGCCACGAAAGCGTTTTGCGAAAAGAGTTTGTTCAGTATTTTCCATAGTCTTCTTGGTCTGCCAGTGTAAGCTGGCTATTATGTCAAAAACCACGGCTACTCTGCTAGAGTAAATAGTGTGAAATCGCAGATTCTTACTGAGTTTTTAGGCACATTACTTGCTTTATATTAATCAGCTAGCCCTGTGTTTAGTATGCTGAAGCAATTAAACACAAAAATTGCCAATTATTTGGCATTGATGATTTGTTGGAGAATTACCGTGATGAAGCTTTCATTACTTCCTTTAAGCCTAGGCCTATTAACCTCAATTGCAAGTATAAATGCGCATGCAGCCATGCGTGAGTATACCGCTAATGCTGATATGTCGAACTGGCAAATGGTTAAAACATCTCGCTTAGAATGCCAATTAAATCATGAAGTTCCTTACTATGGTGAAGCAATTTTCAGCACCACTGCCAGTAAAAATAAAGACGTAAACTTTAACCTTGATATGGTCGTACGCCCAGACAACTACAGTATTGCTGGTCTAAAAGCCGTACCACCTAGTTGGCGTGCTGGTATGCCCGCTCGCGACTTAGCAAATATGAAGCTATTACGTAAGTTTGACGGCGAGCTTGGCAACAAAACTGCTTGGGAAATGCTCACCGAACTTGAAAAAGGTTACCAACCGACATTTTATTACCAAGACTGGCAAAACAGTGCCGATAAAATTGCCGTTGGTTTATCGAGTGTCAACTTTAAGCAAGCTTATTGGGCGTTTTTACAGTGCCGAGACGCAATGCTGCCTTACAGCTTTGAAGATATTTCGTTCACAGTGATGAACTATGAGCCTAATACCAGCAAGCTGACTAAATCATCACAAAAACGCTTAGATAAAATTGGCGAATACTTAAAGTACGACACCAACATCGAATCTATTTCAATATCTTCTTACACCGACAGCTACGGTGGTCGCTGGAACAACCTCGAATTATCAAAAAAACGCGCTAAAGCGATTAAGGATTACATTGTTAGCTTAGGGGTCGATGAAAGCAAAGTAGATACCGATGGTTACGGTGAAAAGCGCCATGTTGCTAGCAACGACAACATTTTAGACAGAAACAAAAACCGTCGTTTAGTCATTCAAATTGCAAAAATGTAGCCGCTGAAGCGGCTACTAGCTTTAACTCATTTCTACCGACTTCACGCGCTTAAAGCGCTTTAACCACTTATCGCCAAATTGAAAAAATGCGAGGCTAATCATAATGATGGTCGCACCAACAATCAGTGCTTGGTCAATGGGCTCATTATTAAGTAAACCACCAATCGCGATTGCAAAACTTGGTGTGATCAAGGTTGTTAATGCGACCGTGCTTGCGTTCAACTTCTGCAATACATGAAAATACGCCAGCGCACCAATTAGTGAGCCAAACACGCCTAAGTAAACAATTGAGTACAGTGATTTTGCACTCCACATCTGGCTATTAAGTTGGCCATCTACCAGCAACCAAGTAATAAAAAACAGAGGTGTTACAAAAACCAACGCGCCAAATGTGGTAGCCATTGGATGAATAGCTATTCTTACCCGTTTGATCATCACACCGCTCAAACTAAAAAAGCACACTGCCATAAATACATATAACAGGCCACTAAGCTGCTCTACTTCCCCTTGAATATGGCGTTGGCTTACTAAAAATAAACCAATTAAGGCACAGCCAAGTGCGCCAAGCTTAATGGCGCTAAACTTAGGTTCGTTCAAGATCTTTTGCGCAAGTAAGCCCGATAAAATTGGCGCAAGGCCAAACATCAATGATATTAACCCAGAAGGCACTGTTTTAGCGGCCATGTAGCTTAATAACATGCCGCCAAAAATACCTATGCTTGAATAACCATAAAGGAATAAAGCTCGGCGATGCCAGGGCACTCGGATATTGGCAACAGCAACGACAAACGAAGCCAACACCAGCCCCACCAGCATGCGTAAAAACACAGCCAGGGTTGGTGCTACCGTTTCACTACTCCAAACAATACCCAGTGGTGTTGTTGACCAAATCACCACCATTAAAAAATATGAGGCTTTAACAGGCACAAGCTTATTCCTTTAATAAGGCGAAAAAAGCGGAAGAAAAATTTAAAAGGAAATAACCAACCGCTTAGAACGCGGTTAGTAAAACTTACTTAATTAACCGCAGCAAATAACAGACCATACGACTGATGAGGTCAGGCGCATACAATTGTTTGTTGGTCGTTGGTTTAGCTGCATCATGGTATTTAATAAAGTAAGTTGAAGAAGCTTAAGAATCCGCCTAAATGATGATTTTGTCAACACGAATACTCATGCTATTTGGCAAAAAGTTTTTTGCTGATTTCAACAGCCTGTTTGCACATGTAAATCATAGGTTACATTTAATTTCTTTGATTTATAACAAAACTATTTAAGTTTTGTTAAACAAGTTATATCTTGCTTGCCTCTCACGAAGTTTAAGGGGCAAAAAGTGCTTAAAAATAAAACAATAGGTAGCATGTTAATTGTTGCTGGCACCACCATAGGTGCAGGGATGCTGGCATTGCCTATCGCCTCCGCAGGGCTTGGTTTCACAACAGCGTTATCACTTATCTTACTTACATGGGTTTTAATGACCTACACAGCATTACTGATGCTAGAGCTACATCAATATGCCGACAGAGATGCAACCCTCAATACGTTAGCTAAGTCATGGTTAGGTAAACGTGGGCAATGGGTCGCTAACTTTTCTGTGATGTTTTTGTTTTACGCATTATGCGCTGCGTATATCGCAGGTGGTGGTGCGCAATTACAAGAAAAGCTCAACAATGGTTTATCGCTTTCTTTAGCGCCGCAAGTTGGCTCAGTTATTCTGGCTGTTGTGATTGGTACTGTGGTGACACTCGGTACCAGCAAAGTCGATAAACTTAACCGCGTACTTTTCACTATTAAAGTATGCGTACTAGCCAGCTTATTTTATATGCTGACACCTTATGTTCATGGCCAACACTTACTTGAAATGCCTATTGAACAAGGTCTGATTTTATCTGCAATCCCAGTGGTGTTTACCTCATTTGGTTTTCATGGCTCTATTCCATCGATTGTGAAATACGTGGGTTTAGATATCAAAACACTTCGTAAAGTAATGGTGGCAGGTGCCGCATTGCCTTTAGTAATTTACATTTTTTGGCAATTACTTAGCCAAGGCATGATGAGTCAAAGCGACTTGCTACAAAGCCAAGGGTTACCCGGTTTTGTAAGCAGTGTTGCTAGCATTGCTCACAGCCCACACGTTGCCACTGCTGTGAACATTTTTGCTGATTTAGCATTAGCCACGTCTTTCTTAGGGGTGAGTTTAGGTTTGTTCGACTTTTTTGCTGATGCATTTAAAAAAGGTGATGGTAGTAAAGATCGTATCAAAACAGCCTTGATCACCTTTATTCCACCGCTAGGCTTTGCGCTATTCTATCCACAAGGGTTTATTATGGCACTTGGCTACGCCGCCATTGCGCTGGTTATTTTAGCGGTGTTTTTACCTGTAGCTATGGTCTATAAGCAACGAAGCAGCAATCCTGATGCGGGTTACCAAGTTAAAGGCGGTAATATTGGCTTAGCACTGGCCGCCCTGTTTGGTGTGCTTATTATTAGTGCTCAAGGTTTACAAATGGCGGGGCTTATTCCAGCGATTGGTTAAACAGCTCATCAAAAAAAGCACCCGAGGGTGCTTTTTTTGTGTCTGGTTTAAGGTGTAATTAAAACACCATCGCCTTACCACGGCCAGATGCTTCAGAAGCTGCATCTAATTTACCGTCTTTATTGATGATCACATGCATATCACCAAAATGGCGTTCATCGAGTGTATAACCCATTTTCTCAAGCGCTTTAACAACCTTTGGTTCAAGACCAGTGTGGTATCTAATCACATTTTTAGGCCATAACTGGTGATGAAAGCGTGGGCTGTCTACCACTTGCTCTGCTGTCATATCAAATTCAACCGCATTTAAAATTGACTCATACACAGAGCTAATAATCGTGGTACCACCCGGAGAGCCAGTTACCATTTTAACTTTGTTATCCTGAAGTAGAATGGTCGGTGTCATTGAGCTCAACATGCGTTTATGGGGTTGAATTTCGTTAGCTTTACCACCAATTGCACCAAATACATTCATCACACCTGGCTTGGCACTAAAGTCATCCATTTCATCATTCAAAATAAATCCTGCGCCCGATACAACCACGCCGCTACCAAAACTTAAGTTGATGGTCGTGGTATTCGCAACAGCATTGCCCCACTTATCTAGAATAGAAAAATGCGTTGTTTGCTCACTTTCGTGTAAACCTGGTTTGATGTTCTCGGTAGTTGAAATGGCATCTGGGCGAATTGTACTTGCACGATTGCTAAGATAATCATCTGCAAGTAGAGCTGTTTTTGGCACCTCATAAAAATCTGGGTCACCTAAATATTCAGCTCTGTCGGCAAATACGCGTTTACCTACTTCAGCCAAAATATGAACATAGGTGGTCGAGTTGTGCTCAAGCGTTCCTTTTGGCTTTGCCAAGTCGTACATTTTTAACCATTGTAAAATAGCAATACCACCTGAACTTGGCGGTGGCGATGTGAGCACTTCGTAACCGCGCCAATTACCTTTAATCGGTGTACGCGATTTAGCTTCATAAGCTTTTAAGTCTTGCTCAGTGATAATACCGCCGTGTTGCTTCATAAACGTCGCAATGATCTTTGCTGTCTCACCTTCGTAGAAACCAGCTTTACCTTGATCACGAATACGTTTTAGTGTGGCGGCAAGTTCCGGCTGTTTAAATACCTTATTTGCTTTGGCATCAGCAAAGTAATCGGCAAAGTTAATGTTTACCGATTTTTTGGCCATTCGCGCAATGTAACGTTCGATACTTGCGGCTAGCTTAGGATGCACAATAAAGCCCTGCTCGGCTAATTTAACCGCAGGCTCTAGCAGAGTCTTCCACTCTAAGCTGCCGTGCTTTTGATGGGCAAGCCACATTCCAGCAACACTGCCCGTAACTCCACTTGCGTGAATACCGTACACTGACATGTTATCAATAACATCACCTTTATCATCAAGGTACATATCGCGATGAGCTGCAGCAGGGGCTGTTTCACGGTAATCAATAAAATCACCTTTGCCATCTTTTTGGATCAGCATAAAGCCACCACCACCGATGTTTCCGGCTTCTGGTAAAGTAACCGCTAATACAAACTGTGCTGCAATTGCCGCATCAACGGCGTTACCGCCTTGCTCTAAAATAGCCCGTGCCGTATCACTGCTGTAGCTATCAGGCATTGCGACAGCTGCTTGTTTTGCAAAACTTGACGGATGAAAGAATATCGCGGTAACGATCAACAGATGTGCCGCGTATTTGACTAAATTTGCCATGGTACTTCCTTTTTCTTGATGTTATTTTAACCATTTAGACATGTGTAACCCTTAAGGTCAATTAGTTACGATTAACTTAGCTAAGCTGCTCTTTAGGGCATGAATAAAGTACTGCAGGTAATTCACCTTGCTCATCTTTATGGTTGTAGTTTTTTACAAACTTGAGGCCTAGTTTTTCCATCACCTTTATTGAGCCCAGGTTATCTTTAAGTGCTGTGGCACTGAGCGACTTTACTTCCTCTGGCTCGCTAACTGCTTTGGCAATGGCAAGTGCGGCCTCTGACGCATAGCCTTTGCCCCAGCTCATTTTTTTAAAGCGCCAGCCAATTTCTAAATCACTAAAATCAGGCTGTTCAAAAAAGCCCATAGGCCTGACTAATACCCAGCCAATAAAAATATTGCTCTCGATGATATTTACTTGCCAAAGCCCCCACCCTTTTTGCTCATTTCTATAGGCATTCAAGCGTGGAATAAACACCTCTTTAATGCCCTGCATAGTGGATACTTTGCCGCGAGTGAGATGTTTCATTACCTCAGGGTCGTTATCTAGCTCATAAAGTAGCTCGGCATCATTTTCATCCATTAACCGAAAACTTAATCGTGCTGTTCTAGCTATATTCATTTTTTATTGCTTATACTGCTTTATAGTTGATTAACCATTAGAGAAAAATATGAACAAATTAGCAAGCTTAGTTTTATTAGGCTGTATTGCCTTAACAGGTTGTGATGACGCAGAGCAAGCCAAGAAAGATGCCAGCGAAGCAAAAGAGGAAGTAAAGCAAGCCCTAAATGATGCTTGGAGCGACGTAAAAGACGCCACCAATGAGTTTAACGACGACTCACTGCAAGAGTTACTCGAAGAGAGTAAGAAAATGGGCTTGAGCATGTATGACGACGGTAAAGAAATTGCCTTAGATGCATGGATTGAGAGTAAAGAAGCGGCTGGTGAGCTGTCTGAAAAAACCAAGCAAAAAGCAAAAGAACTGGCTGAAGAATTAAGAGAAGCGCGCGAAAAACGCGAGCAAGAGAAAAATAATTAAAAAGAAAGGGCAAGTATTTACTTGCCCTTCTTTGTTAGTAATTAAAGCTCAAATTCTTTTTTGAATTTTAAGCCAAATTCACTACGGTCATTGCTGCGCATTACTCCAACAAAACCAGATTGTTGTAAACGACCCACATCGTATACTTCGTTTAACACGTTCTCACCGTAAAGAGTCACTTCAAAGTCACCGTTCGGGTTTAAGTAAGAAATGTTGAAACCCACTAATTCACGAGAATCAATGTGTTCACTTTGGTTGTAAACTGATTGACCTTGCATATCGCTACGGTATGAATAGTTAGCGTTAACTGCCACTGTGCCACCGTTACTTAAATCAATGAAATAAGAAGGTGCGACCATCACAGTCCAACGTGGTGTTAGTGCTGGTGAATCACCTTTACCAATACCTAATACACCGTCATCAACTTCTGTGATTTCTGAATCTAGGTAACCAATTGCGCTACGTAGCGTAAAGTCATCAGTAAATGCGATTGTTGTCTCAAGCTCGATACCTTGTGCTTTAGACTCACCCGCATTTTCTACGATAGTAACGAAACCGCCACCTGCAGTTGGATCTGAGAATGGTAATGCCAGGTCGGTATAATCAGTGACAAACACCGCAAGCATCATAGATACATCTTCATGTACCTGACCTTTAAGGCCTAGCTCGTAGTTAATAGCTTTTGTTTCATCGAAAGAAACAAATTGATCTGGGCCACCAAATGGACGCGGTGGGAAACCACCTGTTTGATAACCTTTTTGGATTTGGCCATACACGTTCATGTTATTGCTAAGCTGGTACGACGCATTTAAATCCCATGTTACCGCATCAAAATCAGCACTTACGTATTTACGTGTCGCAAACGTTGGGAATAAGGCATCGGCTTCTTTTTTATCTTTTGAATAACGTAGACCACCGCCCACAGTTAAATCATCGCTTAGGTCATAGCTTGCATTGATATAAGCTGCGTATGAGTTAGTCTCTTGGTTGATATCAAAGTAACCATAATCACCAAAAGACGCTGTAGTACCATCATTCAGAAGACCATCAGGTGTGTTGAATGGGCTAAATACAAACGGGCCAGAGCTTGTGAAGCCATCTTCATTAAAGAAGTATAAGCCAGACACAAAGTCCATACTATCGAAGCTACCATTTAACTGGATTTCGAATGAATATTGATCTGCGCCGCCTTCTTCTGGGAATTCAGATAAGTTAAGGGCAACAGCATCATCATCAAGACCCCCTTCGTATTCTGAGCTACGGTAGCTAGTGATGAACTTTGCTGTATACGTATTATTGATATCCCAGTCAGCTGTTAATGAAGTACCCCAGCCTGAATAAGCCGTCGACTCAATACCCGCTACCGTCGTTGCTAAGTCATCAGGATCGCTTGGTAACATGTCTTCAGTAAGTAATGGGAAATCACCATTGAATGGGTCATTCGGATCAAGTGGTGCCGTTAGTTCAATTGTGTATGGTGATTGGCCTGATTCGTTATCAACACCATCAATAGAGAACACAAAAGATAAGTCGCTGTTTGCTTGCCACTTAAGCGCCATACGACCACTTAACTCTTGCTCTTCACCAATTTCTTTTTCTGGGTTAGCAAGGTTAATTGCTTCACCTACACCATCGCGTTGCTTATAAGACACGCTTGCAGACATGCTTACAGTGTCGGTAAGGCTGTTATTAAAGTAAACGTCACCGGCTAAACGACCACGGCTACCTACTTTTGCATTTGTAGTCACAATGCCTTCATCACCAGGTTGCTTAGTAATAATATTTACTGCACCACCTAATGTGTTACGACCGTACAAAGTACCTTGTGGACCACGTAATACCTCTACACGCTCAACATTTGGTAATGATAAGTTAGAGCCCATTTGGCGACCAAGGTAAACACCGTCTAAGTAAACACCTACACCCGGATCAGTTGTGATCACGTGGTCTTGTAAACCAATACCACGAATAAATACAGATGCATGGGCCGCATTACCTACACCATAACGAGTGATATTTAGGTTAGGTACGTATTTACCAATGTCTTCTAGGTTGCTCATGTTCGCTTTATCAATCAGGTTTTCACCGATTGATGTCACTGCTGTTGGCGACTCAAAAATGCTTTCTGTACGCTTACGCGCTGTTACTTCGATTTTTTCGAAAGCATCTTGTTTAGCAGTGGTTTTTTCTTGCTCAGCAAAGGCTGAAGTAGATAATGCAGCAACAATAGCTACAGTTAACTGTGAGAGGTGACGTAATTTCAATTAAAACTCCAAAGGATACCGTGTGTGTGTATTTTTACCCGTAAATTTCAGGCATAAAAAAAGACGCTTAGCTATAAGCATCTTTCCTCTGGAGGGGTATTATATGTCAGTTTTGTGAAAATATGTATAATTATTTTAATTTTTATCAAAAACAGTATAAATAAACCACATTACCTCCATGTTTTCGAATTATAAACCACTAGATTCTTTACAAAATAGTAAATAAAAATAAATGTTTAGTTTTGTATTATCGCAGTAAACTTTCTGGGTAACACAATTAAAATGAACGAAAATGAACGTTATTTTTATTGCTTTTCAATCAAGTAGAAATAAATTTCAGAAATTTCTCAGCTTCAAAAGAGTACCTAGCTCAGGTAATGTTTAATAAAGTGCAGCCAAGTTAGCAAAAACTAACTAAACAAAAATGTGCGCAAGATTTTCCTCTGTTGGAATTTCATTTTTTACACGTAATAATCAGCAACGCAATTTACTTGTTATCATTTACCGATAGTTTTTGGCGTGAATATGGATTTTCTTTTTAATAAAAACGCGGCTGATTTTGTGTCATCTGCTTCGACTCTTCCTTACTGTATTGCGAACGATGATAAAACTCTGCTGCTTAATTACGACTCTTTAGACACTTTAACCAACCGTGATTTAATAAGTGAGTTTATGAAGAGCCATGGCTTTCATCATTTGGTAATTTTTAATATGCCTGATAGAGCGGATGTGCTGCCATTAAAAGACTGGCCGAAACTAAAAGGGTTATTTTTTAAAAACACCAAGACAGATATTTTTGAACAAGGGCTACAAGAAATTAAAAAAGGTGCACTGTGGTTTCCAAGAACAGTGAGCGATAAATGGATGAGAGTGATGCTCGAAACTGAGCAAAAAAATCAAATTCAATCAAGTAACTTAACGTATAAAGAGTCTAAAGTACTGCACTTGCTTTCTTCTGGCGCAACATGCCCTCAAATCGCCGATGCTTTATTTATTAGCGAAGCGACTGTGCGTGTTCACTTGCACAAGATTTACCAAAAAATTAATGTTAAAAACAAACAAAAAGCCTTGCAGTGGTGCGAAAGAAATATAGACAAACTCAATAAACTTACAGGCTAAATTGCAAGTGAATTGTACCTCGGTAATACCTCATGACTCTGTTTCCATCCTAGCGCCTATAACTTGCTCTATACAGCATTGCTCAAAGCTTTAAGTATTTTTGCAATATAATTATTTAACTCTTTGCCTTTTGGGAAAATCGTTTTTGATTGAATAACAAACAAATAATGGTCTATGCTTTTACTTGACCCCATTTTGCAAGGAGCAAACTTTGAAAGTACTCACCCCCTTACGCGCCACAATTTTAATGGCAGTCACAGCGGTCTCATTGACAGGTTGCCAGCTTACCTCAAGTGAATTACCTGCAATCAGTGATTCAGGAACAAAAAACTCAGGTCACGTTGTATGGCATGATTTGATTACACCCAATTTGGCACAATCTCAAACATTTTATGGCAGTGTATTTGGTTGGCAATTCGAAGCCATTAACGACAGCTATACGCTGGCATCATTAGATGGAAAATTAATTGCTGGTATGGCAGAGCTTGATAATAAACAAAATGCCAGCCACTGGCTGAGCCTTATCAGTAGTAAAGACATCGCTGCCGTTAGTGAAAAAACTATCAAAGCCGGTGGTAAAGTCTTAGTAAGCAATACCGAGATTAAAGGCCGTGGCACTATTGCTGTATTAGAAGACCCCCAAGGGGCTGTGTTTTCACTGATCAATACTGTTAATGGTGACCCTGAAACTCAGCAAACTGATAACGGCTGGATTTGGCAAGAAGTATGGAGTGATAACCCAGAGCAGAGCAAAGCCTTTTACCAATCACTTGGTAATTATTCAGCACAAAATAAACCACTTAGTAATGGCAATTACAGTTACTTAGCCTTAAATGGCACACCTGCGATTGGCTTTGTAAAAAAACCAGATGCCGAGATAGGCAACACATGGGTGAATTACATTAAAGTAGCCGATGTTGACGCGACCCTATTAAAAGTAACCGCAGCAGGCGGCATAGTTCTAATGGCACCAAATGACAAAGTACGAAGTGGCAGCGTCGCAATTATTCGTGATCCAGCAGGCGCTGGTATTGTAATTCAGGAGCAAATGTAATGAATAAAAAAATGATTCGCTTAGCTGCTCTTGCGGCTGCAGTTTTAGTTTTAAATGCCTGCACGCCCTATGCAAGCCTAGATATTAATGCGCCGTTTAAAGTAGGCCCTGTGTACGTTAACCCAAGTATTGGTATTGGCGGTACACTTTAATCAATTTCAGGGCGCTGCGTTTTACACAAGCGCCCTATTCATTAATGTTTTACTTTTAAGCGTTGCACCTGGGTCAATACATCTTCAGCCTTGGCGCCTAGGTAAACGTAAATTGCCAGTGCAATCAACAGACCTACCACAGCAAACATCATCAATACAGCAGGTATAACATACTCAGTTTGCCCGAGTGCTGCTTTAAACATGGTAAGTAAGGCTTCTATCGATACAGCAATCAAAATTGTTGAGATAAAACGTGTGATCGTACGTCTTGTTGAGCTGTGGCGAAAAATATCCTTATGCATGAGGATTTCTTCTTCTAGAATTGTTTTGCCTAGATCAAAAATGGCCAACGCTAAAGTAACAAAGATAATAATGGTAAAAGGCTTAAGCGGGTCTGACTGGGTATCTTCGCTTATGACTAAGTCCACCATACCGGCAAACACTTTATATAACAGGTAAAATACCAAACAGAATAAGCAAGCTACAATCAGGCCATAACCTACCTTAAAGTAAGGAGTCATTCTGGCTCGCTTGGTGTCTCCCATAATAAATTCAATCAGCTCTGTTAAACACACATCGATAACCAAAAACTGCTGTTCATCGTTGCCTGAAGGGATTGTTTTGATCACTGAGATACAAAGGTGTTTAGTCGCTGTCGAAATATATGGCGAAGTAAAGTGCGGAACAGGCGCAGCAGAGGCGACTAAAAAATAAGGTCGAGCGCTTAAATCTTGCCCAGCTCCAACATTACCTAGTTTCTTTTTGTACTGACGCTTAAAACAAACATTATCACCTTGCTGAATGCCTTGCTCATTCAAACAATATTGTAATTCTAGAAATGGGTATTGATTGACAAGCTGCTGATACGCTTGCTTGTTAGTCAACGATGCCTGAACACTGGCAAGTATAGAAAGAAGCAGTTCATGAATAAGCTGTTGTTGCTCTTCATAGCGTTCTATAGCACTTAAATAACTCATTCTTGCCATCTTGCTTCCTCAAAGTAGTAGAGATACTAACTCTAGTTAAGCAAGGAAGACTCCAAGTTTTATTTCACTTAATAATCAATGAGTTAATTTCGTTCAGGGGAATGGCATTAGAATAAAAGCACTATAAAGGTGCGCATTTTGTTTTATTAAGCACTAAAACGAAAAAAGCTGTAACTCAGTGAGTTACAGCTTTTTAATTTTGGTGCGGATGGGGGGACTTGAACCCCCACGGCCGAAGCCACCACCCCCTCAAGATGGCGTGTCTACCAATTCCACCACATCCGCATACAATTCTGTATGTTGTTAAGCTTTACGTTTACTTGAGGAATGAAAACAGCTTAACGATAATTAGCAAAGCTAATTAGTTAGGTACGTCAGACGTTTTATCTTCTGTCACAGGCACATCAGATTGTGCTGGCGTTACAGTTTCAACAGCTGGCGCAGCTTCTAAGTTTTCCCACTCATCAGTCTTTTTGATTTGACCTGCAGTAAGGTTACCTAGAACAATACTTAGTACGAAGAAGATCGTTGCTAAGATTGTTGTTGTTTTAGTCATGAAGTTACCAGCACCTGATGAGCCAAACACGGTACCAGAAGCGCCAGCACCAAATGATGAACCCATATCTGCGCCTTTACCTTGTTGGATTAAAACCATACCAACTAATGCTAAAGCAACAATTAAATAAACTACTAATAAAATTTCGTACATCTTATACGGTCCCTTTTGCACTTTCACAGATAGCAGTAAAAGAATCTGCTTTAAGACTCGCGCCACCAATAAGGCCGCCGTCTATATCTGGTTGTGCAAATAATAATTCGCTATTTTTTTCATTCACGCTACCACCATATAAGATGGTTAATTGCTGTGCTACATCGCTATCTGAAGAAGCAACCTTCTCGCGGATAAACTTGTGCACGGCTTGCGCTTGCTCAGGAGAGGCAGTCTTACCTGTGCCAATGGCCCAAACGGGCTCGTATGCTACCACAGAATTCTTCAGTGCTGCTACACCTAATTTGCTAATTACAGCATCAATTTGAGCTGCAACCACTAATTCAGTTTCGTTTGCTTCACGTTGCTGCTCGCTTTCACCCACACATAGGATAGGAGTTAAGCCAACTTGCTGCGCTCGCGCAAACTTATCTGCAACAACTTCATCTGACTCACCGTAAATGCTACGACGTTCAGAGTGACCAACCAAGGTGTAAGTTGCCCCTAAGTCTTTTACTAACTGAGCATCTACTTCACCAGTAAAAGCACCAGCTTGGTTTTCAGAGACTGTTTGCGAACCAAACGTGACGTTTTGTTGCTGCAAAGAACTCAACAATGGGAATGGTGGAAACACCACTATATCCAGTTCATCCGATTGAACATTTTTGATAGCAGTTGATAACTGTTCAACAAGCTCTAGAGAGCCGTTCATTTTCCAATTACCTGCGACCATCGGCTTACGTGTTGCCATTATTCCACTCCACATTAGAAAGCGGGCAAGATACTAACTCGACTTGCCCAAAGTTACAAGAGGTTATTGTTATGCCTGGGTTTGTTTGCTCACAGTTTCGACAACTTCAGCTATTTTACGTGCACTATCAAGCACAACTTTTTCCTGCTCAGCTTCAACCATTACTCGCACAACAGGCTCAGTTCCTGATTTACGAAGTAATACTCGGCCAGTATCACCTAATTGCTCTTCAACATGGGCTACCATGTCAACTACAGCTTGATCTTGCGTCGGATCGGTACCTTGTGGGTAACGAACATTGATCATTTTCATTGGGTATTTTGTAAAACCAGCCCCTAAGTCTTGCAACGTTTTATTCTGTGCAACCATTGCTGCTAATACTTGCAAGCTTGAGATAATGCCATCACCCGTGCTGATTAAATCAAGATTTAATACGTGACCTGAACTTTCACCGCCTATTTTCCAGCCATTTTCTTGCAGTAGTTCCATCACGTAACGATCGCCTACTTTACTGCGAGCGAAACCAATACCGCGCGCTTTTAAGGCATTTTCTAGACCCATGTTTGACATAACAGTGCCAACGACACCACCACCTAAAATATCGTCATTTGCAGCTTGGCAAGCAATAATATAGACAATGTCATCACCATCAAATACACGACCATTGTGGTCAACCATCATTACTCGGTCACCATCACCATCGTAGGCAATACCAACATCAGCATTATGCTCTAATACTTTGCGTTTAAGCGTTTCAACATGGGTTGCACCACACTCAAGGTTGATATTTACCCCGTTTGGCTCGCAGGCGTGACAGATTACTTCAGCACCTAACTCACGCATTACTGACGGTGCAATATGGTATGTAGCACCATTTGCGCAATCGAGTACAATTTTTAGACCTTCTAGCGATAGACCTTGTGGGAATTGGCTTTTACAAAACTCAATGTAGCGCCCATCAGCAGTTTCTAAACGACGCGCTTTACCAAGCTTGTCAGAGGCAACGCAGGTCATTGGCTCATCCATCATAGCTTCGATTTCAAGCTCAACTTCATCAGGTAGCTTTAAGCCCCTGCTTGAAAAGAATTTAATACCGTTATCATGGTAAGGATTATGAGATGCACTAATTACAATACCCGCTTCAGCACGGAAAGTTTGCGTAAGATATGCAACTGCTGGTGTTGGCATTGGCCCTAACAAAACAACATCAATACCAGCAGCAATCAAACCTGCCTCAAGTGATGTTTCAAGCATATAGCCAGAAATGCGGGTATCTTTACCAATAATGACCTTTTTAGTGCCAATTTTTGATAAAACACGACCTGCAGCCCAACCAAGCTTTAGCGCAAATTCTGGAGTGATTGGGTACTCACCAACCATGCCTCGTACACCGTCCGTGCCAAAATATTTTCTTGTTTTACTCATTTGTAATTCCTTTAGTACATGCTTGCCAAACGTTAAGCACATCAACTGTTTCTTGTACGTCATGAACGCGAATGATTTTAGCACCATTTTGTGCTGCAATCAGCGCGCCGGCAAGGCTTCCCGCTAAGCGTTCATGTGTGTCTCTATTTAATAAATTACCGATCATTGATTTACGAGATAACCCCGCAAGAACCGGTAACTTGAATTGGTTAAATACATCAAACTTATTTAAAATTTCGTAATTATGAGCCAGTGTTTTACCAAAGCCAAAACCTGGGTCTAAAATAATACGTTGTTGCTGAATGCCCGCTTGCTCACACGCGGCTAAACGCTCTGCAAAGAATTCGTTAATGTCAGCAAATAAATCATCATAATGTGGGTTACTTTGCATAGTGCGGGGCTGACCTTGCATATGCATTAAGCAAATTGCCACCTCTGGGTATTGTGCCAATACCTCTATCGCACCAGGCTCCTGTAACGCTCTAACATCATTGATTATGTCAGCCCCTGCAATTATAGCTTGGTGCATTACTTCACTCTTGCTGGTATCAATGGAAATAATACAATCACTGCTTGCTCTAAGCGCTTTAACTAAAGGAATAACGCGTTCAAGTTCATCTTCAAGAGATACATCAGGTGCCCCTGGGCGAGTTGACTCACCACCTATATCAATTATTTTTGCACCTTGATTTAATAACGTATGAGCTTGTTTGACAGCGCTGTCTAGTTGGCAGTAACTTCCGCCATCAGAAAATGAATCAGGAGTGACATTTAGAATCCCCATCACCACTGGGGAGTCGAGGTGTAAAATACGACCTCGGGGTAATTTAAGAGCGGTCATTTTTACCTTCAAACTTCCATGCATTTGCTCAACAACGATAGTGAGCCAATTTTATGCTACAAAAAAGCCCCGGCATCCGGGGCTTTTGCTTATTATATTTTAACGACTATTCAGGTTTGTCATCAAGGCTTGTTTCATCCTTTTTTACTGAATCATCCGCTTTTGTCTCATTAACAACAGGCTCAGCCTTCGCACTAGGCTTTTTATCATCTGAGCGACGGTCATGAACATCACGTGGCTCACGTACAGGCTGACGTGCCATTAAGTCATCAATTTGACCCGCATCAATCGTCTCGTACTTCATTAGTGCATCTTTCATCGCATGTAAGATATCAATGTTATCTTTAAGGATTTGCTCTGCACGTTGGTAGTTACGATCTGAGAATAAACGAACTTCTGTGTCGATCACTTTTGCAGTTTCATCAGACATGCTCATAGCACGGCTACCGCCGCCACCCATGTACATTTCGTTTTGGTCTTCAGCGTAAAGTAATGGACCTAGCTTTTCACTTAGACCCCATTGGGTAACCATTTTACGAGCAATATCGGTCGCACGCTCAATATCGTTACTTGCACCAGTTGTCACTTTATCTTCACCGTAGATCAGTGCTTCAGCAATACGACCACCGTAAAGGCTAGAGATCATTGACTCTAAAAGCTCTTTTGAGTGGCTCACACGGTCTTGCTCAGGCAAGTACATAGTAACACCTAACGCACGTCCACGAGGAATGATAGACACTTTATAAACTGGATCATGTTCAGGTACCATGCGACCAACAATCGCGTGACCCGCTTCATGGTAAGCAGTCATTTCTTTTTCCTGCTCGCTCATCACCATGGTCTTGCGCTCTGCACCCATCATGATTTTATCTTTTGCAGCGTCAAACTCTGCCATGCTTACTACGCGTTTGTTACCACGAGCTGCATATAACGCGGCTTCGTTAACTAAGTTTGCAAGGTCAGCACCAGAGAAACCTGGCGTACCACGTGCAATAACTGCGGCTTCTACGTTGTCGCCTAGTGGCACCTTACGCATGTGAACTTTAAGGATTTGCTCACGGCCACGAATATCAGGAAGACCAACAACAACTTGGCGGTCAAAACGGCCAGGACGTAATAACGCAGGGTCTAATACATCTGGGCGGTTGGTTGCAGCGATAACGATAATACCTTCGTTACCTTCAAAGCCATCCATTTCAACAAGCATTTGGTTAAGTGTTTGCTCACGCTCATCGTGACCACCACCCATACCAGCGCCACGCTTACGGCCTACTGCATCGATTTCATCAATAAAGATGATACAAGGTGCTGCTTTTTTCGCTTGCTCGAACATGTCACGTACACGTGATGCACCAACACCTACAAACATTTCTACGAAATCAGAACCTGAAATTGTGAAAAACGGCACTTTAGCTTCACCAGCTACCGCTTTAGCTAGTAATGTTTTACCTGTACCAGGAGGACCAACCATCAACACACCTTTCGGGATGCTACCACCTAGCTTCTGGAATTTTGATGGGTCACGTAAGAAGTCTACAAGTTCAGTTACATCTTCTTTCGCTTCGTCACAACCAGCAACATCAGCAAACGTCGTTTTAACTTGGTCTTCACTCATCAGACGCGCTTTACTCTTACCGAAAGACATCGCGCCTTTACCGCCACCACCTTGCATTTGACGCATGAAGAAAATCCACACACCAATAAGCAGTAACATCGGGAACCAGGAGATTAAAATGCTGGCGAGGAATGACTGCTCTTCTGGCTTAACGCCTTTTACATTAACGTTGCTTTTTAAAAGATCATTCAAGATGTCTTTATCATACATTGGCATGATGGTTTGAAAGCGCTCACCATTTGTTTTAGTACCAGTAATCGTACCTGTGGTGCTTTCAATTGAGACTTCTTGGATAGCGCCACTACGAGCGTCGCTAACAAATTGAGTGTAACTTGTTTGGCGATCTGCCTGATCACCACCATTAAAGCTCTGAAACACTGACATTAGCACAACTGCAATGACCAGCCAGAGTATTAGATTTTTCGCCATATCGCTCAAGGAGTTAACCTCTTGTATCCAATTAATTTAAATTCAACTTAACGCAGCACAACTGTACTACAGTTTATAGCCTGTCGCCACTATATAAACTTCCCGAGAACGGGCGCGTGATGCATCGGGCTTTCTAATTTTAACCGCTTTAAAGCTATTACGTACTTCCTGCAAGTATTGATCAAATCCTTCGCCTTGGAAGACTTTGACACAAAATGCGCCATTTTTCTTTAAAACTTGGTGGCACATATCTAATGCCAACTCAACTAAGTACATACTACCAGCTTGGTCAACAGATGTATTGCCACTCATATTGGGTGCCATATCAGAAAAAACTACATCAACATTTTTTCCATCAATACGCGTTAAAAGAGCATCAAGCACCGCTTCTTCACGAAAGTCGCCTTGTAAGAAGTCAACACCTGCAAGCGAGTCCATAGGTAAGATATCACAAGCAATTACTTGGCCTTTATCACCTACTTTTTCTGCTAGATATTGCGACCAACTACCTGGCGCAGCACCTAAATCAACCACCGTCATCGATGGTTTGATTAATTTATCTTTATTTTGAATTTCGTCTAATTTGAATACCGCACGAGAACGCCAACCTTTCTTTTGCGCTTCGTGAACATAAGGATCGTCGAAATGTTCTTTCAGCCAACGCTTAGAACTGGCTGAATGTTTTTTATTTGCCATAAAATTAATACGTAACTAATTAGTAATATTCTCTAGATGGCGTTAGAATACCCTTAATTCAAGCCATATTCAGCAAAATTTGTAACATGATGAAATTATCGAACAAACAAAAGCAGTTTTTAAAAGGCCAAGCGCACAGTTTAAAACCTGTTGTATTACTTGGTGCAAACGGATTAACCGAAGGCGTTTTAGTTGAAATCCAAAGCGCTCTAGAAATTCATGAACTAATCAAAGTTAAAGTTCCTACAGATGAACGTGAAACTAAAACATTGATTTTTGATGCAATTGTTCGCGAGACAGGCGCAACGAAACTACAAACAATTGGCCATACAATTGTATTGTATCGCCAAAGCGAAGAGAAAAAGATTCAATTACCACGCGGTTAATCCTGCCTTGTGAAATTTCGAATCAGAAAAAGCCAGCAAATATGCTGGCTTTTTTGTAGGCAAAAATAATTTTGCATTAATTTGTAACTAAACTTTTTTAACTAGGCTATTTTTGCTCTCGCGTGTATTTAAGGACCCGATTAATAAACTCGGTAGTTAATTCATTAATTAACCCTGTTTCAGCATTTAGAACTAAGCTAAACCCTATGTTTAGATGCGGGAATACTACGATATCGCTGCGATAACCTTGTACCCAACCACTGTGGTAATAAAGTACTTCATCATCATAATTGTAAACACGCCAACCTAGTCCATAATAAGCATCTTTAACATGACTTCGCCAAACTCGGCGACGAGTTTCTTTTTTGGTGTGTGTATAAGGACGGGTTTGTTTGATCAATGCTTCGAGTGGTAATACGTCAGGGTATTGCCCTAGCTGCGCATTTAACCAAATAGCCATGTCATTTGCGCTGGCGTTCACACCTGCAGCCGCAGGCACTTTATAGTAATTCTTCTTTAATCGTGATGTATACCAACGTTTTCGGCCGCGTACATGAGGGTGTGCATAGTTATTGTCTTTAACCATCCCCTCAAAACCAACACTGGCATCCACCATTTTTAAAGGCGCAAAGATATATTCTGAAATCCAATGTGTGTAATCCATCTGTGTTGATTGATAAATCACTGAGTCAATCAAACTAAACATCACATTTTGATAGCCGTAGCACTCGCTTGGTTTGCAGATAGGCTCAACCGTCAATAGCCGCTCGACAATATCTGGGTAACTCATACGCGACTCAATTAGGTTATCGTATGCATTAGGTACTAGGCCACTAGAATGACTAAGGATATGATAAATTTTTAAGTCATCTTTGTAAGCAGTATTAGAAAAAGCAGGAATAAACTTACTTATTGGGTCATCAATATTAAACTCCCCTTGCGCTGCAAGTTTAGCGGTTAATGAGCCTGCAAAGGTTTTAGAGACTGATGCCAATCGAAAGCGGGTATGTTTATCGACTTTGCGGCCTTTTTCTATTTTTGTTCGACCAATACCATTAATAAAATCATCATGACCAATATTTACAATCGCTAATGAGCCACCCGGGATCCCTTTACTTTTTAATTTTCGGGTGAGGTGTTTATTATAATCAGCAACGAATGTTTGCCATTGCTTATCACTCGAAGCAGCTTCACCGCTAACTAAAAGCAGTGTTAAAGAAAAAAGAAAAGGAATTAAAGATAAGCTGTACTTCATTATTTATTTTTTTTATGCCTGTTTTGGAAGTTTCTCATAACATAATATCATGAACTTTTGTCTCGACTAACGTACAATACGTTCAATCTTAAATTTTTATGGGTAGACTATTTTTCATGCGCTTACTTGTAGTTTTGTTTTTTACTTTAATTTCAGCTGGTTGTGCCCTAAAACCTGAACCAGCTCCATTACTTTCGATGCCAAAGAAACCAAGCTTACAAAGCCAGCGTTTTCAAGTTGAGTACCAAACAGAGCATGCTGCTCCTAAAGTGAAGTCAGTACAGTTGCCTGCACATGCAGTGAGTAAAAACCAAACTGTGGTGATAGTTGCCGACAAAACCAGTGTGACTGATACCCTGTATGGTCAGCTTACTGAAGCACTTGCAGCCAAACAATTAAATGTAGTTAAAGAGGCTACTCAAGCAGATTATACCCTATCTATTCACCAGCTTGATCTTGAACTGATTGAAGACACAGAATATCAATTAGTCAAACCAGAAAAGCCTCTGCCTTTATTTGATGAAGTTGCAAAACAGTTTCCCGTTCAGCAATGTGCGACTATTTTAGGCCAAGTAAGCATGCGCTTAACTCACAAGCGAACTGGTGATGTTGTGTGGTTCGCAAAATCATCGATTGATAGCGCAAGCTTTCATCGTGAACCACTAATTTATAGCTTTGTGCAACAGCAAGTAATCAAGAATGAGCTTGAAGTAGCGAGCTTTGTGCACGAACAAAACTCGGAACAAGCTCGCATGGCGCGAATTAATCAAGAAGTGACGGTTCCTGCTTATCAAACAATCACGCAAATGACCGCCTTAAAAAAAGAGCAAGGCCCGTGTAACCGCACTGAAATTAGCGCGCTTACACCTATGATGCAGTACTACCTGAGCAGTATTTTAATCGATAAAATTAAGGTTCAGTAACTAGCTTTTGCTGTTTGTCTGCCCATAGGCAAACAGCTTCCTTCTTGAATTTGCAACACTTTCTTACATTTCTAATTCCTGCTAGTACATTTTTTTACAGATTACAGGAACTCCTTAACAATATACTATAAGCTATTACCCTTTCTAACAGACAAGGAAGCAACATTGCGAGCTTACAGTGCCCTATTATTGATATGTTTAACCTTGCTTAGTACCACAAGCCAAGCAAGTAACCGCTATTATGCAGACAATACTTTAGAGCCAAGCCAAGGCTTTGCATGGGACTGGGGCATTGGTTTAGGTTACTACATTGAAGATTCTTACCTTATAGGCATGGACTCTTACAATGATGGTATAGAGCCTGACGTACACCTCGCCGTTTCTTACAACAGCTTTTACCTCGATTACGACCAAAGCCAACTTAGCGGCGGTTTAACCCTAGGTTACAGCGTTATCGATAAATTTGAATGGGGCTTAGATATTGTCGGCACCAACGTTCAATCTGGCTTTGATGAAACAGGCTTAAATATTTATGGTAACGATGTTATCGAAGAGCTTGAAGGGATCAGAACACGCGACTACGACTTTGATGTAGGCCTTCGCCTATCACGTCGATTTGAAAATTCGCAAATATCATTTGAGTACTTACATGATATTTCAGGAGCACATAATGGCTGGGTGATGAATTCCTTTTTTAGCCAGATCATCCCTTGGCGAAATTGGGAATTTCGCTCTGGCGTTGGCTTAAGTGCCTACTCAGAAGATTTTACAAATTACTACTTTGGCATTTCAGAAGCTGAAGCGCTAGAAAATCGCCCTGTATATAACCCAGATACCTCTTACAGCCTTATTTTTGAATTTCATGCAGAATACCCAATTAACAGGCATTGGGTGTTTCTAACTGGTTGGTTATCGACTTGGTTTTCAAACGATATTCACCAAAGCCCTATAATTTCTCAAGAGTATCAGCATAAAGCCAAGGTAGGCGTGCGTTATGTTTTCTAAGTATTACTTGTGCTTTACCTTATTACTGTCGGGGCCATTACTCGCTGAGCAACAGTCTGCAGGTAAGAAAGATATTGAAAATGCGTTAGTTGCCCTGCCCGACACTTGCGTAGCGCTGCGTGAAGGTAGAAATTGCTTCGCAGAAGTTGATTTAACATGGCATCAAGAGCAAGTTGGCAATTACTGCTTACGTAACGCACAAAGCAAGCACATTATTCAGTGCTGGTTGATGCAACAAAAAGGCTTATTTAGATACCAATTTGATTCAGCACAAACCATAGGTTTTGAACTTATAAGCAGTGATAACGGTAAGGTTGTCGCAAGCACTGAAATACAATTACAGTGGGTCTATCAAAATCGTCAGAAGAAACGTCGTTGGCGGCTGTTCTAAGCAGGAGTAAATAATGGAACATTACGGAACTATCTTATTAGTAGAAGATGATATTTCTCTCGCCAATTGGGTTGCGGAATATTTAATTGAACAAGGCTACCAAACAACCATATGCCAACGTGGCGACCAAGTCGTTGAGCAGGTACGTAAAACAACCCCTGACTTAGTTTTGTTAGATATTATGCTTCCGGGTCAAGACGGTATAAGTGTGTGCCGTGATTTAAGACAGTTTTATCAGGCCCCGATTATTATGCTAACAGCGCGTGATGATGAAATGGATGAAGTAATTGGCCTTGAAGTAGGTGCCAGTGATTACATGATGAAACCCGTTCGCCCTCGCGCTTTATTAGCACGTATAAAAGCGGCACTTCGCTCTAAATCAGATACTCAAGAATCTACAGCAAACTCAGAACTTATCAATGTGGGTAAATTATCAATCAATACTGAGTCACGTACTGTATATTTAGCAAACGAAGAAGTGCATATTTCAAGTGCTGAGTACCTTTTACTAAACTATCTAGCCAGTAATGCAGGCCAGGTAGTATCCCGTGACGCAGTATTTAAGGCAACAAAAGGGCGCGAATATGATGGCTTAGACAGAAGTGTGGATGTGCTGATTTCATCATTACGTAAAAAATTTAATGATGACCCTCAGCACCCAGAAAAAATTAAAACTATCTGGGGCAAAGGCTATTTACTTGTTGCCAACGCTTGGCAATAACGACTCGCGCCTGTGAAAAAGTTTTATATCTCACTCCTTGGCAGTGCCCTGCTTTCAATCATCGTGTTGGGTTGGCTAATTGATGCTTTTAGCCAACAAACCCAAACACCTCAGGATGTGTTTTCTAGCGAAACACAAATGATTAAAGGCTTTGCAAAGCAACTTGCTAAGCATGATGCTAAAGATCGTGAGCAGGCTATTACAGAAATTAACCAAAACTTTGCTGTGCAACTAGAGTATCGCCCTACACAGTCGCTTGCGCTACCTCATTCATTGTTAACACAAATGACCCAACCTAGTGGCCTTATCCTCGAAGATCAGCAAGGCTACTATTTACTTTATAGTGAAGCAGCTTTAGGCACACACCACTTAAAAATGCGTTTAGATAAAGACTTAACACACGATCAAGGCAACGATGTATTACTCACCTTGTTGTTCTACGCTGGGTTATGCGTATTTATGGGCTTTATCATTGCGCCACTGGCCAAGCGTTTAACCGTATTAAACGAAGCGGCACAACGCTTTGCTAAAGGTGATTTAAAAAGCCGTATTCACTTATCTCACTTTACCTATATCAAAGATGTTGAGCTGACATTTAACCGTATGGCGAGTCAAATTGAAAAACTTCTTGATGAGAATAAGTTAATGGCATCAAGTTTATCTCACGATATTCGCACACCTATCGCCTGCTTGCGATTTGGTCTCGAAGCAGCGCAAGACTGCCCTAATGACGAAAAGCGCCTTGAGTATCTTGCTCGGATGGAAAACGACTTAGACCAAATGGAGTCTATGCTAAAAAGTTACTTGGCATTTGCAACCCTTGAGCAAAAAGCGAATCAGTTGACCTTTAATCATTCTGATCTAGAAACCTATATTCTTACTTTAATTCATCAAATTGAGCCTAAGCTTGAACAACAAAGCTTGCACATTAATCACCGAGTTGAAGGCGGTGATATTTGTGCTGATTTACACTGGTTAGCTCGCGCCATTGTTAACTTATTAAGTAATGCTTGCGACTTTGCTGAATCAGAAATTTTACTCAGTGCTACGAGTACCAATGAATCCGTTACCATAAAAATTGAAGATGACGGCCCGGGTGTCAGCGAACAAAACTGGCAAAAAGTATTTAGTCCATTTTTCCAAGAACAAACACATCGTAACCGGGATGGAGAAAGCTACGGGCTTGGCCTTGCAATCGTAGCGAAAGTTGTTGATTGGCACCACGGGACGGTCGAAGTATCAAAAAGTAAGCAACTAGGTGGCGCCTGTTTCACCTTACGAATTCAAAATAAAAGCCAATAAACATGTTTCATTTGTGTTAATTGTTTCGTATTGTAATGCGCAATTGCACGAATTCTACGCTGACAGCTCGCACATAACGAAGAACAACGAAAATGCGGATGATTAACCCTTTTTATTTAGTGTTAATTCGAGTAGATTGTCAGCGCCGTCACAAATAGAGAAGTAACAATAATATGAGCGCATCACGTGGGGAGTTCAGCTCCCGCTTTGGATTTATTATGGCTGCAGCAGGCTCTGCTGTTGGCTTAGGAAATATTTGGGGTTTCCCAACACAAACTGCAAGTAATGGCGGTGCCGCGTTTTTAGTGGCTTATTTAGTGTTAGCATTTTGTCTTGCTTATCCTGCTTTAATGGCTGAGTTAGTGATTGGTCGTCACGGTCAAGCTAATGCCGTCACTTCACTTCGAAAAGTAACAAATCAAGCATGGCAAAAGAAGTTTGCCTTCATGGTAGGTTTTGGCGGTATTATTTGTGCGGGTCTAATTTTAAGCTTCTATGCTATCGTCGCAGGCTGGATGCTGAGTGCGACCCTTGAACCTGTTGCGCAATTAGCCGGGCAAGAGCAAACTGGCACCTGGCTTAGTGAGCAATCACTATCAAGAAACCTCATATTTACTGCCGCATTTATTATTTTAACCGTCTCTATTATCTCTAAGGGCGTAGAAAACGGCATCGAAAAATGGTCTAAGCGCTTAATGCCTGCCCTGTTAGGTATTTTGTTTATGCTAATCATCTATGTAATGACGCAAGATGGCGCAATGGAAGGTCTAAAAGCATACTTAGTGCCAGACTTTTCATCGATTTTAAACCCTGAGTTATTAGTGAATGCACTTGGACAAGCATTTTTCTCATTGTCGCTTGGTACCAGCGTAATGATCATTTACGGCTCATACATTAGCAAAAAAGAGAACTTAGTATCGTTAGGCGCTTATGTGACTTTAATCGATGTGTTCATTGCCTTTGTAGCCGGTTTACTCATTATTCCAGCTATGTATGTGGCTCAAGCTCAAGGCGTACAAATTTTCTCTGCTGAAGGCGCACTACTTTCAGAAGATACCTTAGTATTCCAAGTGCTGCCGGCGCTATTCACCAGCATGGGTGATGTGGGTATTTTTGTTGGCTTTGCATTTTTTGCGTTAATGAGTATTGCAGCGTTAACCTCATCGATTTCGATGCTAGAAGCACCGGTTTCTTATGCTGTTGAACGCTTTGCGCTAAAGCGTGTGCAAGCTACATGGATCATTGGCGGTATTATTGCGCTCATTAGTTTTACAATTGTCTTTAACTTAGGCACCTTGTTTGGCTTTGTGATCACCTTAACCACTAAGATTGGCCAACCTATTCTAGGCTTAATGTGTTGTATTTTTGTTGGTTGGATTTGGCATCGCGCGTCACTGCTAAAAGAAATTCAACAAGGATGCCCTGAAGCTGCCAATAGCTTCTTCTGGAAAGTATGGCCATGGTATATCAAGTTTATTTGCCCACTAGCCATTTCGCTCGTATTTGCTAACTCTCTGTTAAGCTAACAAATGATTATGTTTGAAGTGGCCATTTAGGCTACTTCAAACACATATCTTGATGTGGAATGCCATCTTCTAGGTAATCATCGCCCACATTTTCAAAACCAAATTGCTGATAAAACCCAGTTAAATAACACTGAGCACCAATCATAATCGCTTTGTCAGGCCAATGCTCTTTACATGTGTCTATCGCAGTTTGCACAAGCTTACTCGCCAAACCTTCACCACGAAATTGCTCTGCTACCAGCACACGACCAAATGCGCTAAATTGCTCATTCTTTTTATAGCATCGTGCATAGGCTGCCACTTGTTGATCTTTAAACAAGAACACGTGCTGGGTCAGTTCATTGTTATCTACTTCGTCAATTTCTGGGTAAGGGCAAGTTTGTTCTACCACAAATACATCAACCCGCGCCCGTAAAATGGCAAATAATTCATCTTTACTGAGTTCACTATAACTCTTAACAGAAAACATAATTCTCCTTTTTGAAGACTAAAAAAAACCCAACCGTAGCTGGGTTTTAACTAACTTAATAGCAGTTAGCCTAAGCAAATAATCGTTCTAGCTGATCACACAGCTGCGACAGATTTACATGATCATGCTCTATAGTTAAATCGACATAACCATCCCCTCTAAAGGCACGGTCAAGTTCAATCAGTACATGAGTTTTGTGCGCTTCAGGGACAAACGACAACTCTATCTCTTGAAGACCAAATAGGCTTCGGCTGTTTGGTCGATACTCTAGCTCTTGATAGCATCCCGAATGTGATTGGAATGTAGGTGCTCTTAAAAAGCCTTTTTCAACATCCGCTTTCACTAGGCTAAAACCAAGTCTATCCATCGCTTCCATTAACGTGCTCACGGCATCATTAGGATAAATGTGAAGTGCATCACGATCAGTTGGATCAAGCGCTAAATCAATATCTAGGCCTGTTTCTAGCCACACATGTGATTGGTTATAACCAGCGTTAATTTCTGTGATTGGTGTTTCTGAGTGCAGGCGTGCTTCAAATGGAATATGTTTTTCAGCACCTGCTGCAATCGTGCCGATATCTGTAATTCGCCACTTTTCAATTACATGGTTTGTAAAGTACTCACCATCTTCACCTTCGACTTTAACACGTGTCATCAGCGCTAAGTCTAAACCCGATATGTCTTGATCAACATCGCCGCCTTTAATAACAATAACGGCATTAAATTTTTGACCCGGTTGTAAATGCTCTGTCTCAAGTACAGTGTCAACTTTTGCTGCACCAATACCTACTGATGCAAGGATTTTCTTAAACATCTTTTCTCCTTAAGCCAGCTTCTAACCTATGGCTTAAATTCCTTTGTTAATGCATCTTAACCACAATTAAAAGCTAATGTCAGCGAAAAAATGATGCTTTTGGCGGATTAATCAATAAATCATGTATAAGTGCTTATTTTTTGAACTCTTACTGTCTGATATTGTTTTCCAACTACAAATATTTCGCTACACTTCTAACAAATGAAGTCAAAAGAAAAACTATGGAACTAATCTACTTTGCTACCGCGTTCGTTTGTGGCTTTGCTGTTTATCAGTTAAAGCTGCCTCCTCTTATCGGCTTTTTATTAGCGGGTTTTGCACTCAACCTATATGGATATAAGACAACCGAGCTGCTGAATACGTTGGCAAGCTTGGGTGTTACTTTATTATTGTTTAGCATTGGTCTTAAGCTCAAAGTATCAAACTTAATGAAACCACAAGTTTGGGCGCCCGCCTCAATGCATATTGTTTTGAGCAGTACGTTATTTAGTGGTTTTATGTTGTTGCTTGGTGCCCTTGCACTGCCACTATTTAACGAGCTTACTTGGCAAAGTGCATTATTAGTCGGCTTTGCTTTTAGCTTCTCTAGCACCGTGTTTGCCGTAAAAGTACTTGAAGAACGCGGTGAAATGGCTAGCCTCCATGGTAAAATCGCCATTGGTATTTTGGTTATGCAAGATATCTTTGCCGTTATCTTCTTAGCCATCAGCACAGGTAAAGCCCCTAACATTTGGGCTTTGGCATTATTAGTGGGTTTACCTATTTTACGCCCAGTGATGTTTTGGGTATTAAATCGCTCAAAACACGGTGAGTTATTACCCCTGTTCGGCTTTTTCTTTGCGCTGATTATTGGTTACCAGGCATTCGAATTTGCAGGTCTTAAAGGTGATTTAGGTGCGTTGATTATCGGTATGATGTTCGCATCGCATAAAAAAGCTGGTGAATTATCAAAGTCACTTCTTAATTTAAAAGACGTGTTGCTGGTTGGCTTTTTCTTAAACATTGGTTTGAATGCTGAGCTGACCAGCCATGCCGTGATTGTTGCACTCATCATTATTTTAGTTCTGCCTTTAAAAGTTGCACTTTATTATGTGCTAACAAACGCGTTTAAATTACGTGCTCGTACTTCATTATTAAGCGCGTTTAGCTTAGCTAATTACAGTGAATTTGGCTTGATAGTCTGCGCCGTTGCAGCCACCAGCAATATGATTACATCTGAATGGCTAGCCGTGATGGCTATCGCTGTGTCAATCACCTTTATACTCGCATCACCATTAAATAAACGCTCGAATGAAGTGTATGTAAAAATAGAACATTGGCTACTTAAATTTGAAAGCGACAGCCGTCTTTCAGAAGAGCTGCCAGTAAATCTAAATGACACTAAAATCGTGATCTTTGGTATGGGCCGAATTGGTACAGGTGCCTATGAAACAATCAGTCAAACTCACCCAAACCTTGTCGCTGGTATTGATATTAAGCCAGATGTTGTTGACAAACATATTAGCCGAGGCCGCCGGGTGTTACTTGCTGATGCCACTGACCCTGACTTTTGGCAGCGGGTAAACCACTCACATGTAGGTATGGTGATGCTTGCAATGCCAAAACACATGCAAAATATTTTTGCCTTAGAACAACTCCGAGCTTCTGGTTATGAAGGTCAAGTTACGGCGATTGCAAACTATCCAGATCAGCAAAAAGAACTAGAAGATATGGGGGTCGACTCTACTTATAACTTCTATTTAGAAGCTGGTAGCGGCTTCGCAGAGCATGTAAAACAAAAACTTTTCTCTTAATGTAAAAAATAATTCTCGGTACCTTTTCATGGTACTGAGAATTATTTTCACTGTATTCAGTTAGTTGGCTAACTAGTTTTCACGACAAGCCAAATCAGTCCCTCTATTGGGTCAAGCTTATTTACAAAGCTTTACATCCAGATTAGCAATCAGGCTAAAAAAAAGAGTAGAATTAATTTCAAGGTACTTAGCTAAGTATCTATTTTTAACACAAAAAAGTTTAACAGTGTGGTGTAGTACCGCTGTTTTTTAATTCAGCACTGTTAGATGGATTGAGGTTGTTTAAATGAAAAATAAGTTTACCAACGAATTTTTAGCAAACACGGATGACGCACGTGCTGGGAAACTTTCAGATATTCAGCAGCAACTTGATGAGTTACAAAATAATGGCATGACTGCAATGGATATCAGAACAGTGCTATTCAACAAGATGCTCGATGTATATCAAGTACCAAGCGATCATTTTCTTCGTGATGGTGAAACACCAGAACGAATCGACGACCCAGCTATTGTCGTTAAGCTAAATAAACTTGGCTTCACGAAAAAGCGTCGTCACCAGCTACACTAATAGCCGTAATTAATTAGTGGTTGTTATTCTGAGGGCCTACATCCCTCACTAAATAGGCTGTTTCTTGCCCGTCACAGCCTATTTTCTCTCCTCTTTTTACCGTATCATCTAACTTTAAAATTTCTTTGAGATAAAGATGGATACAGCTCAATTAAAACGCGCCATAAATACTAAAATGCCATTTGGAAAGTATGCTGGTCGCCCTTTATTGTTGCTGCCAGAGCCTTACTTAGTGTGGTTTAAACAGCAAGGATTTCCTGATTCCCAGTTAGGTGCACAGCTAGCAATGATGTATGAAGTGAAGCTCAATGGCCTTGAAAAAATGCTAATGCCATTATTAGATGAAAAATAATTAAACTTTTTTCGAACTTTTATAATTAAGTGCGGTCTATTACTTTGCTACTTGTTTATTTTTGGTTTTAATCTTTAAAAAGCGCCCTAGGCGCTTTTTTTATGCCTGCAATTTAAAGCGAGTTACTTTTAAACAAATGAATAGTAAATTTAGCTCCACCTAAAGGTGAATCACACACCTCAGACTGCCCTTGATGCCAACTAACAATTTTAGCAACAATGGCAAGCCCTAACCCAAAGCCGCCGGTTTTCTTGTCTCGGCTTTTATCTAAACGAGTAAATGGCTTAAATATACTTTGCCACTCAGATTTAGCGATCCCAGGACCATCGTCTTCAACACTTATTTGTATCGAATCATCCAACTCTTCTAGACTTACATGAATTTTATGGTTGGCGTATTTTTGTGCATTGCCTAATAGGTTTTGAATACAACGCGCCATAAAATGCTCGTCACACTCGTAGTAAAGCTGCTTAGGTGCAGTAACTGCTACCTCTATATCAGTAGCAAACTCGAGTTTATTCACCACACTATTGGTAAGCGCTGTTAGGTCACAGGAACGGGGCTTTAAGCTTGGTTGGTGTGAATCAAGTCGTGCGTATTCAAGCATTTCTGACACCAGTGCTTCAAGCTCTGCAATATCAGCCTGCATGTTATCAATGTATGTATACGACTTTTCATTCTCGATTTGCTCTTCGAGCATAGCAACAGCAAACTTTAAACGCGCAAGGGGTGTTCTAAACTCATGAGAAACGGAAGAAGTTAGCTCTTGCTGCGCAGCCAGTAGATACTGAATACGCTCTTGCATCGCGTTTAAAGTATCAGTAATCGGCAGAAAAAAAGATTTAGAAGCATCGTGAAGCTCAAAGTCTTGCGCCCCTCCTACAGCTTCACAGGCGAGCGTCAATTTATTAAAGTCTCGCCAAAGTAACAGGCTCCAAAGTCCAATTGGCAGGCCAATCACGGTCAGTAATAAAAAGTAAGGCCAAACGGAGCTAAAGTTGGGGTTTTCAATAGAAAGTGGGCCTACTTGCAAAAGCTGAGTGTTATTGAGGGCTATGTACCAAACGACTTTTTGCTCTTGGTTAAACAAATATAGGTAGTGGTCAGTTTGCAGCTGCGTTTTTAGGTCACTTGGTAAAGCAAGGTCGGTGAGGTTAATTATCTCGCTTTCGAATTCTTGTTGGAGTGTCGCTAAGCCATTTTCAGTTTGGCTTAATAACCAAAGAGATTTACCAAACTCTTGGTCTAAGGCTATTTGCTGTTGCGTTTCTTCGTAGGGCCATAACTGCTCTATGACCCCACTAACTAGAAACAGAGAAACTATTATGTAAAGATATAAGCTTGCAAATAGTTTCCCCATTAATTATTACATATCCCAAGCGTCAGATACGAAAAGGTAACCCTGTCCCCAAACTGTTTTAATTCGGTATGGTTTATCACTGTTATCACCTAATTTCTTACGGATACGCGATACACGTACGTCAACGGTTCGGTCTAAACCATCATATTGACGACCAATCATATGTTGATGGACATGCTCACGACTTAGCACTTCACCTGCATTTGACGCAAGCAACCAAAGCAGCTCAAATTCATGAGAAGTCAGTGTAATTTCACTGCCTTTAAGTGTAACAATGCGGCTAGTTTTATCAATGGTTAAATCGCCAAAGCTAAGCTCTTCTGGCGCTTTGTTTGCAGCTTGACCGCGACGTAACAAGGCATTGATACGTGCTAACAATACACGAGGTTCTGCAGGCTTAATTACATAATCATCTGCGCCAAGTTCAAGGCCAATCACTTGGTCAAAGTCTTCACCTTTAGCTGTCAGCATTAAGATAGGTAAGCTAAATTTATCACGTACCTGACGGCATACGCTAAAGCCATCTTTACCCGGTAACATGACATCTAAAATCATTAAATCAACTGGGTTGTTTTCTAGGTATTCAAATACTTCGTCGCCGCGTTCAAGGACCGCAACATCCAACCCATTATGTTGAAGGTAATCACGTGTTAACTGCTGTAAGCCGAGATCATCTTCAACAAGTAAAATCTTTGCCATTGGTTGCTCCTGAATTAAAAAAAGCTCCACGGTGAGCGTAACCTACGCCTCGTTGTTTTTGCTTCGGTGCTTTGCACTTCGACTTTTGCGGTCGCGATTTTGCTCCCCGTGTGCGAATTGACTAAGGAGTATATTGTTTCAACCTGAACCCGCGCTTTATGGCTAAATAGCCCTTTCTTGCTGTTGTTCCAGCATTGAATTTGTTGGTTATTTTGAAACAAACACAGATCTTGAGGTTGTTTAGTTTGCCAGCTGATTTTTAATTCAAGATCACAAAATTCGTGCTGTTGTAATACAACACACACTTTTGGCGAAATGTCGAACTGAGTCGCTTGCGCATGGCTTGGGGTAGCCCAAATAACAGCAGCAAACACACACAGACTAAAAACAAAATACTTCATATTAAAAAATATGATTGAATCCTATAAATGCAGTCATCGAATACGTGTGTTCAAAAAGCGGACTGTCATCCACGGCTGAGTAGTCATAATATGCTAAATGAAAACGAAGAGAGTTGGTCTCACTCAGGGGCCAACGGGCGTCGATTTTAGCATAAGGTTGCCAGCTACTGCCAACATCAATTTCCCCATATGAGGACTCTTTAGCCGATAAACCATAAAAATAATCATTTAGTCTGGCTGATTTGTACCAAACCCCAAGGCTAGGTGCGACAGATAGGTTTCCTATTCGGTGATGTGACTGCCATTGTAAGGCACTACGCAGACCTTTATAAACACCTGAAACATCGGCTAGTGCTTGTAAAGAAATCACATGATTATTCTGAATATAGTGATAACTGATACCTGCATCTAGGGCCCAGCGTCTTTTTTTAATATCGTTCGTAGATACTGACTTTTCTGCCAGTTCATTACTGGTAGTCGATTCAACAATAAAGCTATTCGATGTTTGCAGTGCAAAAACATTGCTTGGGTGAAAATCTATAAAGAAGCGAGTCTCAGGGTTGAACTCGGTAACAAAATTAACAACATGAGTATCGCTTTCTTGGAATGAATAACCTAAACGGCCATTATCAAAGAACCATTTTTCACCATAAAATGCGATTTCAGGCATCACAATTAATGGTAAGTTATCACCACCATGAAGCGGGTTCGTGATCACCCCAGCTCCCGTATTAATACTTAGGTGCCACTGCTGGGTATCAATCTGTTGATTTGCCACACGGCTTTCACGTTCAGTGCGCGTTGAATCATCAGCGCTTGCTTGACTCAATAACATGCCAAACAAGGCATACACCGCTGCGCACATCCTGATCGTTTGAGATTTCATTGTTATTTTACGACCAAAGAGGTTTTTGCAATAAGACCATAATATCAAGATGTGAACAAACTGTCGTTGCAAGGTTACAACTATTCACAAATTTGATACATATATCGATTAAGTTTGTTACTCTTCGACGATTTCGATGCGATTACGACCGTGCTCTTTGGCTAAATAGAGTGCTTTATCAGCTTTTGCTATGAGTTTTTCTGGGTTACTAGTTTTAGCTTTTATAGCAATACCAAAACTGGCAGTGACTTGGCTTAACACCTTATTAGATTTAGGGTCTTTGATTTGTAATTTGGTTACAGCTTGACGAAGTTGCTGGGTAAAGTTAGTCATGTCACTGATACTGGCAAACTGTGCGGTGAAGCAAAACTCTTCACCACCATAACGATAGGCCTGACCAACACTAGATACATGTTTAAGTAGTTTTGCTGAAACTGCACGCAAAACTTGATCCCCTTTTTGATGGCCAAAGGTGTCGTTAAATTGTTTAAAGTGATCGATATCGACCATAGTAAGAACGGCGACTTCGGCTAGGTTATTGGTTTGACAAAACCTCGTGATATCTTCATCAAATTTACCGCGATTATATAGCCCTGTAAGTGGATCTTTTTCGGCTTTACTTCTAGACCTAACAAGCTCTTGTTTCAATTCTGTAATTTCAGAGTAAGCCAGCGCAAGCTGATTTTGAAAATCTTGTGCACGGCTTTGTAAAGCTGCTGATTCATCACTTAAACGCTCTACACAATCAAGTACATCATCAAAACCACTTTCTTGGCTTATATCAGCTGTATTTAGCTTTTCTCGGCATTCTTGTAGGGCTTCGTTAAAATCTGCTGAATAACTAAGTGCTTCATTGATATCTTGATGCACCTTACCAACAACATCATTAAAGCCACTCGAAAGCTGATAAAAAAGAGCTAAATCATCTCTAGATAAGTATTTGTTGAAAAGTTTTTTTGCCTGCTCATGACTGCAGGTATTGTATTTTTTAATAATACTATCAAGCTCTTTATTTAAGTCTTGATTCTTTTCACTAACATAGCAATACCAAAGCGCATAATTAAGCGGTGAAATTGGCATTTTGTATTTTACCATTAAGGGAATTGCGAGCTTCAAACAATGGCTCGAGTAGCTTAAAGAATGTTCGGCTTGCGCTGAAAGTATCATGAGTCTAGGCCATGAAAATTTTATTATTTTAATTAAGTTAACAACACAAAAAGAAAAATCAATGAAAAAGGATTTTAGCAGTGTAAAACCAGTAAAAAACACGAAACTTTTTTACAAAAACCAATACTAAATAACTATAAAGAATAGACCATTTGTATCAACATAATATTGTTGACTATAAAGTAGCAATTACGAGAAAGTAAGCTAAATTGCTTGCTGAGTAAGCGATTGAGCAATACTCCAAATGGCGTTGAGTGCCGGATCATGGCGCTCTTTATTTAAAACAGCTAGGCCAATTTCAAATCCAGCAATAGTCTGCTCCGCATCACTCACTATTTGTACTTTATCTTTAAGTGGGCTGTTATCCAATACAATTTTGGGCACCATGGCAATACCTAAACCTAAGCTCACCATAGAAACCATGGCTTCGTGGCCTGCAACCTGCGCGTATATACGGCCATGAATATTTTTTTTACGCCACCACTGTTCAAGACGTTGCCTTGATAACCCCTGCTCAGCAACGATAAACTCTAAATCTGACCAATCAATTTGTTCATTAGCAGAAAGCTTTTCGCTGATCGGGCATGCTATTTTTGGTGCAATCAGTACTAATGGTGAGTAACCAACGCTGGTAAAGGCTATTTGCCCCGGTAACTTCATAGGTTTTGCAGCAATTGCCATATCTTCATGGCCATCTAAAACACGATTAATTGCAAGAGCGGGATCACCTGTATTGAGGGTAATTTCAATATATGGATGTTGCATTCGCAGTTGCTCAAGTATTTGGTGTAAAAAACTATATGAGGCGGTTACCGAGCAATAAATACTGACATTGCCATAAACATGCTGTTGCGGCTCTTGCACATTAGCCTTAAAACGATGCCAGTTAGCCAGCGTCGCATTAGCGTACTCAATAAATGACTCACCCTCGCGGGTTAATTTGACGGTGCGATTGTCCCGATTAAACAGCACTACCCCAACCTCTTCTTCAAGTTGCTTGATGTTGCGGCTCAAAGTTGGCGCACTGATATGACAAAGCTCACTGGCTCTGGCAAAGTGCAGCGTCTTAGCTAACGCCAAAAAGTAATTAAGATGTTTGTGATCCATATCGCTACCATTTCATTTTATGAAACACTTTAATTCAAATATATCATTTTACGCAAGGTAAAAAATTGCATAGTGTTAACACATACAAAGAACACTACGTCGGTTCTTTGATTTTCTAACAAAATTGTATTTATAGGACACTAACAATGGCGAATTATTTTAATACTCTTCCTTTAAGAGAGCAGTTAGCGCAATTAGCGCAGTGTGAATTTATGGACCCAGCAGAGTTTGCTGATGGTGTAGACGCTTTAAAAGGGAAAAAACTCGTTATTGTCGGTTGTGGCGCACAAGGCCTTAACCAAGGTTTAAATTTACGTGATTCAGGTTTAGATGTTTCTTATACACTTCGTGAATCAGCGATTGCTGAGCGTCGTCAATCTTTCTTAAACGCATCTGAAAATGGTTTTACTGTAGGCACTTATGAAGAGCTTATCCCAACAGCAGATGTTGTATTAAACCTAACGCCTGATAAACAACATACGGCTGTTGTAACTGCCATCATGCCGCTAATGAAACAAGGTGCAACACTTGCTTATTCACACGGCTTCAACATTGTTGAAGAAGGCATGCAAATCCGTGAAGACTTAACAGTAATCATGGTTGCACCTAAGTGCCCTGGTTCAGAAGTACGTGAAGAATACAAACGTGGCTTTGGTGTACCAACATTAATTGCCGTTCACCCAGAAAACGACCCTCAAGGCCATGGTTTAGCGCAAGCTAAAGCATATGCAGCAGGTACCGGTGGTCATCGTGCGGGTGTACTAAAGTCATCATTCATTGCAGAAGTTAAATCTGACTTAATGGGTGAGCAAACGATTCTATGTGGCATGTTACAAACAGGCTCACTACTTTGCTTCGACAAAATGGTGGAAAAAGGCATTGATGCAAGTTACGCATCAAAACTAATCCAATACGGTTGGGAAGTGATCACTGAAGCGCTTAAGTATGGTGGCGTGACAAACATGCTTGACCGTTTATCAAACCCAGCAAAAGTGAAAGCATTTGAATTAAGTGAAGAGCTTAAAACAATTATGCGTCCACTTTATAACAAGCACATGGACGATATCATCAGCGGCGAATTCTCTCGCGGTATGATGGCTGACTGGGCTGAAGATGACGCAAAATTACTAGCATGGCGCGCAGAAACTGCCGAAACTGCATTCGAAAAGCAACAAAATACCGACCAAGAGATCAGCGAGCAAGCATTCTTCGACCAAGGTATTTTAATGGTTGCAATGGTTAAAGCAGGTGTTGAACTTGCATTCGAAACCATGACTGCGGCAGGTATCATCGCTGAATCTGCTTATTATGAATCACTACACGAAACGCCGCTTATCGCAAACACCATTGCTCGTAAGAAGCTTTTCGAAATGAACCGAACTATTTCAGATACTGCAGAGTATGGCTGTTACCTATACAACCACGCGTGTTTACCGCTGCTACAAGACTTTATGAAAGACATCGACACTGATGTGATTGGTAAAGGACTTGATAGTGCTAGCAACCAAGTTGATAACCAAACCTTAATTGCCGTGAATAAAGCACTACGCGAGCACCCGGTTGAAATCATTGGTAGCAAGCTACGTGGTTACATGTCAGCAATGAAGAAAATTGTTTAACCCTGGAAAGTAAGTTTCGCTTGTTAGAAACCAAGCCCAATTGCTTATATGCTTTGGGCTTTTTTTTTGTCCCTACATTGATTCGTCATCTGTAAAGTGTATGCTAAAATTACTGACTTAAATGTTGTAAACTAAGACACTTTCATGGCGTTAAATCAACTCACCATTACTAAAAAAATTACTCTGCTTGGCAGTTCAATTGCCCTCATTGTTGCTGCGTTAATCGGCGCAACAGCGATATACAGTGCAAAACAAATCATCGAACAACGAATGATTGAATCTGAATTACCTAGCAAACTTCAAGCAATTGATAACTATATTACTCACGATATAAATCAAATGATCAGTGCAGCTGAGCAACTCTCTAGTAACGAATTTGTATTAGAGTGGGCGCGTTCAGGTAATACTGATGATAAAACACTGCTAAAAGAACTTAACCGCCTTGTTAAGCAATACGATTTAGCAACCGCTTCGTGGGCTAATCGTGAAACTGCACAATATTGGAACCAAGACGGCTTCTTGCGCGTTTTAACGCAAGAACAAGATGGTTGGTTTTTTGCGTTTACAAACACCGCACAGCCTTTTTCTATCAGCATCTATCAAGAGTCACCGACTGATGTGAAAATGTTTGTAAACCACCAGCAAACCAACGGCATTGGTTTAGCAGGTCTTGCTAAAAGCATTGACGATATGCAGGCTATGCTGCAGCGCTTCCAAATCGAAGAAACCGGTTTTGTATTTGTTGCCGATAAAAACGGCCTCATTCAGCTGCATAAAGATGAGAACAAAGTCGCTAAAGCTAAGTTGGATGACGTTTATAAAACGGGTATCACGCGTACTCTGCAAACGCAAAGCGACTTCAATTTACAAGAGATTGTTCTCAACGGTGAAGCAACCTTAGTGGCTGCAAGTCCAATTAAAAACACCGATTTATTTGTTATTGCCCAAGTGCCTAAGCACGAGGTATTTTCGAGTATTCAGGTTTTACAATGGCAAATCATCAGCTTTGCAATAGTCATTGCGCTAATTGCAAGTTTTGCTGGTTTAGTGCTTGCACGCACGCTTTCATCGCCGCTGTCGAAAATGGCTGAGTTATTCACCCGTTTAGGCTCTGGTGATGCTAACTTAGCATATAGACTTCCTGATTCTGAGCAGCCAGAACTTGCTAACTTATCTGCAGGCTTTAACCAATTTATCTCTAAGATTGAAACTGCAATTAGCCAAGTAGCTCAAGAGAGTAGTGAAATCAGACAAAGCGCTGATCATGTATTTCAGCAAGCACAGAAGAACTCAGAAGCGCTTGATAATCAAAAAGAGCAAACTATCTCGGTTGCTGCGGCGATTAATGAAATGGGTGCGACAGTGCAAGAAATTGCCTCAAGCGCAGCGAACACGGCTAAGCTTACTGAGAATAGTAAGCAGAACACTGAACAAAGCCATACTCAGGTAACGCAAAGTAAAGAAGCGATAATAGAGCTGGCATGTGATATCGATAATATCACCGAGCAAGTAAACGAGCTGGCCAACAAAACGCAAGCCATTGCCAGTATTGTTGACTCTATCAGGGGTATTTCTGAGCAAACTAACTTGTTAGCACTTAATGCGGCGATTGAGTCTGCTCGTGCGGGTGAGCACGGCCGAGGCTTTGCTGTTGTAGCAGATGAAGTAAGAGCACTTGCAAATCGCACTTCACAATCAACAACTGAAATTCAAACTATGATCAGTGAACTTACCAGTACCTCTGATTTAGTGGTTAATCATATTAATCACTCAAAATCACAAGCTCAATTAAGCGTTGATGCAATGCAGAGCTCTGTTGAATTACTTAATGCCATTAACGATGCTGCCAATGAAATAAACGATATGGCAACCTTAATAGCAACTGCGACCGAAGAGCAAAGTAATGTTGTGGCAGATGTCGGTCGCAATATTGAACAAATAAGTGACATTAGTGACAACGTCATGCGTGAACAAATTGACAGTGAACAAGCAATCAAAGACTTAGCGAACAGTGCGCAAACCCTTGATGACCTTGTTGCGACATTTGATAAACGCTGACACGTTTTGTAACAGTTAACCCTGACCCTTTTTCATTCACGGCCTATACTTAAATGGTATTAGGCCATGATTTAAGAGGGTCAGATGAAATTATCTAGCATTGTTTTAGCCTCAAGCTTTTGCTTATTAACAGCGTGTAGTAGTACAGAAAATAACACCGCTCCCCCACCATTTGCTTTGACGCAAAGTAATACGTTTACTCAAACCCCAGTTGAAACTCAACAAGAGATTTTTGCATTAAGCGAACATGTTAAAGAGCAACTTGATAGTGCTTTTCCAAAAGACAGCCGTTCATTGCAAAGCACTAAACGTTTGATGAAGTTCCTGTTGCAAAATGGCGATGCGTCTTTATCTTATCAATCTGGTGCGACCTTAACCGCTAATCAAGCCTACTCAAATTTAAACGCCAACTGTTTATCGTTATCGATTTTAGCCTATAGTCTTGCTGACTACCTTGGCCTTGTAGGACAATTTCAAAAAGTGCATATCCCAGAATATTGGGCACTTGATAATGGCTTTAATTTACTCACAGGCCATATCAACTTAAAAGTAAGTGAAGCTCAAAAACTTGTGGTAAATAGAAAAGTCATTTACCCAGAAGAGCGCTCTTTAGTAATAGACTTTGACCCTAACAGCCGCCAAGAAGCGTTTAAAACTAGCAACATCAATAAAGCCCGCATCACAGCAATGTTTTATAACAATAAAGGTGCAGCTGCGATGCTAAAACATGATTATGATACTGCTTTTAGCTATTACAAGGCGGCAGTTGATATTGATAGCAACTACTCAGGTGCATGGGGCAACCTTGGGGTATTATTCAGATTAACAAGTGACTATCAAAATGCTGAAACAGCCTACCAATACGCGATTAGTTTAGATCCTGACAACAACACCGCATTAGGCAATTTAGCAAGACTTTACAATCTGACCGATCGTAAAGAGCAAGGTCAAGCTATATTAGCCAAGCTTGATAAAAAGCGCCAAGCAAACCCGTATTATCATATTTCTTTAGGAAATGACGCCTATACAACCGCCCGTTATCAAGATGCCTTAAAGCACTACAAAAAAGCCCGTGACTTAAATCCAACCCTGCATGATACTGATTTTGGTTTAGCGAGAACCTACTATCAATTGGGGGACTTAAAACTGGCTAAAAAGTATTTAACTATGGCAAACAATAAAGCAGACTTTGATCATGATAAACAGCGTTACGAAAGTAAATTACAAGCGCTTCGCTCGCATACTGCAAAGCTTATTGATTACCGCTAGTGCTTTACTGATAAGCACTGGGCAAGCATTTGCCAATACAGACTTAGAACAAGACATCATAACGCTAACATCGCCTCAATTGGCAGGGCGAAAAACGAATACCGAGGGCGCGAAATTAGCCGCCGACTTCATAGTAGAGCGCTTTATAGCTCTTGGCTATTCTGTTAATGAACAAAGTTTTACTTATCAACCAGGATTCTTTAGCAAGGCTACTGGGCGGAACATTATTGCGTCCCAAAATAGCCGCTGTGAAAACTGTAAAAAAGTTATTTTTACTGCCCACTATGATCACCTAGGGCAAAAAGGCAGTCGGCTTTATCCTGGTGCTAATGACAATGCCAGCGGCGTTGCCGCTTTACTTTATTTAGCTAAACACTTTGCACAAAGCACCCAGCCCTATCAATTAGTTTTTGTTGCAACCGACGCGGAAGAGAATGGTCTGCACGGTAGCGAGTACTTAGTATCGACACTTAATAAAGACGAAATCAAACTTAATATTAATTTAGATATGCTCGTTGTGAACCCACGAAAACCGCGTATCTATGCGTTTTTAGATAAGCAATCACTAGCGCAATATCAAACTGACATTAAAACCCTATCTGATAAGCAGCTAACCTTTATGGCAACTAGCTCGTCAGCAAGGCTGAATCGATTATTTGATCTCAAAGTTGATTGGCGCAGAGCAAGTGACCATTATTCGTTTGCTAAAGCGGGGATCCCTTATATTTACTTTGGCATCGGACACGATAAACATCATCATCAAAGCACCGACACGACGGCGCACATCGACTTTACATTGTTCGAATATGCCATGGCGAAAATAGCCCTATTTATTGAAAAGCTTCCAAGTTAGTTATTTGGGTAGTTCAGAGGTTAAAACAAACTGCCTTTTTTGTGCTTTGCTGAGCTTTTTTACGCTTATTTCAAGTTTAGTTGCTTCACTACGATTACCTACCTGCTGTTGATAGATAAGTGTTAAAGGTCCCTTGCCTTTAAGGTTTTTAGCCCCTTTTCCCGCTTGATGCTGCATAAAACGCTTTTCAACATTAGTGCTGATCCCAGTGTACCAATGACCTAAACGTGTTTGCACTATATACAAATGCCACAGAGTCTCTGAATTTTCGTTGTTTTTTATAGGCTGCTGTAAACTTTCTGGGTTTGCTGTGGTCAAATCTGTGCCTCGTGATTGTTAATCGCATTTCAGTAAAAACAATTACTGAAAAGGGTTTTACCTTCTGTGACTAATCGGTATCATGCAGTGTATAAAAAATAAGGATTCAAACAAATAATGCAGTCGTTTAAAACTTTTTCTTTTTGGTTAGTACTTACCCTTACTTTAAGTGCTACAGCAGGGTGTTCAAGCTGGGTTTACCGAATCAACATTCCTCAAGGTAACTTCTTAGAGCAATCAGATGTAGATAAGCTTCGTGTAAATATGACTCGCGAGCAAGTACTGTATGTACTAGGCAAGCCAGTAGCTGAAGACTCATTTGATAAAAATACCTGGCACTACCTGTACGTATTCAACCTTGGTCGTAGCAACGAGCAACGTAAGTCACTCACTATTAACTTTGAAAACGATAAGCTTGTTTCGTTGTCGGGAGACTATGAACAACCTAGCGAATTTAATACGCCGCTTGAACAAGAGTAATAGCAGCGCAAATTATTAAGGGTAGCCTAAGCTACCCTTTTTTATGCTTTATTTAAAGGGCGACCGCCCGTCACTTTGTTGGCTCGGCCCTCTTCTTTGGCTTTTTCAGCCCGGCGTCTGCGTGCATCCTTTGGATCAGCAATAAGCGGTCGATAGATTTCTATGCGATCGCCATCTTTTACTTCTTGATGCAGTTTACAAGTACGATTCCAAATCCCAAGCGTTAGATTATTTGCGTCTATTTCTGGGCACTTATCAATAATACCCGACTTAATCACCGCTTGCTCAGCTGTAGTACCTACTGGCACTTCTACCAGCAAACTGGTTGCCGTTGTTGGTAAGGCAAAAACCACTTCAACAGTGATCATGGGCGAACTCCATATACAGTTTTAGCGCGTTGTGTAAATGCATTAACCATGTTCTTAGCGACTTCGTTAAATACTTTACCGAAAGCCATCTCAATAAGTTTACTAGCAAATTCAAACTCAAGGTGAAGCTGAACTTTACATGCTTTATCGTCCAGCGGTAAAAAGTGCCATTTACCTTGCAGCTTTTTAAATGGGCCATCGACCAAGCGTAGTGCAACAGTTTGCTCATCAATAAAGGTATTTTCGGTAGTGAACCACTTTTTTAAACCCGCTTTTGAGATCTCTAAACTGGCCGTCATGCCACTGGCTTGTTGTGTGACGATTTTAGCATCAGAGCAATGTGGTAAAAACTCTGGATAAGCATCAACATCATTCACTAAATCAAACATTTCTTTGCTGCTGTACATTACCAGCGCACTTTTTTCTATTTGCGGCATATTCACTCCCAACTTTGTCGGCGAATTTTAGCAAGCTTTAGCTATTTCCCCAAATTTTAGTAACACGAAAATATCTGCAAAGCCTTAAAAAAGCGATGTAAAAACGCTGTTTTTCCGTATAATATGAGCCACTATGGCTAAGAAAAAATCATCTAAATCGACAAGTAATACCATCGCGCTTAACAAAAAAGCGCGTCATGAGTATTTTTTACACGATAAGTTCGAAGCAGGGGTTGAACTACAGGGCTGGGAAGTAAAAAGTATCCGAGCTGGTAAAGTAAACATCTCTGAGACTTATATTCACATTAAAAACGGCGAAGCATTTTTACTTGGCAGTCAAATTCAGCCTCTCAACAGTGCTTCTACTCACGTAATTTGCGATCCTTTAAGGTACCGTAAGTTACTTTTAAATAAGCGTGAAATCGATCGTCTTATCGGTGCTACAGAACGCGAAGGTTTTTCATTAATCGCGACTGCAATGTACTGGAAAAAATGCTGGGTGAAGTTGGAGTTCCACCTTGCTAAAGGTAAAAAGATGCACGACAAACGTGAAGACGGAAAAAATAAAGATTGGGCGCGTGAAAAAGAACGCCTGATGAAACATAAAGCTTAATTTATGAAATGAGCCTAACCTTTTTGTTAGGCTCGTACCCCCTACCAGTCCTGACCCTTCCCACTTAAGAACTTTAGCCCTTTAATAAACCCATACTTTTTTGCTATTTCATTCACCACCATTTACATGGTATCAATCTTTGTTGTGATTAATTCACAATACTTTCACAATTATACAAGGATTGAAATATATGAAGAACACCCATCGCTTTATACAACGACCTCTCTATGCATTTACAGTTGCAGCATTAACAGGCACAAGTTTTATGTCTGCTGCTGCAGAGTCAGACGGAGCTGAAAAGGTCGAGCGTATTGAAGTTACAGGTTCTCGCATCAAGCGCTCGGATATTGAAGGGCCATCACCGGTTCAATCAATCAGTCGTGCAGACATCGATAACATGGGCTACGACAATCTACAACAACTATTAGAGCGTATGCCTGTTGCCGGTAATGGTACTTTTTCTACTCGTGGTAATAACCAAGACTCTACAGCCAATGGTGCTGCTGCAGTTAGCCTTCGAGGCTTAGGCTCAGACGCTACATTGGTACTTATTAATGGCCGTCGTGTATCTATTAGCGCCTTTGCTGAGAGCATTACCAATTCGTTTGTTGATATCAACTCAATTCCTGTCTCTGCAATTGAGCGTATCGATATTTTAAAGGATGGCGCATCAGCTATTTATGGCTCTGATGCAGTTGCAGGTGTAGTTAATATTATCTTAAAAAAAGATATTAACGGCCTAGAAGTAAACCTTGGATATGGTGGCACTGACGGTCCTAACTACGAAGAAAAAACAGCAAGCCTAGTCTGGGGTACCAGTACAGAAAAAAGCAGCGCATCAATTATTATTGATTACTTTAACAACACTGCACTCTCTTCTGATGAGATGGGACGTTTAGGCACAGCAAACCAAGAACCATACGGTGGTATGGATTTTCGCTCATCCCGTGGCTTCCCAGGCTACTTTTATGTAGATGGCGAAAAAACCATTGATCCAGCCTGTCCGGCAGAAAATGCAACTGCCAGTGGCAGCTGCTTATTTGACTACGGCCCATTTGGTTATGTAACCCCAGCATCTGAGCGTGTTGGTGCTATCTCACAATTTGAATACAACTTCGACAATGGTATTTCAGCTTTCTTAGAAGTTGCAGTACAACATAATACGTCGCAAGCTGCAGGTGCACCGACTCCTCTTGATGAAGATGCAGGCCTTACAGTGCCAGCAAGCCATCCTAACAACCCGTTTGGCCAAGACATCGAAATTGGTCGCTACAGAACGGTAGATGCCGGCCCTCGCCAATGGGATATTGAATCAGATACGCTGCGATTTGTTGCGGGCCTAAAAGGTGAGATCAGCGACTGGAGCTGGGAAGCAGCAGTTCAAAAAGGTCGCAGTAAATCAATGCAAACCGGTGACAGAAGCCAAGGTTGGGTGCGCACTGATTTCTTACAACAAGAAATCGATGCAGGTAACTATAACCCATTTGGTGGCACCTATAATGACCAAGCAGTTATTGACCGTATCACGACAAGCTTAGTGCGCCGTGGTGAGTCTCATATGACTTCATTTGATGCAAATATCAGTGGTGAAGCATTCAGCTTTGGCGATGATGTAGTAATGATGGCTGCTGGTATTGAATACCGTGAAGAAGATGTGAGCGATATTCCAGACGACCAATTCCAACGTGGTTTAATCTTTGGTACTGAGTCTGTATCAGCCGCTGCAGAACGCGACCAATACGCAGCTTATATTGAGTTTTCAATTCCTTTAGCAGATAACCTAGAACTGCAATTAGCGGGTCGATACGATGACTACAGCGATTTTGGCTCAACAACAAACCCTAAAGTAGCTGTTCGCTGGGCACCAACTGATTCAATCACTGTTCGTGGTTCGTGGGCTCAAGGTTTCCGCGCGCCTTCACTGGCACAAATTGGTTTAGGTCCGTCGGAAGAAAGTCAATTCTTTGTAGATACTTATCGCTGTCAGGCAACAGGACAGGATTGTAACGCTCTAGATTACAATATCCAATTTGCGGGTAACCCGAACCTTGAAGCTGAAGAATCAGAGTCATGGAATGTGGGTTTCATCTGGGCACCAACCGCTGAATTTGGTTTCGGAATCGATGTATGGAGCATTACCCAAGATAATAAGATTGACGAACAAGAGTTCGGCCCTATCTATGATAACAACTGTAATGACCAAAACAGCACTGTGTGTGTGCGTTTAGCTCCACAAAATGGTCAGAGTTTAGGTGTAATCCAAAAAGTTTACAGCACCTTTGAAAACGTCTCATCGCAAGAAGTATCGGGTGTCGATGTATCGGCTAACTACACACATGCGATGAACGATTACGGCTTCTTAAAATTCAATTTAGAATGGGCTTACCAAAACGAATTTAAGAAAGATGGCCGTGATTACACTGGCGAGTATCGTTATCCTGAAAACCGTTGGATTTTCTCAACAAACTGGGAAATGGGTGACTTCAACACTAATGTGAACGTTAGTTACACTGGCGAGTTTGAAGATACGCCAGATATCGACTTCGATGGTAATTTAGACTTTGATAGCAACACATCACGTATGGTTGATTCACAAACGCTGGTTGATTTACAGACTGCGTATAACTTCTCAGAGAAAATCAAACTTTCTGTGGGTGTGAATAACGTGTTTGATGAAGATCCTCCGTTTGCAATCGGTGATGGTGATGGCGACTTATATGGCTATGTATCAAGCGTACATAACCCACGTGGTCGTTATTTCTATACTAAGCTAACAATGCGCTTTAACTAATCTCGTTGAGCTTAAAAACAAAAACCCGCCAATTGGCGGGTTTTTTAATTCTTTAACTAAGGCCTAGATTATAGGTCGCCTTCGTTTTCAGAAAGGAACTTAGCAACACCTGCAGGGCTTGCGTCCATACCTTTTTTACCTTCAGTCCAACCAGCTGGACATACTTCACCGTGCTCGCTGTGGAACGCTAGCGCGTCAACCATGCGGATCATTTCGTCGATGTTACGGCCTAGTGGAAGGTCGTTAACTACTTGGTGACGTACGTTACCTTCTTCATCGATTAGAAAAGAACCACGGAAAGCAACACCTGCTTCTGGGTGCTCAACGTCGTATGCTTGACAGATTTCGTGTTTAACGTCTGCAACTAGTGCATATTTAACTTGACCAATACCACCGTCAGCAACGGCAGTGTTACGCCATGCATTGTGTGAGAATTGTGAATCGATAGAAACACCGATTACTTCAACGCCACGCTTTTGGAACTCTTCAAAACGCTTGTCGAAAGCGATTAGCTCTGAAGGACAAACGAAAGTGAAGTCTAACGGGTAAAAGAAGATAACTGCTTTTTTACCTTTGATAGTTTCTTTTAGGTTGAAGTTTTCAACGATTTCACCGTTACCAAGAACAGCTGCTGCAGTAAAGTCTGGTGCCTGACGGCCAACTAATACACCCATTTTTATCTCCAAATATTTGAGTTTATTTCCAATTGCCTATGCAATACTCACTTAGATATGGTTACTAAAAATCAAAAACCAAGAGTAAGTATTGATAATTTGCAAGATAGTTTAATGAGGTTACAGACAAATGAACAATCGAAAAAAACGATATGCTTAATCGGAAAAATTGATTCTCAATAAACGGGGTTTGAGATAACTCTATATTAGTGTGCAAATTGACCCACAGAACACAAAAAACCCAGCTTTTAGCTGGGTTCTTAAATGAATATCAATACAGACGCTTAGTCCATGATATCTTCTGGCATATCACCACGTATTTGCTGCCAGATTTCACCTGTTTGATGACCGTATTTACGCATCATAGAAATCGCACCGTCATGTTCACGACGCTCAGCCAGTTCTGTTAAATCTTTATAAAACTGACGTGCTAATTCACGTGTACGTGAATCAGAGAAGTAATGGCAGCCAATTTTTGAGTAGAAACCTTTAAAACCATTTAAGATAAGCACATAGATACGATTATTACCTGCTACTGCTAATTCATGGTGAACTTTATAATCGTAATCAGCAAATGCTTGAGCACTGTCTTCAAGCTCTTCACTTTGCGATAAAATTTCAATTACACGCTCTGGGGCAAGCTTAATAGCCGCACGGGTATAAATTGCACTGATATTAGTGCGAGCAGAAAGTAATTGATCTGTGAGCTCTGGCATTTTGTCTTCATCAAGACGTGCTAGCGTCTCTAGAATGTTAAGACCCGAGGTTTCCCAGAAGTTATTTACACGGGTAGGTTTACCGTGTTGAATCGTTAGCCAGCCATCACGGGCTAGACGCTGAAGTACTTCACGTAAGGTTGTACGTGTTACACCAATCAGCTCTGACAATTCACGTTCAGCAGGAAGAATTGAGCCAGGCGGAAAGTCACCATTCCAAATAGATTCAACAATGTATTCTTCAGCAAAACCTGCTGGGCTTTTCGCTTTAAAAATTCTCATCCAATTTCCACTTGAGTTAGCAACTACTTTACCGCATTTGGTGTTCAACTCACTGATTGTACCAGATGATCAGCAACTAACAAGTAAACTAACTCCGCAGTGCATAAAAATCTGTAAAATCTCGATAAATAAATAACCTTTTGGATTAAAAGTACACCAAATAACAATACTTTCGGTATATTCAATTTCCAAATATTAACAATAACAACCAGCACTATTAAAAGGTACGGCCATGCAGCAGCGCGTTTTACCAGCAATATTTAAAAATTTTTTGGGGACTTCACCACAGTGGTATAAATACACCATTATTGCGTTTTTACTAATCAACCCGGTGTTATTTCAACTTAACCCTTACTTGGCAGGATGGGTATTAGTGCTAGAGTTTATTTTTACACTCGCCATGGCACTTAAATGTTACCCGCTACAACCGGGAGGCTTATTAGCAATTGAGGCCTTATTTATCGGCATGACAACCGCCGGCCAAGTTGAACATGAAATAGTACAGAATATCGATGTGATCCTGTTACTTATCTTTATGGTTGCCGGTATCTATTTTATGAAAGACTTGCTTTTATATATCTTCACAAAGCTGGTTGTTTCGGTGCGAAGTAAAACAGTATTGTCACTATCGTTCACGATTGCTGCGGCTTTTTTATCTGCTTTCTTAGATGCGTTAACGGTGATGGCGGTGGTTATTGCCGTTGCGATGGGCTTTTACAGTATTTACCACAAGGTAGCATCAGGAAAAGACTCTAGCAGCGAGCATGATATTAATGACGATAACCAAGTTCGCCCTGTCAATCGTCAAGAGCTTGAAGAGTTTCGTGCTTTTCTCCGTAACTTATTAATGCATGCATCAATTGGTACTGCCTTAGGCGGTGTTTGTACCATGGTAGGCGAGCCACAGAACTTGATCATTGCTGAGCGTGCTGGCTGGTTATTTGGCGAATTTTTCTTCCGAATGTTGCCTATTACTTTACCAGTTATGATTGCCGGTATTGCTACTACTTTCTTACTCGAAAAAACCAAAGCCTTTGGTTACGGCGCAAAACTCCCAGCCCCCATCCACACGATTTTATCGGATCATGCTAAAAAGCTTGAGAAAAAACGCACCGCACGCGACAAAGTGAACCTAGCGATTCAAGCTTTCATTGCTGTTTGGTTAATCATAGGCTTAGCCCTTCACTTAGCCACTGTTGGTTTAATTGGTTTGTCTGTAATTATTTTTGCCACAGCCAGTGCCGGTATTATTGAAGAACACCAGTTAGGTAAAGCATTTGAAGAAGCCCTACCATTCACAGCATTACTTTGCGTATTCTTCTCAATTGTCGCAGTTATTATCGACCAGCATTTATTTACACCTGTGATCGCATGGGTACTTACCTTTGAAGGTCAGCTGCAACTAGTGATGTTCTTTATTGCCAACGGTATTCTGTCGATGGTCAGCGATAACGTTTTCGTGGGTACTGTGTATATCAATGAAGTGGCTGCTGCGTTACAGGCAGGTCAAATTACCCGTGATCAATTTGACCTATTAGCTGTGGCAATTAACACAGGTACTAATTTACCAAGTGTTGCAACGCCTAATGGACAAGCTGCCTTCTTGTTCTTGCTTACATCAACATTAGCCCCTGTGTTAAGACTATCTTATGGACGCATGGTATACATGGCGCTACCTTATACCATAGTGTTGACGATTGTTGGCTTGAGCATGACCTTATTCAGCCTTTCAGATATGACTGACTTACTGTATCAATGGGGCTTAATCAATCACCACAGCGGTGCGTTACCTGGCTCATTAGGTGGTCACTAGAACGATTATTTAAAACTAAAAAGCCCGCTTGATGCGGGCTTTTTTGATAGAGTTTTTTTGCTAGATTAGAGCTGTTTAATCTAGCACTTTCGCGTCGTTTGCTTTATTAAGTAAGCTGCGGCTTTGCGTTAAGAAATGTGCTGTCGCATCTGAGAAGTATTCTTTCGCATCAGCAAATGCGGCAATCAATGATGCTTTATCCCCAGCTTTTAGCTTTTCGAGCGTGTCTGCAAAAGTATCTTGGTAGTTGGCAAGCAGTGCTTCTACATCGTCGAATTGCGCAAGCATGATGTCAGAGTAAAGCTCTGGAGATTGAGCAAATAAGCGCCCTACCATCATTAACTCTAATTGATAAATGGGTGATGAGCAGCTTCGAAGCTCTGCAAGAGTATGGCTTTGCTTGGCAAGAAACTGGCCGTATACAAAGGTTGTTAAGTGGCGCATAACCTGAATGATCTGCATTGCTTCATCGTGTTTTTTAGCATCCATCTCAACCACTTGGCAGCCCCAAACTTGTAGTTGCGCCATTAACCCTTTAGCCACTTCATGATCTCGCCCTTCACACACCACAACCGTTTGTTTTACCCAGTGTGAAATATCAGGGCCAAACATGGGGTGTAAGCCGACTACAGGGCCGCTATGAGCCGCCATAAGTGCTTTTAAAGGTTTTTGCTTAACAGAGGTAATATCAACCAGTAAACAGTCATCATCAAGTGTTGGTAACGCTGCGACGACTTGTTCAAGCGCATTAATTGGCACACTGACAAGAACCAATTTTGCCCCTTTTAATATCGTTTCACTTTGTGCTTGCTGTGCTTTATCTAAAATACGCACTTCATAACCTGAACGAGTAAACTGTTGTGCAAATAGCTGACCCATTGCACCTTCACCACCAACAATTACAATGGGTGATAACTGAGGCGCAACACAAGCAAGGCTACCTTGCTGATTCTGATAGGCTTCACGCATCATACGACGCAGGATATCTTCAACTAATTCAGGGTTAACCCCTTGTGCAACTGCTTCTTGACGACGTGCCGCGAGTAAATCAGCCTCGCGATCTGGGGCATGTAATGGTGCACCGATTTGTTGCTTAATTGCGCCTATTTTTTCTGTAATCCCATTACGCTTTGCCAGTAATGCCACCAATTGCGCATCACATTCATCTATTCCTGCTCTTAAATCAGCTAGATCATTCACTGTTACCACGTTACTACACCTCAAACCCTAAAAACGTAAATATTTATATACAAAAAAGTAAAGCTTTTAATACAAATTATAGTAACAGGATAACAGCCAAAGCACAAAGCCCTAACGTGCATGTAGCATAGCTTATGAAGGGATAATAGATAATTTAGAAGGGAGTATTTCGGTATTTCTCAGGGAAGGAAAATTTTTTTGTGGTATAAAAACCAAAACGGGTTGCAACCTAAGGCTGCAACCCGTTTTATTTTGCGTTGTAAAACAGCGCGTATTAGTTAAGTTTTTCTCTAATACGTGCAGATTTACCAGAACGCTCACGTAGATAGTAAAGTTTCGCACGGCGAACTGCACCGCGACGTTTAACTGAGATACTATCGATAAGAGGGCTGTGCGTTTGGAATACACGCTCAACACCTTCACCGCTCGAGATTTTACGAACTGTGAATGCTGAGTGAAGACCACGATTACGCTTAGCGATTACAACACCTTCAAAGGCCTGTAGACGCTCTTTGTTACCTTCTTTTACACGTACCTGTACAACTACTGTATCACCAGCGCCGAATGCTGGTACGTCTGTTTTAAGCTGCTCTTCTTCAAGCGCTTTAATAATATTTTGGTTTACTTTTGCCATTATATTTCTCACTTTCCTAGGTGTAACTGTCTTCTAGCCACAAGCTTGTTGGTACTCTTGCTGAAATTCAGCAAGGAGTGCCGCTTGCTCCTCAGTCAGAGCTAGGTTATGCAACAAGTCAGGACGACGAAGCCAAGTTCTACCAAGTGATTGCTTTGTGCGCCACTTAGCGATTTCTTGGTGGTTTCCGCTGAGTAATACAGCAGGCACCTGTTTATCATCCAATGTCTCTGGCCGTGTATAGTGAGGACAATCAAGCAAGCCATTCGAAAATGAATCCTGCTCAGCTGACTGGTTATGACCTAACACCCCTGGTACTAATCGTGCTACTGCATCAATTAGCGTCATCGCGGGTAGCTCACCACCACTTAAAATAAAATCACCAATTGACCATTCTTCGTCAACGTATGATTCTATAATTCGCTCATCTATACCTTCATAGCGACCTGCAATTAAAATCAGCTTTTCTGATTGTGCAAGCTCGCTTGCACCTTGCTGATCTAATTTGCGCCCTTGCGGGGACATATAAATTACTTTTGCACCATCACCTGCCGCTTTTTTAGCGTCAAGGATAGCTTGTTTCAATGGTTCAACCATCATTAACATGCCAGGACCGCCCCCGTAAGGACGATCATCCACAGTTCTATGCTTATCAGTGGCATAGTCACGTGGGTTCCAACAGTTAAAGTCGATTAGACCATTTTTAACTGCGCGACCTGTTACCCCTTGGGTGGTAATCGCATCAAACATGTCCGGGAAAAGGCTTATCACCCCTACCCATAGCGAACTCGTTTGTGACATTAAAACCCTGGGTCCCAGTCTACGGTAATTTCTCTTGCATCATGTTTAACTTCTTTAATAACAGAATCTGTTAAGAAAGGAATTAAACGCTCTGCTTGGCCAAATGCATCTTTTTTGTTTGCTTTCACAACCAAAACGTCATTTGACCCTGTCTCCATTAGGTCATCAACAGTGCCTAAGTTATAACCTTTATCAGTTACAACAGACATGCCGATCAGATCTCGCCAATAGAATTCACCTTGCGGTAATTCTGGTAGCTGCGCTGCATCTACTGAGATTTCTGCATTGGTTAAAGCCATTGCTTCGTCTCGGTCGTTTACTTGCGCAACTTTAGCGATAAAGCCTTTGTTGTGGCGACGCCAGTCGACCACTTCTAAGGTCTGCCATTTACCTTGTTGCCCTATCAACCATGGGCTGAAATCGAAGATCCCTTCGGGATCATCAGTAAATGAATGCACCTTAAGCCAGCCCTTTATACCATACGGGGCACCGAGCTTTCCTACTGTAATATACGAGGTGTTCTCTTGACTCATGGTTACTCTTACGCCTATTAAGCCGCTTTACGAGCGTCTTTAACTAACTTAGCTACGCGATCTGAAAGAGATGCGCCTTGACCTACCCAGTGATCAACACGAGATAAATCTAAACGTACTTTTTCTTCCTGACCAGAAGCGATTGGGTTAAAGAAACCTACTTTCTCGATGAAGCGACCGTCACGCGAGAAACGGCTATCCGCAACCACAATTTGATAGAAAGGGCGTTTTTTAGCGCCACCACGTTGCAAACGAATAGTTACCATACCGTCCTCTACATTAGATTGACTGTTTTCATTAATAAGATTTACTCCCCAATACGGGAAGCTGGGGAATTGTACGAGTTTTTTGCAACATTGCAAGTAAGAACTGCTGCAAAATGTAAGTTTAGTTGATTAAACACTGATCTGGGCTTTAAATCTTACATGCAGCTAACAACTACGCATAAATTATCTACAAAAAAAGGAGCTATATGCTCCTTTTTATACACTTAATAAACAGCACTATTAAAATTTAGGGCCGCCACCCATCATACCTGGTGGTAACATGCCTTTCATGCCGCGCATCATTTTCTTCATGCCACCTTTGCCTTTCATCTTCTTCATCATCTTCTGCATTTGCGTAAATTGCTTAAGCAGTTTGTTGATTTCTTGCACCTGAGTGCCAGAGCCTGCAGCAATACGTTTTTTACGCGAGCCTTTGATGATTTCTGGGCGAGCACGCTCTTTTGGCGTCATAGAGTTGATGATAGCTTCCATTTGTACGAAAGTTTTATCACCCATCTGGCCTTTTACAGCGTCTGGCAGGTTTTGCATGCCTGGCAGCTTATCAAGCATCGACATCATACCGCCCATGTTCTTCATCTGACGAAGTTGCTCAGCAAAATCATCTAATGTGAAACCATCACCTTTAAATACTTTTTCGGCAACTTTAGCAGCTTTCTCTTTATCTACTTTCATTTCGACTTCTTCGATTAATGAAAGTACATCACCCATACCTAGGATACGAGAAGCAATACGGTCAGGGTGGAATGGTTCAAGAGCATCAGTGCGCTCACCCACACCCATAAACTTAATTGGCTTACCGGTAATATGACGAATCGATAATGCAGCACCACCACGGGCATCACCATCGGTCTTAGTTAAGATCACACCACTTAAAGGAAGCGCCTCATCAAATGCTTTTGCAGTGTTTGCCGCATCTTGACCTGTCATCGCATCAACAACGAATAAGGTTTCGATTGGGTTAATCGCACTGTGAAGTGCTTTGATCTCGTCCATCATGTCGTTATCGACGTGTAGACGACCTGCGGTATCAACTAATACCACATCAATGAATTTCTTCTTCGCGTGCGAAATCGCATTGTTTGCGATATCAACAGGCTTTTGTGAAATGTCACTTGGGAAGAACTCAACACCCACTTCATCAGCCAGTGTTTCAAGCTGTTTGATTGCTGCCGGACGGTAAACGTCGGCACTCACAACTAATACAGATTTCTTTTTACGCTCTTTTAAGAATTTAGCTAGTTTACCAACACTGGTCGTTTTACCAGCACCTTGTAAACCCGCCATCATCACGACCGCTGGCGGCTGTGCATTAAGGCTTAGCTCTTCGTTAGCTTCACCCATGGCTTTTTCAAGTTCTTCACGAACAATCTTAATAAAGACTTGGCCAGGGCTTAAGCTTTTTGTTACTTCAACACCTACGGCACGTTCTTTAACTTGCTTAACGAATTCACGAACAACAGGTAAGGCAACGTCCGCTTCCAAAAATGCCATGCGGACTTCGCGTAATGTATCTTTTATATTGTCTTCAGTTAGGCGTCCGCGGCCACTGATATTTTTTAAGGTTTTACCTAAGCGTTCTTGGAGATTCTCAAACATGTAAAGGTTCCGATAAAACGTGTTGCACCTGCAATGTACATAAATCAAACAAGTTTGGCGACAATACAGGCAATATTAAAATTTAATTCCTAGCAGTATACCGTAAATGGTGGTCGACAATACAGTGTTCAAGTGTGTAGTTTGAGTTTCTTTTTACAAACTCTATGCTTTTGCCTTGCTATAAAATACAATGGCATCAAAGAGACAAGGATTTATCGATATAAATTAAGTGGCCAAAACACGATGATTATTAGTTTAACTATTATTGCTAGTTTGTTTTATGTGTTAGCAACGTCACATGTGCTATCACGCCTTTTTCACAAACAAGGTCCAAGCCAAAAACTCACAGTCATTCTTAGCACTGTGGCTATCCTTGCTCATATGTTATTACTGGTTAATTCAGTTTTTCGTGCTGACGGCCAAGATTTAAGTATCGTCAACGTTGCTTTATTAACCTGTTGGGTCATTGTGGTGTCGGTAACTGCTGTGTCTCTCAAATTCCCCGCAACTTTATTGTTGCCAGTTGTTTATGGTTTTGCAGCCTTACTGACCCTTGCCAGCTTGTTTATACCGCATCATGTGATTTTGCAATCAATCGATGTTGAACTTGGTTTAGTTACTCACATATCGTTATCACTGCTAGCCTATTGTGTTTTGATAATCTCAACACTCTATGCAGTCCAGTTCTACTTTATTGATAAGCGCCTCAAACGCAAAGACTTGGCAATTGTTCACAGCCACCTCCCTCCTTTAATGGTGGTTGAGCGTCAGCTTTATCAATTACTCACGCTGGGTACTATCTTACTGACCTTTGCTCTCCTTTCTGGATTCATCTTCTTAGAGGGAATGTTTGCCAGTGAGTTTATCCACAAAACGGTTTTATCGTTAATTGCTTGGCTAATTTTCACTGTGGTCACTGTAGGTCACTTACGCCAAGGCTGGCGTGGTAAGCCTGTGGTATTTTCGATCATGATAGCCGCTTTTATCTTGTCACTTGCTTATTTTGGCAGCCGTTTCATCCAAGAAGTGGTTCTAAATAAGTTTTAACTTGACTCAGCAAGCTGTCTCTAGCTTAATATGCACTGATTTATAAAAAAAGGATCCATCCTTGGACGACATATCGACTAGTACCCTGTTTATTATATTGGGATTATTGATACTTATTTCTGCTTATTTTTCTGGTTCTGAAACTGGAATTATGTCAATCAACCGTATTCGACTGCGTCATCTTGCTAAAGAAGATCACCGTGCAGCGAAGCGCGTCAGCAAACTATTAAGTCGCCCTGACAGACTCATTGGTCTGATCTTAATTGGTAATAACCTTGTAAATATCGCTGCAGCACAGGTTGCAACGATTATTGGTATTCGTTTGTATGGTGATCTCGGTATCGCTATTGCAACCGGCGCGCTAACGCTGGTTGTTTTAATCTTTGCCGAAGTAACGCCAAAAACACTTGCTGCGCTATACCCAGAGAAGGTTGCTTTTCCAAGCTCAATTGTGCTCAAAGGCCTATTGAAAATCCTTTTCCCGTTTGTGGTTATCGTAAACTGGATGACCAACGGCATGTTACGCTTGTTTGGTATTACCACCGCACAAATTGAAGAGCACAGCTTAAGTAAAGAAGAATTAAAAACTGTGGTGAACGAATCAGGTGCACTATTACCTGCTCGCCACCAAAGCATGCTGACTTCAATTTTAGATTTAGAGCAAGTCACTGTTGAAGATATCATGATCCCACGCAACGAAATTGTTGCTATTGATATCAATGACGATTGGAAGCTTATCAGCCGCCAACTTACTCATGCACAGCATACCCGCGTACTGTTATATCGTGACCAAATTGATGATGCTGTTGGCTTTATTCACTCACGTGATGCACTGCGCCTATTAACTAAAGAGCAGTTTGATAAACCATCACTACTGCGTGCGGTACGTGAAATCTACTTTATTCCTGAAGGCACATCACTGAACACGCAACTGCTTAAGTTCCAGCAATCAAAAGAGCGTATTGGCTTAGTTGTTGATGAGTATGGTGATATTCAAGGTCTAGTAACACTTGAAGATATTCTTGAAGAAGTGGTGGGTGATTTCACTACAACGCAAACGCGTACACCTAGTGAAGAAGTAACAGAGCAAGATGATGGCTCAGTACTTGTTGATGGCGGTGCCAATATTCGTGATTTAAATAAAGAAATGGGTTGGGAGCTACCGATTGATGGCCCGAAAACGCTAAGTGGTTTAATTGTTGAATACTTAGAGGACATCCCAGACTCAAACCTAAGTTTGCGTATTGCCGGCTACCCTATTGAAGTTATCGAGATAAAAGAAAATATGGTTAAGTTAGTTAAAGTTATTCCAAGTAAACGCACAGAATAATTTTCTACACAATCTAAACAAAAGGAGTAGCTTGCTACTCCTTTTTTGTTACTTATAGCTGAATTACCTCTGAAGATTCACATTTTATTAGCTATCCCGCACAACCAAACACGAATTCCTCTACTATTATTTCCTTTTGCATATATTGATATAGATATAAAAGGGAAAATAATGGACGAAATATCAATCGAGAAAATCTATAACCAAGCTATCGAATTGCTGATGCTTTACGGGCCAAAGTTTATTCTAGCAATACTGGTTTTAATTATAGGTTGGTGGTTAATTGGTAGAATTGCCAATATGGCCGAAAAATCAATGAATAAGGTCAAGTTCGAAGTTGGCCTTACGCACTTTTTAGTCTCCTTTATCTCGGTCATTTTAAAAGTGCTGTTGCTGATATCTGTTGCTTCTATGATTGGTATAGAAACCACGTCGTTTATCGCAATGCTAGGTGCTGCAGGCCTTGCGGTGGGCATGGCTCTTCAAGGTAGCCTTGCTAACTTTGCAGGTGGCGTGCTTATTTTGTTCTTTAAGCCCTTTAAAGTAGGCGATGTAATCGAAGCACAGGGTTACATGGGTACAGTGGTTGAGATACAAATTTTTGTCACTGTTTTACTCACCTACGACAATGAAAAAATCATTATCCCAAATGGCACGCTCTCAAATGGCTGCGTTAAGAATAAGTTTTCAGAGCCAACACACCGCGTTGCAATCGAATTTGGCATTAGTTATGGCGATAATGTTCATAAAGCCCGTGATGTGCTTATGAGCGTGCTTAATGACTATGATTTGATACTAAAAGATATAGAAGATAAAAAACCATCGGTTCATGTTAGCCAGCACGGCGAAAGCCATATTGGCATGTTGGTATGGGCGTGGGTTGAGTCTGATAACTACTGGCCAGTGTATTTTGGCTTATACGAACGCGTTAAAATTGCCTTTGACGCCGCTGATATCACGATTCCATTCCCGCAAAGGGATGTCCATATTCACCAGTTCCCTGGTAAATAACCACTTAAAAGGCGAGGTTAACTCGCCTTTTTTGATTGTGTTTGTTGAATCAGGTTTAACAGTTCTGCTGTGGCAGTTGCATCAGCTAACGCTCTATGATGATTCGTTAAATTCAATTCAAAATGTGCTGCTAAGTTACCGAGCGAATATGACTTAAGCTTAGGAAATGCTTTTCGTGATTCAACTACGGTACATAGCTTTGGCATTTTAAAGCTCTGCCCGATTGCACTGTATTCTTTGCGAATAAAGCTGTAGTCAAAATTCACATTATGGGCAACAAATACGCTACCTTTTAATAGTGAGCGCAGGGTATCAGCAACCTCTTCAAAGCGTGGCGCATCACGAACCATAGTGGCGTTTATCCCGGTTAACTTGGTGATAAAAGCAGGAATACTGCGCTCAGGGTTGATTAAACTCGCCCATTGTTTAATTACTTCGCCCGCTTGTAACTGCACAACGGCTATTTCAGTAATTTTATTATTACCTTGTACGCCACCGGTGGTTTCTATATCGACCACACTGTAAATTCGATTCGGATCATTAAACCAATTTACCGCAACGATATTCACTGCAAAGCCATGTTGCTTTAACACCTCAATACTGACAAGTTGGTTGCGCCTTAGTTTATCGCCTGGGGCTTTCACTTCCTCAAAGGTGAGCTTATCCCCTTTAAGCACCATCAAATCTGGGTAGCCATCTTTGAGCTGCTTAAAGGTTTTTGTCATTTGCAATAAATGCGCTTTTAAATTTGCAAGCGGGCTGTGTTTTATTAATACCTCTAGCGGCTCTAACATATCGCTGTGCCACATAAACATAGCGTTAGGCGCTTCATAAAACTGCCCTACGTTTTTACAAACATATTTATATAAGGCTTCATTGCTAGTGAATTTTGCAAGCTTTTGCTCAATTTGTGTTTGTTGCACTGTATAAAAACAATCAGCCAGTAACACCTTTGGATAAAGATCAAATTCATTACACGGCGGGTGCGGCGTCTCTATAAAAAGTTCTTGCCAAAACGTTAACGTAAAAAGACTCAACCAAAGATTATTCTCGGTAAAAAATACCGTATTACCAAGCTGTTGATAATGCTCACACACTCCTTGCTCTACATCGCCACGATAAATGTCATCAACCTCTAATTGATGCTCTGTATCAATGAGCATTTGTGTTAGGCGTGAGCGTTGTTGCTTATTATATTTACGCTGTAAAAAGTCCTCTGCAAAATACAAAATGCCATCATCAAGCGGGTCTTGAATAACTTGCTCAAGCTTTTGCTCAACCCAGGTTTTATCACCTTGTTTGTAACGCTGGCGAATTGCTAGCTCTTGCGCTTCACTGCTACCTTCACAGTGCTCAAGTAATTCAAATGCAAATGCTAAGTCATGCTCTTTAAGCTGCTTATATAAGCGGATCAGTAATTTGTTTTTGATACTCTGGGCTAATTCATCTTCAGATCTAATGGCTAAAAGTGCTTGGGCTAAGTTCTGATACTCTGTGTGTGACTCACTTTCTTTGAACTGCATTCGCAGCTTATTTAATTGATAATGCGTTTGTGCTTCGGCCAGTGTTTGAAAACGAGAGATGCTCTCATTAACATCACCACGTACTTTTGCAATTCCTAAATCACGCATCACAAAACGATTTTGATGGTTGATATCACCGCCACTTAGTCGGCCGCTATGTAAAAACTCGAAGTATTCATAATACTGACTACGGCTATTGACCACGAACTGACTAAACAACGACTCTAATTCACTGTGGTTGCGATCAATATGCTCTTTACACAGTTGGGTTAAGCGCTGTTTACTGGCTGACTTTTTGTAATCAGGTTGAGTCGCCATTAGCTCATCATTTGCTAATAAGGTTAACAGGGTTGGTTTGGTTAAATGCTCAAGTAATAGATCTAATTCGTCGCTGCTAGGATGTGCCACCAGCCCTTGCTGCTTTAGCTTAAAAATAGCACCGTGCAGATTAGGGATCTCTTCATAATTTAATGATGACAACGCGATGATTTTTGGCTTTCGAGAATAAATACGCAGCAAAGTACATAAACTTTGCTCATCAAGCTGAAGGAGTTTTTCAAGAAATAACTGCTGCTCTTCTAAAAGCAGATGCCTGCACTGAGCTTGAATAAATTCAGCAAGCTCAAAGAAGTGACTTAAATAATATTTTGCTGGTAGTTGTGTTTTCATAGCCAAACCCGACACTGTATATAAATACAGTATCAGGTATTAGCTAATTGATTTCAATGTTTGCGGTTATTTAACTTTTAAAATACCCACAATTGCGCAAATTGCGCCCCCGACCATACCGAGCCAAGCTTCAATTGGTGTATCACCACTAAACGTGCGGCTAATTTGCGCACTTGCAGAGTCATACACGTTATATCCCCATACAGCTAGCGCCACACCAATAACGATTAAAGCAATACCTATAATTTTTCCCATCGTGTTGTTCCTTATTGTTATTAATTTCTTTTTGATAACCTCAGTGTTGCACACATATTAAACGCCTGCAAAGCCTTAAGAAATAATCAAACAAAAGGTTATGTTTTGCCCACTTAACGACACCTGAAGTTCAGCATCAATTGCTTTACTTAACGCTTTGGCAATAGATAAGCCTAACCCAAAATTATCATTAGAGGTTCTGGCACTGTCTTTTTGCCAAAGCGGATCAAATAACTGGCTTATATCTTCTTCTGTTAAGGGTACTTGTAACTCATTCATAACAGAGAATTGCAACTTATTCTCTTTATTCAGTAGCGTGCTTATAGTTACATCACTCTTGTCAGGGCTATATTGCTTGGCGTTATTTACAAGGTTGGTGATGATTGATTCAAGGGCAAATAAATTACTGACAATGGCAGGAATATCATCTTGAAACTCAAACTTAATTCGCTCTAAATCATATTTTTCTAAGGTACGTAAAATAACCTGGTTTAAATCACATGCATCTTGCTTTGGAAGTGCTTCATCACTGTACTTATGCAGTAATAATAAGTTCGACACAATACTCTTTAAACGCTGGCTGATTTTTAGCACTTCGGGTTTAAAATCTGCCTCAAACTCTTTTTCATTTGGAAAACGAATGGCCACTTCAGCCATATTAATAAGCTCAGCTATAGGCGTTTTTAACTCATGAGCAATATCCGAGGTTAAGCGTCTTTCACGAAAATAAAGCTGGCGGTTTTCCCGTATAAAGGCATTTAAGCTATCAACAATGGGTTGCAGCTCTTTAACAGGCTCTTTTATTGTTATCACGGCATTTTTATCAGCGATACTGAGCCGGCTAATATCCCGGTTTAGTTTATTCAGCGGCGCCAAAGAGCTGTCGACCGATTTACGCACAAATAGACGAATAAATACGATTACTGACACAGTAGAAACAACAAAAATAACGTCGATGAGCCATAAAACAAAGTCAACTTCTTCTGATGAAGCCGCATAAGCTAAGGTTATGGGTTGTTGCAAAGAGGTGTTAACGCCCTCAATAAAGTCTTCATCATCGTCTAGGTCTAAAGGCGGTATAAAGCGAGTGTAAATAACACGGCCATTGCGACCATCAGGTAACTCAGTATTGATGATTTTTGTCTCGCCAAGCTTTATTTTCTCTAGAGGTAGATTCTTTTGTGAGAAAAGATGCAAGCTTTCTGAACGCGCAAACACGCCAGACTGCGACCAAATTTGAAAATACTCAGTTTCTGTACTGCCAGAAAACTCAGGCATGAATTGCCCTGAAAAATCAAAATCAATTTCTTCTTCGTCAATATCAATCAATGACATAAGCATGCCGGCTTTTGATTTCAAACCACGATTAAATTCGTTATCAATCCAACTATCAACGGCGATATCGGTAGCAACTAAAATACTCAGCACTAGCCCAGCTATAGTAATCGATAATGTGGTTACTAACTTACTGCGAATTGATTTCATTATTTTCCTTGAATGATATAACCAAAACCACGCTTAGTTTGAATAGGTAACTCGCCACCTGCTGCCCTCACCTTTTTACGCGCCGATGATAAGTGCGCTTCAATGGAGTTTTTTGAAACTAAGTCATATTGCCCAGCAATATAGGTACTTAACTTTTCGGCTGTGATCACTTTGTTTTGATTACTAAACAAGCACTCGACTATTTTATATTCGTTGGGGGTGAAATCGATGACAGTGTCGTTAACTTGCAAAAGTTTTAATTGTAAATTTAAAGCCAAGTTATCGATGCGGATCACATCGCTGATTGTTTTCAGGCCGCCGCGACGCATTAAATTTAATAACCTTGCATGCAGCTCATCAAACGAAAATGGTTTGGTCAGGTAGTCATCGGCCCCGGTGAGTAGTCCTTTCACTCTATCTTCTGGTTCTTGCTTGGCAGATAAAATAAGCACACGAACGTCGAGCTGCTTTGCTCTTATGGTTTGTAATAACGTAATGCCATCAATACTGGGTAACATAATGTCGAGTATGATTAATTCGTACTCACCTGTCATTGCCATACTCAAACCTTCAGCGCCATCGCCGGTTTCATCAATAGTAAAACCTAGGTTCTCAAGACCAATTCGTAGACTACGTCTTAATGACACCGAATCTTCTATAATCAACAATTTCATATGTTACTCATTTAGGTAAAAAGCGCTTTAGCGTCATCAGCTTACGCTTTGAATCTTAAGATCCACTTAAGATTTACTGAAGTTTTTCTAGTTTAGAAAATATTAAGATTACCATAAGGATTTCTTAAGTTTCGATTCCTAGTATTGCCGTAGTTTCGATTAAGTAAGTACGACTATGACAACAAAACTTTCTGTTTTAAAACCTTTATTCCGTTTTTCATTAATTTTAATGTCAGTATTTATACTGTCGAGAATTACCTTGCTTGTATGGCAACACCAAAGGTTAGCTGATGGCGATAGCCTAGCCGTTTTATTAGGAGGCTTAAGAGTCGACTTAAGCAGCTTAGGCTACTTGTCAGCCTTGGCTGTTTTAATGTTACTCGCTAATGTACTTTTGCGCAGCAAAACCGCTTTATTTCAGCATGTTTTTACTTTTTATAGCAGTATAGTTATAACTTTAATCGTGGTTGTAGAGGCTTCTACTCCCGCGTTTATTACCCAGTACGATGTACGACCAAATCGTTTATTTGTCGAATACCTAGACTACCCTCAAGAAGTCTTTTCTATGCTATTACATGGCCACCTATTTGCCATGATAAGCACCTTAATTATTGCAACGCTTAGTTGTGTGTTTACGTATCGTTATATTAATGCTGCATTTAGCAAACAGCAAAATGCTAAAACGGTTAGCCAAGTGGTGATACTCGTTACTACATTATTAGTTTGCTTAATTAGCGCAAGAGGCACTGTAAGCCATCGCCCGTTAAACCCTGCATTGGTGTACTTTTCAAGTGACTCACTAGTTAACTCCTTGGCACTTAATTCAACTTACAGTGTCGCATTTGCTATTAAGAATATGGGCAATGAAAAAAATGCCAGTAGTTTATACGGTACTATGCCACGTGATGAGATTTTACAAACAGTAAAGCAAGCAGCCTATAAACAGCAGTTTATCACAGAGAGTATCCCTACCCTTGCCAACAACACACCTTTTAACACAGGCAAACAAAAGAATTTAGTGATCATTTTAGAAGAAAGCTTAGGCGCACGCTTTGTTGGCGAACTAGGTGGCATTGGTGTGACTCCTGAGCTCGATAAGCTTTATCAACAAGGCTGGGGCTTTGATAACTTATACGCCACTGGCACACGCTCTGTTCGAGGTATCGAAGCGGTAACAACTGGGTTTACCCCATCACCTTCGCGCTCGGTGGTCAAACTTTCTAAATCTCAGCGTAACTTTTTCTCACTTGCTGATGTATTAAGCCGCACAGGCTATACCACCCAATTTATTTATGGTGGTGAAAGTCATTTCGATAATATGAAAAGCTTTTTCTTAGGCAATGGCTTTAGCGATATTGTCGATATTAATGACATGCAAAACCCTGAGTTTATTTCGTCATGGGGAGCAAGCGACGAAGACTTGTTCAATCAAGCTGATATAGAGCTAAGTGAGCTAAATAAATCAGGCAAACCATTTTTCAGCCTTGTGTTTACCTCAAGTAACCACGACCCATTCGATATTCCAGAGGGTAAAGTAACACTGCCTGAAAGCCACGACCCAGAAAACTACAAACGCGATCTAGCAATCAAATATGCAGACTATGCTCTTGGTAAATTCATCGCAAAGGCAAAAACGCAAGATTACTGGCAAGACACCGTCTTTTTAGTGGTTGCAGATCATGATGTGCGCGTGTTTGGTTCTGAGCCTGTGCCGCTTAAATCTTTCCACATCCCTGCTGTGATCCTAAATAGTGATATGGATGCAAAGCGCGATACACGCTTAGTCAGCCAAATTGATTTACCTGTTACTTTGTTGTCGTTATTAGGCGTTGAGCAAGCAACCCCCATGCTTGGTTATGATTTAACTCAACAATACCCTGTTGAGCGCGCCATGATGCAGTACTACGACAACTTTGCTTACGTAGAAAATGGTGAAGCCGTGATCCTGATGCCAAACCAAAAAGTGAGCTATTGGCGCTATGACTCTACAAGTAAAACGCAAGTTGCCATCGATAACACAGATAGCAGCGTTGAACTTGCCAAAAAAGCCTTAGCACACGTCTTATTTAGCAATTTAGCTTATACCGAACAGTTGTATCGCTTACCAAATAAATCGTAGCGATGAGGAATGATTATGAGCATGCAAATTAAACAACTCCTTACTAAAAAATGGCACGTTAGCTACAGCCAATTTGTCTGGCTGGTGTCGTTGTACTTGGTTATTGCATTTAATGGCCTGTTTTTATTTAACATGCTTGAAGCAGCCAGCAAACCTGAACATGTCAATTGGTTATTTATAGCAAGCGTACCGTTTTTCTTATTAGCACTGACGGCAATGGTGTTAAGTTGGTTATCGTTAATCACCTTTGTTAAACCCGTGCTTTTAACAAGCGTCGTGGTTTCATCGTTGTTGTTTTATGCAACCTTAAATTACGGTGTTATCTTTGATAAAAGCATGCTGCAAAATATCTTAGAGACAAATTCAGGTGAGGCTTTTTCATACCTTAATGTACAAGTTATCGCTTTTATTACTGTGCTAGGCGTACTGCCTGCTTACTTGTTTTCTCGCTTTAAAATTGTCGGAAACTTTCGTGTTCGTCTTAAAAGCTTTGCGCTTCTTAACGTTACAGCGTTTATTGCTGTAGCTGTTATTGCCGTTCCTTTTTATAAAGATTACGCCTCTGTAGGGCGTAATAATCGTCAATTAACCAGCTACATTACCCCCTTTGCATTTTATACTGCGGGCTATAAGTACCTGCGCGATAATTATTTTTATCCACCTTTACCATTTAAAGTCTTAGATAAAACACCGCACCTATTAGCTAAGCAACAAAGTTCACTGACGATTATGGTGGTAGGCGAAACAGCACGCGCAGCAAATTTCTCACTGCAAGGTTACGACAAGCCAACTAATCAATATACCCCTAAACTTGGCATTAAATATTTCAGTGATGTTAGTTCATGTGGCACCGCAACGGCCATTTCTGTACCTTGTATGTTCTCGCGCTTAGATCGCAATCACTATGATTCGCGCATCGCGCAAAGCCAAGAAAATGCCCTAGATATCATTCAACGAAGTGGTGTCGAAGTAACGTGGATTGATAACAATAGCAGCTGTAAAGGGGTTTGTGTGCGGGTAAACTCAGAAACGGTAGAACCAACAAAGAGCAACCCACTTTGTGACGGACGCTATTGTTTTGATGAAGTCCTGGTTGAAGAATTAGCTGCAAAGCTTGCCAAAAGTCATGCGAAGCACCAACTAGTGGTGTTACATATGATTGGTTCACACGGGCCAACCTACTATCGACGCTATCCAGAAAAAGACAGTAAATTTTTGCCTGATTGCCCACGTAGCGATATCCAAAACTGTAGCAGTGAGCAACTCACAAATACCTATGATAATACCATTGCTTATACCGACCTAGTGCTGAGTAAACTTATTAATTTACTGCAAAACAGTCAGGCGGATGACAAAGCCCTGCTGTATGTTTCAGATCACGGTGAATCACTGGGTGAAAATGGCTTGTACTTACATGGCTTCCCGTATGCGTTAGCGCCTAAAGAGCAAACCCAAGTGCCGATGCTGTTTTGGAGTAATAAACTGGCCGATACCCGCTTTAATCAATGTATCGAACAGCAGCGTAACCATGCTTTTTCGCACGATAACATTTTTGACACCCTACTAGGCTTAACCCATGTACAAAGCACTGAATATCACCCAAAGCAAGATATCTTTAATGCTTGCTCAACACAAAGCTAACGAAATAGAGATTTCATACTATGCAATTTGATAGCACTAACAAACCCATTGGCATTAAACGTATTCGCCTTGCATTCAAAAACTCCCAACGAGCATTCACGTGGTTGGCAAAGCATGAGTCTGCTTTTAAACAAGAGCTGATACTGTTGGTACTTGCCATAGCGGTGGTTTTTGTATGGCAGATTAGTCTGTATGAGAAAATTATGCTGCTTGTATCAGTGCTATTTGTGATGTTTGCTGAAGTCGTCAATACGGCAATTGAAGCCGCCATAGACCGAATAGGCCTTGAAATTCATCCATTATCAGGCCTAGCTAAAGACTTAGGATCTGCAGCCGTACTGATTGCTCTATCGATTTGTGCGTTGGTATGGGGCGGCGTGTTTGTTAATAACCTAAGCTAACTCGCTTTTTTATCATCTGGGGTGTCATTACAAAGTGCACAGTGGCGCCCTTTTGATGAATGATATAAACGGGTTGCGATAAAAATGGCCGTTGCAATAAATGACCAAAGTAGCGCAAAGCCTAATGCGCTCATTGTCTCGTGACCTTTTAGAATTTCCACCATAAATAACAAAATTGCCACCAGCGTAAAAACTTTAGTGGTTCTTAATATCCAAAATTTTGTACCCACAACTTACTCCTTTAAATGAGGCCCCTTTAAGCGAGACTCCTTTGAAAGAATAAGTGTAGTTCAAAATAAGAAAAATCCCCTAAAAACTCGAAGCGGGCTCAGACAATATTTGTACATTATTTTTGAATACCTCTAAAAGCCCCGGCGATGAGTGTTCAGTACCAAGCACTGTTACATGACAAACGTAACGATAACCGTTGTTAGTAAAGGTATAAAAATGATTGCCCCCACTGCCATCAAAACTTAACGTACCGCCGCTGATCACAAGGCTTGGCTCATCTTTCATAGATTGATCAATCCCCCATGCTGCATAGCGGTACTGATTATCAGCCAGTTCATCGATACGAATTAAATGCTGTTTTGTTTGCCACGTTAATATCGGCTTTATAAATTCACGAAGGCTTTTGTGTAATGCTTGTTTTTGCTCGTCAATCAGTGCTTCACGTCGTGCTTTTTCTGCCTCTGATTCATAAGGCACAGCCCAAATAGAGCCATCAAAGTCTAACCACAATTTGCCTGAATCAAACATGATGCCGCGCCACCCCATCATTTCCCAATCATGGCGAATATTTGAGTTCACGATTTTTTCGACAAACTCTTTATCAAAAATTTGCTCAAAGTTTTCTATAAGCATTTGCTCATTTTCAATTGCTTGCAGCGGCTCTTTGCGCTGCAGTGGATAATGCACTCGCTTAGCAATGGCAGCTTTATCACCTGCCTTAAATGCCGCAACCACAGGTTTGACAATATTTATGTGCTTTGTTGCGGCAAGACCACTGAATGCCATCAACAAAAGGAATAGATAAACGCTGTACTTAAAAAATCTCATTAATTACTCGACCACCAAATCAAACACAACATTGACACTTGCTCTGAAGGTAATCGATTCTTGTAAATACTTACCTTCTGGGACTGTATTAATACGTGAGCCCGTGACCATGATTCGTTCAATATTTGTATTGCTACCATAGCCAAAGTGACTACCTATTTCTTGCGATTGAATACTATACACTCGACCAAGTTTCGCTTCGAATGCGCTTGCAAGGCTACTTCCCTGCTGTTTGGCATTCGCAACTGCTTTATCAAGAGCGGCTTGCTCGTAATCTGAGGCTTTGGTTGATAAAAGTTGAATTTGATCGATTTGATTGACACCCACTTTAAGCGAAAAATTTAAAAAGCCGTCCAAAAGGGAGAGTTTTTTAAGGCTGACTTTAACCTTACGCGAGGCTCGAAAACCATCTTTAACTTGGTTATCATTTTCGTCATAACGCATGTTCGGCTCTACGAAAATTCGACCCGCAGAGATACTTTTTTCGTCTATTGAGAAATTATTTAAGCCCGCCAGGAGTTCATTAACTTGCGCATCGACTTGCTGCTTAGCCTGCACGCTTTCAGCTTTTACAGCTTCAAACTCTAACGTGATATCAGCCCTGTCGGGGGCGGTACGCACAACTGCCTCACCTTTAACAACAATATGACGATTATCCGGCAGACTTGTTGCAGCCATCGCAGAACTTGAACATAAAACTAATGGTAACAGTAATTTAAGCATCGTAACCTCTCCCTAGAAAAAGTTATGATGCCTTGCTACAGCAGGAAAGTATAGTAATGCATACTTTCTTTCGATGTAAAAAAGCGAGTGATGATAACTCACCACTCGCAAACTCATCGAAGTTAAGATGATAGGAAATAAACGCTAATTGGCTTTAACTTGCCATCGCATTGTCGACGTAATCTTCGACCATATCGGCAAAATCTTGATCAACAATACCCAGCTCTGCAAAGCACTGCTCTTTAATTTTAAACCACTCACTTGAATACTGTTGGTGGCGGGCATAGTCCACAGCACTTTCTGCACATTTTAAGATGGCATACGCCATACGTTGTTGCTCATCATTGTTTTGCTCTAAAAAGTGCGTGTTATGATGATTTAAAATAACGTGACAAAGTGGCTTAGGTAGGTGCCAAGATACCGAGATAAAGTAGCCAATCACCGCATGGTCGCACTGATAACGAGCCTGCTCTAGGTCAGTAATCGCATACTCTTTAGCTAGGTTTGCTTGTTTAAGAACCTCGACATAATCTCTGAATTTTAATGCCATAGCAGCAATACCGACATTATGAAAAAGCCCTAATGAATAAAGCTCATCCACCGGCATTAATGACTTATAACTATTACCTAGCAGTACACAGGCATTCGCAACTTCAACCGACTCGTCCCAAAAGCGCTCTAAGCTAATACAGGCATTGCCTTTAAAATTTTGCTTAAGCAAGGCTAAGGTTACTAGCCGGTTAAGCTGATCTAAGCCTAAAAACATCGCCGCTTGGCGTATATCACTAATGGTGCGTTGTAAACCAAACACCGGACTATTTATTGTTTTTAATAATAAAGCTGAAAGACTGATGTCTCTTGATATTAGCTGAGCTATTTTATCTAGGCTTGCATCCGACTTTTGCATTTCATCGGCAATTTGGCTCAATAGTTCAGGTTTTGGTGGAATATGAAAACCGCGTTCAAGTGAAACTAGGCGTTGTTCATCTAAGTTGATCATTTGCCCAAGAGCCTCCGTTAATAAGCAACGAGCAATTTAATAGTTTAGATGTGTAAAATAACCTAAGAAGTTCGCCTTAGTATTGTTTGAGATCAATGTGTTGCGAAGAAAGGAAATTAATTAATAAAAGGCTAACACGGCATATTATAGCAAGTTGCCATTATATGCCGTCTTTTTGAAGATTTGCTTAGTGAGCAAGTACGCTTAGCCACTCATCTGGGTTTGCTAGAATGAACTCAAATACATCGTTGTTATTTAAAGTAATGCGAATTCCATCTGCTGTAATTGGTAGAATACCCGCGCCTTTACCCGAACACTTATCAACGTTATTGATGTGCGCTCGTGAAAGTGTGTATGGACCTAAGCCTAACTCTTTATTAAACGGTTCAAAAACAATCTCTTGTTCAGTCACTAAAAGCTTACCATCCGCTTTTGCGACACCCGATTGAATAGTTGCTATTGATTCTTTGACTGTTTGCGCGTGCATATCCTTTACTCCACTTAACAAATGAGTGTGGCTTACACTCAATTAAATCATAAAAATTGCGTACCAACTTAAGATACAATAAGTACGAAAAAAGTACAGTGCTATTGATTTAAAATATTTTTATAAAAAACTTAATTATTCGCTTTAAGTTACTTTTACCTTAGTTATTAAGATTTTTTATTACCCTCATAAAAAGTCATTCTGAATTGACCCCTTTCTTATGTGAACAAATAAAAATGCGCTATGCTTAAAATAACAACAGGATAGGTGCCGAAAACTGATGACAAAAGCACTGCAGCAAACTAAAAACAAGTTGAAAGTGAATGCAATTATCGTGATTGCATTAGTAACATCGCTTACTGTTACCTCGTTATTCTTTTACAAAAATGTCGACTCACAATGGCATGACTATTCAAAAACCGCCGCTAACGTTTATGTACTTCACGACAAGCTAATTCAAAAACTCGGTTATGGTGGCTTTATTCACCATTTTAAAAACCTAGTGCTCAGAAAAAATACAGAACTGTATCTTCCGCCCATTGAAAAGGAACTCATCGAAATAAAAGAGATCCTTGCCAAGCTTAGCGCAATAAAAGAATACGACAAAACGGCACTTACTGACGTTAAAAAAACGGTTATTGAGTATGAAAGTAAAGTCGATATTGTTTTAAAGATGATTGCTAACAGCGCGGCTAGCGAGCAGATAGATACCACTGTAAAAGTAGATGATACAGATGCGTTGAAGGCACTTGCCGCGTTCGAGCAACATGTAAACTTTATGCTTAAAGATAAAAGCATCGCCATTGATGAAAACTTCCAAATTGCTTACATCGTGCATGTGTTAACAATCATATTGCTCACCAGCATATTGCTTATTTACTTTAGAAAGCTCTCAAACTCTTATAAACAACAAATTGAGCTTACTGAGAGAGCTTTAGAAGGCGCGAGAATAAAATCAGAATTTTTAGCCAATATGAGTCATGAAATACGCACTCCACTTAATGGCATTATGGGGCTTTTACAAATTTTGCAGCCGAACATTCAAAAACCGAAAAATATAGAAGTTGTGTCTAAGGCACTGTTTTCTTGTCGATCACTCCTTACCATCATCAACGATATTTTAGACTTTTCGAAAATGGAGGCGAACGAGCTTTCAATTGAACAAGTGGACTTTTCGATGTCGAAGGTTGTTGAGTCGATCAATTCTGATTTTCTGCCACTTTGTAACGAAAAAGCAATTGAATTAAACATAGATATAGACGATGACGTTGAAGATTTATGGATAGGAGACCCAGTTCGGGTTCGACAAATTATTTTAAATCTGGTTTCTAACGCCGTTAAATTTACCGAGCAAGGTGGCGTGCAAGTAAAAATTAATAAATCTTCGCAAAGCCAAAAGCAAGGTGTTGAGATAGAAGTGATTGATACTGGCATTGGTATGAATAAAGAAGGTTTAATACATCTGTTTAACCGTTTTCAGCAAGCCGATAACAGTATAACGCGGCGTTTTGGCGGGACTGGATTAGGAATGTCGATCACCTCGAATCTTATTAACCGCATGAACGGCAGTATTGATGTTGACAGCGCGCTCGGTAAAGGCACCCATTTCACCGTTTATTTACCGCTCAAAGTATCTGAAAAGCAGCACTTACATGATAGCTTTACCGATGTAACCGCACCTGACTTATCGGCCAAAACAATACTAATTGCTGAAGATAACCCACTCAACACCATGATCATCAAGTCAATGCTTGCAGAAACCAACGCAGACCTTCACTTTGCAAAAGATGGTGCTGAAGCAGTCGAGCTATTTAAACAACTCAACCCCATTTTAGTTTTAATGGATATACAAATGCCCACAATGGGGGGGATCGAAGCCTGCTCACATATTCGTAGTATTGATAAAGAGGTGCCTGTTATTGCCTTGACTGCCAACGTGATGAAAGAAAATATCATCGAATACATGAATTGTGGTTTTAATGGCCACGTAGGCAAACCCATTGAAAAGCATTTACTATTTAAAGCGCTGCATGATGTCATTGCAATTAGCCGTGACGAGCTCATAGACTAGGCTTCCCAAGCAGAAAATTTTTACCTTCACTTTATTTTCAATGACTTACATCTTTACTTCTACGTTTCTCCTGCTGATTCAAGATCGTGTAATTTTCATCCAATATTGATTGACTTGGCTAAAAAGATCCCTCATAGTCGAAAAAATCATCAGTACACATTAGACCAAATTATAAAACCAAGTAGCAACTAAAATGCTATCACAAAAATGTGGAGGAGATGCGTTATGAACCGTAAGTCAAAATTAATCTACCGTATTATGTTGGCCTCTAAGCTTCATAGCCGTAATAAAGAGATATCACTCGATACATTAAAACAAGGCTGCTGCCTAAGTGACTCTGAATTACTAACCATTATAAAAGAGCTAGAAATTAAAAAACTGATCAGCTGGGATGCCAGTAAATCTACTTTTATGATTTCAGCCTAGCTCGGCATATTTAAACGACAGCTTCGCTTTTTCTTGCTGTCGTTTTACTATTTCCCCACCCTATTTAATCATTTAAGTATTTAGCCCCCATCCAAATATAATTAAGCGTAATATTGCTACTTAATCGATTATGTAACCACATTGTGAATACGTATGCATTTAATTGTAAATATTAGCTCAGGGTATATATTTAGTCGAAGTGTTGTTTTTTCATACAACACCTTTATTCGACAACAAGGCCTGATATGAATTCATTGCTAACCAAAAGTTTGCTTATTTTATTACTAAGCCTCATTACTGCATGTACACACACTAAAACTACAAACACTGCCTATGAGCCCAAGCCTTACGTAAAACTAACTCATCCTGAGTGGTCAAAAAATGCGGTGCTTTATCAATTAAATACGCGTCAATTCACTAAAGAAGGCACCTTTAATGCAGCACAGCAGCAATTGCCACGCTTGAAAGAGTTAGGCGTTGATATTATTTGGCTTATGCCCATAAACCCGATTGGTGAAGAAAACCGAAAAGGCAGTTTAGGCAGCCCTTATTCTGTAAAAGATTACCGTAAAGTAAACCCTGAGTTTGGCACATTAGAAGACCTTAAAGCCTTTGTGAACAAAGCCCATGATATGGGGATGTACGTCATTTTAGATTGGGTAGCAAACCACAGTGCATGGGATAACAGGCTTCGATTTGAACATCCCGATTGGTACGACCGAGACTACAAAGGCCAATTTAGGCCAACACCGTGGTGGGATTGGTCTGACATTATTGATTTTGATTATTCAAAACCTGCTCTACGTGAATACATGACAGAATCGATGAAATACTGGGTAAAAGAAGTCGGTATTGATGGCTATCGCTGTGATGTAGCTGGCTTTGTGCCGGTAGATTTTTGGAATAACGTCCGCCGTGAGCTTGATAACATAAAGCCTGTTTTAATGCTGGCTGAGTGGGAGTCTCGCGATTTACATGCCGAAGCCTTTGATATGACTTACGCGTGGTCTTGGTCTGAGCACATGCATAAAATCGTAAATGGCCATGCAGATGTCAGCGCCCTCTTCGTTTATTACTCATGGAACGAAAGTGCATTCCCAGCAGAAGCTTATCGCCTTGTGGGTGTTGCCAACCATGACACAAATGCATGGGAAGGCACCATGTTCGAAAACTATGGCGATGCACTTGAAGCCGTTATTGCATTATCTGTCGTTGGCGAAGGCTTCCCTATGATTTACAACGGCCAAGAAGCGGGGAATGATAAACGCCTCGCCTTTTTCGAACGAGACCCAATCAAATGGCAAAAGCACCCCATTGGTGATTTATACCAATCACTATTTGGACTCAAACATAGTAATGAAGCTCTGTGGAATGGCCAATTTGGCGGCCGCATGGTACATGTACCAAACAGCGCACCAAAACAAGTGCTAAGCTTTGTTCGTGCAAAAGGCAACGATAAAGTATTTGCCGTATTCAACCTATCAAAAGCGCCACAAACAGTTAGCTTTAAAGAACCATTGTTTTTAGGTAAATACACTGATGCTTTTTCAAAACAGGCAATGGAATTTACTCAAACAACAGAACTTACAATTCCAGCATGGGGGTTTAGAGTATTTGTAAAATAACTTACAGCCTCACTCTACTTACTCTAAATAACCAAATTTGATCCCATAACTAAAGCTATGGGATCAAATAATCAATTAATTTACTAATAAGACACCCATATTAATTTCTATCACTCCACAGAGCTAAACCTACTAAAAAACCTCTAACTAGACACCCAACTTAAAATTTCTCACTTCTCAAAATTATGACTAAACTTAAATTGTTCAACTCATGGAGGAGAAGAGCATGGCAACCCCCCGTAGAAACTTAATAAGCGTTTCAAATACACCTTACTATCACTGCATATCACGCTGCGTTCGTCGCGCCTATTTGTGCGGACAAGATCCACTAACGGGTCGTTCATATGAACACCGGCGCGATTGGGTTGAAAAGAAACTATTTCAACTTGGCAGAATATTTTGTATTGATATTTGTGCCTACGCGGTTATGAGTAATCACACTCATCTAGTTCTTCACATTGATATAGCAAAAGCTAAGCGTCTAAATAATAAAGCGATTCTTATTAGATGGCACAAATTATTCAAAAGTACATTCCTTTGCCAACGATTCTTAAATGGCGAATTGCTAACACAAACCGAGCTCGCTGCGGTTAATGCCAGAGTAAATTTATATCGAGAACGGCTCAGCAGCATTAGTTGGTTTATGCGAGTTCTTAACGAGGGTATTGCACGAAAAGCGAATCTAGAGGATGAATGTAAAGGACGATTTTGGGAAGGTCGCTTTAAATCACAAGCTTTACTTGATGAAGCAGCACTTGCCGCTTGCCTTGCATATGTTGATTTGAACCCTGTTAGAGCAAAAGCGGCTGATTTACCTGAGCAATCTGACTACACCAGTATTAAATCTAGAATTAATGCATCTCATAATGATAAGCAACCAAAATCACTTATGCGCTTTGCAGGTAAAACACGTAAACATATGCCTAAGGGACTACCATTTGAGCTCAAGACATATCTGCAACTTGTAGATTGGACGGGGCGCTCTATGCGAATAGATAAGCCAGGGAAAATCCCAGAAGAGGCATTACCAATACTTGAAAGGTTAAACATTTGTACTGAAAACTGGCTCAAACTCACCACTTCCTTTACCCGCTCATTTAAAAATACAGCGGGTAAAGAGCAAGCTATAACTACTTATGCAAATCACATGAAACGAAAACGAAGGAGCTCTATTAGCACTAGTCGCGCACTATTTGCCTAAACCGAAACTCGAAAATATTTAAAGTAGCCTTGCATTTGGACTAAGCTTGCCCGAAATCAGGCTCTAGTCAGGCAATGCCCTACAAAATCTTGTAAACATAACATTTTAATGTATAGATTAATTTAGTTAATTAATTTTGAGCTACTAAACTAGTTGCTCTTAGAGTTAGCTATTAAAAACTCCTACTATAGTGGGTGTCTTAATAATTTTTATAACCTCTACCTGACTAACTGTGTCTCTTTCAAATCAATCATGTACATAAAAACGAAGTTCACATTTTTAATATGGGTGTCTAGATAACTCTAAAGTGGATGTCTCGATAACTTAAAAAATAAACATACTTAAAGTTGAGTTTAACTAATACAGAATAAAAAAGAGTTCTAAAGAAAGCTTTAAAACGGAATTTAAATGAGGAAAGTCACCCAAATAGAATTTTGGGTGGCAGTCTTACCAGCCGCATCTCGGCACACACGTCACAAGCTGTGGCTGCTCCCTTCCGGGCCTGACCAGGTTCACCTGCTAGTGTTGCGAGAGGACCAATAAGACTACCATTGAGGGCCTTGTTTGGCGCGGGAAGGATTATCTCTACTTTTAGCCTGTTATTCAAGGGATATTCGAAAAAGAAAGTGCGATTGCATACTTGGTATACAATCGCACTGTCATTAAGGGGGTTATCGCTTACTTTTCAAGTTCAGCTTTAATGTTGCGTAATGCAGCTTTCACTTTTTTCATATTTTCTGGGCCCATACGCAGTAATTGTTTTTGCGCATCAGGTAGGTTTTCCCACTCAGAGTAAGCATATTGATACGTAACTGAGTTGCGAACGAGTGGCATATCACCTTTTGGCTCTGGCGTATCAAGCAGTACGTCAATTGCCTCTTCTAGCGTGCCAGTGAATGCATCACCTTCGTAGCCAATTTCTGCATAAGCTTCGTTGATAAGTGGTTTGTATTCATCGTACATACGAATAACTTGAGCAGCGCTAAGGCTGGTAAATAGTTTTACGTATGGCGTGTAGCGCTCATAGCTATTTGGGTCGATTGTTAAAATGTCGCCCTCAATAACTTTAAACGACTCTTTAGGGCGTTCAACTGGCGCGTGGCTTAATGCCACTTTACCTTTGGCGATGTTATCAACATACACAACACCACGGCGAATAAGGTCATCGGTCACCATTAAGCTCATCACTTGGTCACTTAGTAACTCATCCATACGAGCAACAACCACTTCATCGCTTTCATTTAACGTTGGTAGTGGCTCAACTTCTGGAACTGGCTCTGGAGTGCGCTCTGGTGCAGTATCGACTACAACTGGTTCTGGCTCAGGCTCTGTCACTTCAGGTTCTGGTTCAGGCTCTTGATACTCAACAACTGGCGCTTCTTCTGCAACAATGTCTTCAACAACTTGCACTGGTTTATCTTCAGGCTTCAATAAAATAAACGCTGCCACACCAGCAACAAGGATAAGCACAACCACCGCAAAAATCAGGTTGTTATTTGATGAACCCTTTTGCACTTCAGGTTCTGACGAATGCTCTGACATAGACACTCCCTTAAAAATAAAACAGATAAAAATACGAAAAAACCATTTAGCCTTGAGCTAATCTTTGCTTCTTCTAGCTTAAAGACTTACAGTTGATAAATAAAGTAAAGACGCACAACTATTTAAATGCAACCATGAGCAGTAAGTTAAAAAAAACACAACACTCTAAAATCGCTTTATTACTAACAGGTGGTGGCGCGCGAGCGGCTTATCAAGTTGGTGTGCTTAAGTCGATAACGCAAAGCATGCCTCGTACAGCACCGCTGCCCTTTACTATTATTAATGGGACATCAGCTGGCGCAATTAATTCCGCAGCGTTAGCATGTTATGCATCCTGTGCGCATTTAGCATGCAAAAAACTTGAATGGGTGTGGAAGAATTTTTCGACTTCTCAGGTTTATAAAAGCGACTTTTTAAGTGTGTTTTTGCATATTACTCGCAACATGCTTACGAGTTTTCAATCTGAACATATAAACCACCCACCAGCGAGTTTACTGAACAATAAACCGCTGAGAAAACTGTTGCACGAAATACTCGATTTATCGCGTATCGAACGAAATTTACATAAAAACTACCTAGATGCAGTGTCGATTACTGCTTCGAGCTACACCACGGGTGACTCTGTCGCATTTTTTCAGTCACTTACACAAAAGCCGTGGCGCAGAGCAAAGCGTGAAGGGCAAGCAACCCGCATTAATGTTGAGCACTTAATGGCATCGAGCGCTATTCCGATGGTGTTCCCGAGCGTGAATGTTTATAACCACTATTTTGGCGACGGCTCTATTCACCAACTTTCGCCACTGAGTCCGTCGGTTCACTTAGGTGCTGAAAAAATCTTTATTATTGGTGTTGATGAGCCAAAAGAATTGCATCCACCGGGTTACCAGCCTCATTACCCGGGTCTTTCTAATATTGCCGGTCACTTACTCGATAGCGTATTTACCGACACGCTACAGTCTGATTTAGAGCGTTTACAGCGTATCAATCGCACGCTAAGCCTGTTACCTGCCCGCGACAAACACCAAGAGCTTAAACAAATCGAAACTTGCGTGATCAACCCATCGCAAAACTTTAATGCAATCGCAGCTCAGTTTTATGATGACATGCCTATGGCAATCAAACTGTTACTACGCATGATAGGCGTGAAGAAACGTTCGCAATCGAGTTTAACGAGCTACTTACTGTTTGAAAAACGTTATACCCAAAAGCTTATTGAAATTGGCTACCAAGATGGCCTTAAAAAGCTACCTGAGATTCGTAAATTCTTAGAGCTGGAGTAGTTAATAGCTACTCCATACCGTCGAGTAAAAACCGTTCTACCCGCTCTACTCGGCGAGGCTTGCCTTGTAACACTAAAATATCACCTGCCAATAAAATAGTTTGTGATGAAGGTGCGTCAATTTCTCGGTCTTGTCGGCGCAGCGCTCTAACCGACACACGCCGCTGCTCAAGTTTAAGCTCACTAATTTTCTGATTAACCGCATAAGCGTGTTCTGGCAGAGCTATAACATGTAAATACTCAAGCCTATCTGAACTTGCCTCTTCGCCATCGAGTTTATCGCCAGTGAAAAAGCCATTTAAAAACTTATAACGATTACGCCGCTCTTTACTTACTCGGCGTATGATCCGTGTCATCGGCACGCCAGACATATAAAGCACATGCGAAACCAACATTAGGCTTGCTTCGAGTGTTTCAGGCACTACCTCAGTAACACCAAGCTCTTTAAGCGTTTCCATTTCGGTATCATCGCGCATTCGTACCAGTATTTTCACGTCAGGAGCTATTTGCTTGATGGCATCAACAACAATTTGCGTTTGCTCAAAATCAGTAAAAGTAATAATGACTAGCCTTGCCCGCTCTACACCCGCTGATTTTAAAATATCTTTTTGATTTACATGGCCAAAAATAACTGGCTCACCAGCCGCTTTTGCTTCTTGCAATAAGATGGGGTTGCTCTCAACCGCTACGTATTCAATTGCTTCGGGCTTTAAAAAACGCGCAACGGTTTGCCCAACACGAGAAAAGCCACAGATCACAATATGATTTTGATACAAAGGGCTACTTGTCGCGGGCTGTTGCCAGTACTGCCCTGCATGGCTTAAAAGGCCAAGTTTTTTAAGAATAAGCGGTGTTTTTTCAATAAGGTAAGGCGTTAGCGCCATTGAAAGCACGCCAACTGCAATTAAAAATGAAGCTTGCTCTGAGCTTATTAACAAGTGCTGCGAAGCAAGTGCAATTAATACAAAGCCAAATTCTCCCATTTGCCAAAGCATAATACCCGCCGATACCGCATCTTGCTTACGCTCCCCTATCACTTGCGCAGAAATTGCGAGCACCGCAATTTTGAATAGCAATAAGCCAATTAATACTGCGATGATCCAGTACCAACTATTAAGTACATAGAGCACATCTAACTGCATACCGACGGTAACAAAAAAGAGTCCCATCAAAATATCGCGAAACGGTCTAATATCGGCTTCTAGTTGGTGACGATAATGGCTTTCTCCTAACATCATGCCGGCTAAAAAGGCGCCTAACGCCATCGATAAACCAAATAGGTAAGTCAGGCCTGCGGCAAACAAGGCAACCAATAAAGTCGTTAGCATAAATAGCTCATCGGTTCTTACCAGCGCTATTTCGCTAAACACTTTAGGCAAAATCCATTTACCTATGCCGAACAATAAAATACACACTAAAGCGCCTTTAGTGAGTGCAAAAGCCAATGCTCCAGCAATTTCTTCAGAGCCACTTTGTGCTAGTAAAGGGTAAACAATGAGTAGAGGGACAACAGCAATATCTTGAAATAGCAACACCCCTATTGCCAACTGGCCGCGGCGCTGGTTTAAATCTCCAGACTCTTTAAGTAACTTGACCACCACCGCCGTAGAAGACAGTGCCATTAAACTGGCGATGGTAAAACTATTTAAAAGGCTGTGCTCTAACAGCAGTAAAATCAGCATAAATACAATGCTAGTCACCACGACCTGTAAGGAGCCAAGACCAAATACAATATTGCGCATTGCCATTAAACGCGGCAATGAAAACTCAAGCCCTAAACTAAACAGTAAAAATACAATGCCGAGTTCGGCAACAAAGTGCATTTCGTGGCTTTGCGCCATCCAGCCAATACCATGACTCCCCGCCAACACGCCGGTGGCAAGATAAGCAAGAATAGGTGGTAAACCAATTCGTTTGAAGAACCAAACAAATAATACGGCAGCGACGAGCAAGCCAAACACTTGAATCAGCACATTTTGCAAGCAATAAACTCCCTTCTACTTGATGATAAAGCTGTACCCTACCTTAAATATAGCAACCATCTGTTTTTCAGCCAGTTTAAAAATGTGGCACAAATCTCGCTAAGTATGAGTATCTAAACACTCCGGGGGGAGAATTATCATGGAAAATGTCCATATTTTGACGCAGCGGGTGTCTGCGCGAGGCGAGTTTCTGCCGTTTTCGGCAGAGCATTACCGAATAAATGAAACAAATAGTCCACACGATTTGGTCGCAAGGTTACAAACTACGTTATCAATCGAAGAAATTTTGACAATTTTTGCCGAACACGCAAAACAACTGATCAATTTATCTGGATTACAGTTCCAATCTGCACTCGGAGTGTCACAAAGTGCTGGCAGCGATACCAGTCAAACACCGTACTCTTTTGATTTAGATATCGAAAGTGAACGCTTAGGGCAGCTAATTTACTTTAGCCAGTTCCCTATGGGTAAAGCGATAGAAGCAAAATTAAAGCTACTTCATACAGCACTCGTTTACCCATTGCGTAATGCGCTTATGTACACCCGCGTATTACGTTTAGCGACTAAAGATGCGCTAACAGGCTTAAACAACCGTAGTCAATTTAATGACAGCTTGGCACAAAAGCTAGAACGTTGCCGCCGTCAACATCGTCCATTTAGTTTAATGCTGCTTGATTTAGATAACTTTAAACAAGTGAACGATAACTTTGGTCATAAAATTGGCGATGATGTACTGCAAGAATTTGCTAATGTATTACGCACTAGCGTGCGTGGCACTGACTCAATTTTCCGCTTTGGTGGAGATGAATTTGCATTATTAATCGACGACCCTGAATTCACCACTAATAAGGTAATTGCTGATCGTATTATGAGTTTGGTTGCTAGCTCAGGGTTGATGGCTCAATATGATGTAACATCAAGTATTGGTTATACACTCGCCAATAACCAAGACTGCGAAAACGAAGTGTTTGCCCGTGCTGACAAGGGTCTTTATAAGGCAAAAGCTGCAGGAAGAAACTGCGCAAGAGCTTACTAATTGAGTAAAAGCCTAGCATCCCCCGCTAGGCTTTTTTGTTTATAAATTTATAACCCAGTAATACTAACCAAAAACCAGCGAAGAAGCCGCTTAATAAGTAAAGCAAGGCAGCCATGGTGGTAAGGGGCGATACCATCACTAAAGCCAGTGGCGTAAGTACGCCTAGAATAAAGAAAATACCGCCTTTGCCTGACCAGTAACCTAGCAGCAATAATGAGCAAACTAAGCCGCCAGCTAGTGCATAAAAAAGTGTATTTATTGTCAGCTCTGCATAAGCAAAACCAGCAATTACAGCCACTAGCACCGACAACGCAAAGCCAAGTGGTGCCTTATTAACTAGTGATAAACCAACATGTGGTTGTTCACTCATAGATTGTCTCCCAAAGAATTCCATCTTCAACACTGTGCTGCTCACTAATAAAGTAGCCAACTACTTGCACAAGTTGATCGTTATAAAAAATAAGTGGTGTCTGCGCACGTAACCAAGGAGCTACTTTGGCATCTTTAAACCAATGCTTTAAAGTATTTGAACCGGGTTTATGCAAAGGCTTTATACGCGCTTGTGGCTTATTAAATTCAACCCTTACTTGCTCATCGGGCTTTGGTTTTCTAATACCCTTGCCCGCTTTCAGTATTAGTTTTCGGCCACCAATCAGTTCAACGCTTTGCAAAGCAATATCCATCGCCTCAGGTATTGCCTGCTCTTTCACAAAATACCAATGCTGCTGATGTCGACGAACATCGCCGCTTTGCAAACAAATTTTTATCTGGGCATCGGCTTTTGCCGTTAAACCTTGCTCAATAATTTGCTGTAGCTGATTCTCTGAAGGTAATTGATGGGTAAACTGATTCAGCCACGCACGTATAAGGTTTGCTTGTCTGGGCTTACTAAACCCCGCAATTGCCTCGCAGCTTAAACCACCCTGCTTATTTTGACAGTGTGTAAGGTCGTTTTGAGTATATTCATCGAGCAGCGATTGCTGCTTTTGTAACAGCCGAATACTGCGCGCTGCACTTTTTTCAAACCCTTGAAAACGCTCCGTTAAAATGGGTAGAACCTGATGACGTAAAAAATTACGGTCAAAGCGTTCATCAATATTTGAATCATCGGTGATATGAGTAATAGCAAATTCACTGGCAAATTGTTCAATTTGCTCACGAGTGATATTAATCAGCGGTCTAAAACATACACGCCTAGACGCTAACAATCGCGTTTGTGGCATTGATGCTAAGCCTTGCAAGCCAGAGCCCCGCTTTAGCCGAAGTAAGAAGGTCTCAAGTTGATCATTTAAGTGCTGACCAAGCATTATCACACTACCTGATATACAGTTTTCGTCGAGTGCTTGGTACCGCGCCTCTCGCGCTTGTGCCTCAAGTGATGTACGCGAGCGCTCATAAATTTCAACGTGTACCGCTTTAAATGCGACATCGAGCTCTTCACATAGCGATTGGCAAAACCCTTGCCACTCATCGGCATACTTGCTCAAACCATGATTAACATACACAGCTTCAAGTTTAAGTTCTGAGTGTTGCTGTTGAGCTTGCTTCATTAAATGTAACAATACAACCGAATCAACACCACCAGATAAGGCAACGCTAAAGCTACTTTGCTGAGCGTTCAGTAAAGGCTGCAATTGTGCTAAAAAATGGTGGTATAAATCTGATGTTTGCATTTAAAACCAATGAGTATACAAGCGTCTTTGTTATCGGCATTATAAAACAAAAAAAGCCGCAAAAGCGGCTTTTTTCAATTTTAAGCTGTGTTTAGCAATAGCCAAACGACATTAAACGTTTGTAACGCTGATCAAGCATTTCATCTAGTGAAAGGCCTTGTAAGTCAGCTAGGTCACGCTTAAGTTGGTTTTTAAGGTTACGCGCCATCGCATCGTAATTACGATGTGCGCCACCAAGTGGCTCATCAATTACGTTGTTGATTAAATCAAGCTCTTTAACACGTGCAGCTGTTACACCCATGGCTTCTGCTGCTAATGGTGCTTTATCTGCACTTTTCCATAAGATTGATGCACAACCTTCTGGCGAAATTACAGAGTAAGTGCTGTATTGCAACATGTTAACGCGGTCGCCCACACCAATTGCTAATGCACCACCAGAACCACCTTCACCGATAACAGTACAGATAGTTGGTACTTTTAACGCGGCCATAACTTTAAGGTTACGCGCAATTGCTTCACTTTGACCACGCTCTTCAGCGCCAACACCTGGGTATGCACCTGGGGTGTCGATAAATGTCATGATCGGCATTTTGAAACGCTCAGCCATTTCCATTAAGCGTAAAGCTTTACGGTAACCTTCTGGCTTTGGCATACCAAAGTTGCGTTTAATTTTTTCAGCCGTGTCACGCCCTTTTTGTTGGCCGATAACCATCACTGGTTGACCTTCAAAACGTGCAACACCACCTAAAATAGCTGGGTCGTTAGCAAAAGTACGGTCGCCTGCTAGTTCGTCAAATTCCGTGAAAATGCGCTCGATGTAATCACGAGTATAAGGACGCAACGGATGACGGGCTAACTGAGAAACCTGCCAAGCACCTAATTCAGAGAAAATTTTCTCTTTCATTTCAGCACTTTTCTCTTTTAATCGACTGACTTCCTCTTCTAATCCAAGGTCTAATTCGCCAGCGCGGCTTACATTTTGTAATTCTTCAATTTTTGCTTCTAATTCTGCGATTGGAAGCTCAAAATCAAGATAATTGAGGCTCATGCTCTAAACTACCTAATTAATTAAATTCTAGTTCTACATCTTGCGCCGCCATCAGCGATAACTTATGAAGCAAGTCATCACTCGGCGTAACACACCATTCGGTTCCTAAGGTAATCTCAGCCAACGCATCCGGACGTTGATAGAATACTTTAATAGGACAAGTACCAAACTTATAAGGTTCCAGTACTTTTTGTAAATTATCGAAGAAGTTCGCCTCGATCTGCACCATATTCAAGGTCATTTTAATCGCTTTTATACGTTTTTCTCGCGCCTCAGCGATGGTGCATATGTCTCTAGCGGTCATTGTAATGCCACCAGAGAAGTTATCAAAGCTGACCTGTCCAGATATTACCAAGATATTGTTTACTTGCAGCAAATCTTGGTACATTTCAAACTGTTCTGGGAATAAGCGTACATCAATACGGGCACTCTTGTCATCTAAAGTTACAAGACCCCATCGATTTCCCTTTTTGTTTATTAAGGTACGGGCAGAAATTACTAAGCCTGCGGCCGTTGACTGCACATCGCGGTTAGTGGGTTGTAAATCGACCAGCCTTCCTGATGTATAATGCTTTAACTCTTTACGATACTGATTAATTGGGTGGCCAGTTAAATACAGACCTAAAGTTTCTTTCTCACCATCTAGCCACTCATTGTCGGTTAAATCTGTGGCTTTGATAAATGCTTGTTCAACTTCATCTGGCTCTGTAGCAAGTAATCCAAATAAATCTGCCTGCCCTAATGACTCAGCCTTATGATGCTGATCGGCTGCTCGCATGGCATCTTTTAAACTTGCTAATAAAGTTGCTCGGCCAGGCTGTGTTTTATCTGGACCAAGTTGATCGAGCGCTCCGGCATAAATAAGCTTTTCAACAACTCGCTTGTTTAAACGCTTTAAGTCAACACGAGCACAAAAATCAAATAAGTCCTTAAACGGGCCACCTTCGCTACGGGCTTCTAGAATAGCTTCAACAGGCGCCTCACCAACCCCTTTAATGGCACCGATACCGTAAACAATTTCACCTTGTAGATTAACCGTAAACTTGTACTCACCGGCATTTACATCCGGCGGTAACAAGGTCAGTTTCATGTTTTCACATTCATCTACCAAGGTAACAATTTTATCGGTGTTATCCATATCCGCCGACATTACCGCAGCCATAAACTCTGCTGGGTAGTGGGTTTTCATCCACAACGTTTGGTAAGATACTAAGGCATAAGCAGCTGAGTGAGATTTGTTAAAACCATAACCTGCGAATTTCTCTACCAAGTCGAAGATTTTCATTGCAAGTTCGCCGTCAACTCCGTTATTAACAGCTCCCTCTTCGAAGGTTGAACGTTGCTTTGCCATCTCCTCTGGCTTTTTCTTACCCATCGCACGACGCAGCATGTCAGCGCCACCTAGCGTATAACCAGCCAGTACCTGCGCAATTTGCATTACTTGTTCTTGATAAAGAATGATACCGTAGGTCGGTTCTAGAATGGGTATCAAGCTATCGTGTTGCCACTGCACATCAGGATAAGATAGCTCTTCGCGGCCATGCTTACGGTCGATAAAGTTATCTACCATGCCTGATTGCAATGGACCAGGGCGGAATAGTGCTACCAGTGCGATCATATCTTCGAAGCAATCGGGTTTTAGACGACGAATAAGGTCTTTCATACCACGAGATTCGAGCTGGAATACCGCGGTGGTTTCGGCGCGTAGCAGTAACTCAATACTTGGCTTATCATCAAGTGGAATAGCGTTGATATCAATCGGCTCTTTACCCTCTCGGGCTAAGCGCTCGTTAGTCATATCAATTGCCCACTGCAAGATGGTAAGTGTTCTAAGACCTAGAAAGTCAAACTTAACTAAACCCGCCGTCTCAACGTCGTTTTTATCAAATTGCGTTACCGGGAATTTACCCTCATCATCACAATAAAGAGCAGCAAAGTCAGTGATGGTGGTTGGTGATATTACAACACCACCAGCATGCTTACCGGCGTTACGTGTACAGCCTTCAAGGATGCGACACATATCAATAAGCTCTTTGACCTCTTCATCACCGTCGTAGGCTTCTTGTAAACGCGGCTCAACATCAAACGCTTTAGCCAAGGTCATGCCCGGATCGCCCGGTACTAGTTTAGAAATACGATCAACAAAGCCGTAAGGGTGACCAAGTACACGGCCTACGTCTCGGATAACCGCTTTTGCAGCCATGGTACCAAAGGTAATGATCTGAGATACCGCATCACGGCCATAAAGCGCCGCTACGTGATCAATTACCTCATCACGCCTATCCATACAGAAATCGACGTCGAAATCGGGCATTGAGATACGTTCTGGGTTCAAGAAACGTTCGAATAGTAAGTCAAATTCGAGTGGATCGAGGTCGGTGATCTTCAGTGCATAAGCAACCAATGAACCAGCACCAGAACCACGCCCTGGACCTACCGGAATATTGTTATCTTTACTCCACTGGATGAACTCCATTACGATCAAGAAGTAACCTGGGAAACCCATTTGGTTGATTACGTCGAGCTCGATTTTCAGACGCTCATCATACTCGCCACGTTTCTCTTTACGCTCTTGCTCATCTGGGAATAAAAACTGTAAACGCTCTTCAAGGCCATCTTCAGAAACCTTAACCAAGAAGTCTTCAATTTTCAGTGAACCGGTTGGGTAATCTGGTAAGAAGTAAGTTCCTAATTGTACGGTCACATTACAACGCTTAGCAATTTCAACGGTGTTTTCTAACGCTTCAGGAATATCGCTAAATAGCTCAGCCATTTGCTCTGCTGTTTTAAGATATTGCTGCTCAGAAAAACGTTTTGGTCTACGTTTATCTTCTAAGGTGTAACCGTCATGGATTGCCACGCGGATTTCATGGGCTTCAAAGTTTTCTGGTTTTAAAAACACCACTTCGTTAGTTGCCACTACAGGTAACTGCTCTTTTGTAGCAAGCTCAACAGCTAGGTGTAAATAGTCTTCTTCTAACGCACGTTCCGTACGAATAAGCTCAATGTAATAATGATCGCTAAAATGTTGCTTATAAAAACTAACAACCGATTCAATAAGCCCGGGGTTACCTTTTAATAGGGCTTTACCTAAGTCGCCATCTTTAGCACCAGATAATAAAATAAGGCCGTTTTTGTGCTCCACCAGCCATTCACGGTCAACCACCGGGCGGTGAAATAGATGTCCACGCTGGTACGCTTTAGAGATCAATAAAGTAAGGTTTTTATAACCTTCGTTATCTTTCGCTAAGATGGTAATTCGGCTAGGTTCATCTTCAAATTCAGGGCTTCTTAACCAAAAGTCTGCGCCAACAATAGGCTTAATTCCAGCGCCATGGGCAGCGCCATAAAAACGCACCAAACCACATAAGTTCATCTGATCGGTGATAGCCAATGCAGGCATTTGCAGCTCTTCTGCTTTAGCGACAATTGGCTTAGTTTTAGCTAGGCCATCCACCATTGAGAAATCTGAGTGAACACGTAAGTGAACAAATTGCGGCGCAGGCATTACAGTTGCTCTCCTTTTAACGCCAAAATGCGCTGAACAGGTTTAAAGCTTTTACGATGCTCTGCAATAGCACCGTATTGTTCAAGTGCTGCAAAGTGTGCCTTAGTCGGATAGCCTTTATGGCCTGCAAAACCATAGTCAGGGTAACGCTTATCAAGCTCAATCATTTCTTCGTCACGAGCAACTTTCGCTAAAATAGATGCCGCAGAAATCTCTTCAACGAGGCTATCGCCTTTTACTACCGCCTGTGCTGGCACAGTTAATTGACTAGGCACACGGTTACCATCAATAAAGACAAACTCAGGCTTTACGCTTAAGCCTTCAACCGCGCGGCTCATTGCAAGCATAGTGGCATGAAGAATATTTAACTCGTCAATTTCAGTTGGGCTGCAACGGCCAATAGCATAACAAAGGGCTTTTTCTTTTATTTCTGCAGCTAATAATTGACGTTTTTTGTCTGATAACTTTTTAGAATCTGCTAACCCTGCAATAGGCTTATTCGGATCAAGTATTACCGCAGCGGTAACAACATCACCCACTAATGGGCCACGGCCAACTTCATCTACACCAGCAATATAATTAACATTCGGTCGTTCAATTTGCATTTAGTAACTCCGCGACTGCTGCTGCAGCTTGTTCATTGGCATTTAATCTAATGTTTTTATGTATGGCTAAAAAGCGCGCTTTTAGTTCGCTATTATCGCTATTAAGCATAGGCGTTAGCGCTGCTGATAAGTTTTCAACATTACACTCAGTTTGTAAGTATTCTGGAACGAGTTCTTCATCGGCTAATAAATTAGGCAACGAGAAATACTTAATGTTAAAAGTGAATAAGGTTTTGAAAATCCAGTAACTCAGTGGCTTAATTTTATAACCCACAACCATCGGCTTTTTATACAGCATACCTTCAAGCGTTGCGGTTCCTGAGGCAAGTAAAATGGCATCAGCGGCTTGCATTGCAAGATTTGACTGACCATCTAATAATTGCAGTTTTAGTTCAGGGGCTGTTTTTTCTAAAATCTCACAAAACTGAGCTTTTCGTTTTTCATTGACTAATGGCACCAAAATTTTAAGGTCAGGGTTTTGCGCTTGCAATTTTGCCGCTGTTTCAATGTAGGTTTCGCTTAAAAGCCCTACTTCAGAACCTCGGCTGCCTGGTAACAACGCAAGTACTTTATCAGTTTGTGCTAAACCTAGTTGGTTACGAGCCTCGGTTTGGTCGTGCTCAAGGGCAATATCATCAGCCAAAGTATGACCCACAAAGGTACAAGGTACATCGTGCTTATCGTAAAAGGCTTTTTCGAACGGTAAAAGTGCCAGCACTAAATTAGTGGCGGCACTGATTTTATGAATACGTTTTTCGCGCCACGCCCACACTGACGGGCTAACATATTGTACTGTTTTGATGCCCGCCTCTTTTAGCGGCTTTTCGACACGTAAGTTAAAGTCAGGGGCATCGATACCAATAAATACATCTGGTGGGTTGTCGATAAAATGCTGCACCAATTGTTTGCGTATTTTTAGTAGGCGCGGTAATCGGCCAAGTACTTCAACTAGGCCCATTACAGATAATTCGTCCATATCGAATAATGTTTTACAACCAGCCGCTTGCATACGCGGGCCTGCAATCCCCTCAAATATGGCATCTGGAAAACGGCGTTTAAGTGCTTTTACTAGCCCTTCACCTAAAATATCACCTGATAACTCACCTGCCACCAAGGCAATACGTAACGGCTTTGTTTGTTCTTTCATTCGTTGATAATTCGCAACTTTTGGCACTAATAAAAACGAGTTTACCGTGTTTTAGCAGTCGGATAAATGTCACAGAGTTAATAAATACTAGAAATCGAAATTAGCCTGCCTACTTGCTCATTGGTTGAGCATTTATTTGCGTGTGTAGCCTGCAGGTTTACTAGCTACTATCTAAAAAGAGCTTAAAAAAGAATAAAATAAGCCATAGCAAAACGGTTTTTTATAACGATTAAATATTTGAAAATTTAGAGCTTTATCTCTAATCTGTAGAAAAGGTGAGCAGGATTAATTCATCTTTATTTCGTATTTTCCTATTGACTAAAATGAATACAGGTTTAATATTCACAAAGTTTCAATAATTACTGAAACTTTATAATAAATATTTGTCGTGTCTACCGCACCCGCTAACAAGGAGCTAAACAATGATAGATGAAACATTTGTGGATCTATCGCGATTGCAATTTGCAATCACTGCCCTATTTCACTTCCTATTTGTTCCCCTTACCTTAGGTATGACGTGGATTTTAGTGATCATGGAATCCGTTTACGTGATGACAGGTCGCGAAATTTATCGTGATATGACTAAGTTCTGGGGTAAGTTGTTTGGTATTAACTTTGCGATTGGTGTGGCGACAGGTCTAACCATGGAGTTTGAGTTTGGTACCAACTGGTCTTATTACTCTCACTATGTGGGCGATATATTTGGCGCACCGCTAGCGATTGAAGGCTTAATGGCTTTCTTCTTAGAATCAACCTTTGTCGGTATGTTCTTTTTAGGCTGGGAGCGTTTGAGTAAACGTCAGCATCTAGGTGCTACCTTCTTAATGGCATTAGGGACTAACTTATCCGCGTTATGGATTTTAGTAGCAAATGGTTGGATGCAAAATCCAGTAGGTGCTGAATTTAACTACCAAACCATGCGCATGGAAATGACTAGCTTTGCTGAATTGGTATTTAACCCAGTCGCACAAGTTAAGTTTATTCATACCGTATCAGCAGGTTATGTTGCAGCATCTATGTTTGTACTTGGTATTAGTAGCTGGTACATCTTAAAAGGTCGCGACCTTGCTTTTGCTAAGCGTTCGTTCTCGGTTGCTTCAGGGTTTGGTTTAGCGTCTATTCTTTGTGTTATTTTACTTGGTGATGAATCTGGCTACGAAGTTGGCGAAGTGCAAAAAGTCAAACTCGCAACAATTGAAGCTGAGTGGCACACCGAAGAAGCCCCAGCCGCATTTACTTTGGTTGGTATTCCTGACTCAGAAGAGCAAGTCACCCATGCCGCTGTAAAAATCCCTTATGCACTTGGCATCATTGCTACTCGCTCTATTGACGAGCAAGTAACAGGTATTAAAGACCTTGAAGAGCAGCACGAAGTACGTATTCGCAATGGCATGATTGCATACGAATACTTAGAAAAGCTTCGCGGTGGTGAAGACACCCCAGAAAACATTGCAAAGTTCGATACCTTAAAAGACGACCTTGGCTATGGCTTGCTACTTAAGCGATACACCCCTAACGTGGTAGATGCAACTGAAGAGCACATTCAAAAAGCAGTGAAAGACTCAATTCCCCAAGTCGGCCCTATGTTCTGGTCATTTAGAATCATGGTTGGCTGTGGCGTGATCATGCTTGGTGTTTTCGTCCTCGCATTTTATTACAACGCACACCGCATTATTGAGCAAAAGCGCTGGTTATTATGGGCTGCGGTATGGAGTATTCCTCTGCCTTGGATTGCCATTGAGTTTGGTTGGATTGTTGCGGAGTACGGCCGCCAACCGTGGGCAATTTCGGAAATTTTACCGACCTTCTTGGCAACCTCGTCACTCACGGTGAATGACTTATTGATTAGTATTACTGGTTTCTTAGTTTTCTATACAGGTCTTGCTGCTGTAGAAGGCTGGCTGATGCTGCGCTTTATTAAACAAGGCCCAAGCTCACTTCATACCGGTAAATATCACCATGAACTTGCTAAAGCGGATTCACTTGCAAGCCAAGGAGCTCAGTCATGATTTTTGATTACGAAACACTAAAACTAATCTGGTGGCTGTTAATTGGTGTCTTACTGATTGGCTTTGCAGTGACCGATGGTATGGATATGGGTGTGGCAATTTTGCTTCGCCTAGTTGGTAAAACAGATGTTGAGCGCCGTACAGTTATTAACACCATTGGCGCTCACTGGGATGGTAACCAAGTTTGGTTCATCACCGCTGGGGGTGCACTGTTTGCTGCTTGGCCTATGGTATACGCGGCCGCTTTCTCTGGCTTTTACTTTGCTATGATGCTGGTGTTATTTGCGTTATTTTTCAGACCGCTTGGTTTTGATTATCGCTCAAAAATAGATTCACCGCGCTGGCGAAACAACTGGGATTGGGGCCTATTTGCTGGCAGCTTTATTCCCGCTTTAGTATTTGGTGTAGCATTTGGTAACTTATTACTGGGCGTGCCTTATCATATCGACGACCTACTGCGTGTCAGTTATCAAGGTTCATTCTTTGCGTTATTAAACCCATTTGCCATTGTAGTTGGCTTAGTGAGTGTACTGATGCTGGTTGGTCACGCAGGTATGTGGTTACAACTTCGTACTGATGCAGAGGTTGCTAAACGCTCAGCACAATATGGTCAATATGCACTGATGGCGTTTATTGTATTGTTTGCCTTAGCAGGTGTGTGGGTATCGCAAATTGACGGTTATAAAATCGTTAGCATGGGAGATACCCAAGGCTTTGCAAACCCACTGGCTAAAACAGTCACGCAGGCACCGGGGGCATGGCTTGATAACTATACAAAAATGCCATTAACCATGCTGTTTCCTGCCCTTGCATTCGTGATGGCGGCACTGGCAATTGTATTATCTAAATTACAAAAACCAGCGATGGCCCTGATAGCGTCAAGCTTAATGCTCGCAGGTGTGATTTTAACAGCGGGTATGTCAATGTTCCCGTTTGTGATGCCTTCGAGCAACAACCCAAATATTAGTTTAACTATGTGGGATGCGGTTTCGAGCCATATGACACTTAACGTGATGTTTATCGCTGCGGTTATTTTTGTACCACTTATTCTTATCTACACAACATGGTGTTATGTGAAGATGTGGCGCAAAGTAACGATTAGTGAAATTGAAAACAACACTCACGGTAGCTATTAAGGAGATTTAAATATGTGGTATTTTGCCTGGATTTTAGGTGTTCTATTAGCCTGTACACTTGGGGTGATCAACGTAATGTGGTACGAATTTCACCAACATAAAGATTCGATTGCTGATGATGAGCTAGAGCTGTACGCGAGACTCAAAAACACCGATGACGACTAAACCCCGACCAAATCGCGCGCAGCAGCAAACGCTGCGCGCTTTTTTAAAGCAGTATAGCCAGTCCGCTTCAGGGCTTCTTAAATTAAGCATTAGTCTGGGCACACTCAACGCCCTATTAATGATTGCCTCTTGTTATCTTCTTGCAAACGCGGCTCATCAAGTCATGTTTGAACAAGCAAACTTGCAAGCCGTAAGCCCAATATTATGGCCGCTGGCAGGGCTAATTTTAGTTCGTGCTTTGTTGGTTGCGCTAAGTGAACGGGTGAGTAACCTCGCCGCGTTAAAGATAAAAAACGTGATGCGTAATACACTGCTAGAAAAGCTCAGCAAACTTGGGCCAGCCTACAGTGAACAAAAAGGTCACGGCGCAACACTTAACACCTTACATAATGGGGTGGAAGCTCTACATCAGTATTACGCCAACTACATTCCGAGTGTGGCTTACAGCGCGCTTATTCCATTAGCGATATTGGTGGTGATTTTTCCAACCGATTACAAAGCAGGCCTCATCTTCCTTTTAACAGCGCCACTTATCCCCTTTTTCATGATATTAGTGGGCCATAAAGCTGAGCAATTAAACCAAGAACGCTGGCAACAACTGGCGGTACTTGGTAATTACTTTTTTGACCGGTTACAAGGCCTGACTCAACTCAAGCTCTTTAATGCAACCAAGCGTGAGCTAGATAGCATCAGTCAGATTTCTGATGATTACCGTGGTGCAACCATGGGAGTGTTAAAAGTCGCCTTTTTATCGTCTTTCGCCCTTGAGTTTTTAGCCACCATAAGTGTTGCCCTTATTGCTGTGATCATTGGCTTTAGATTATTTTTTGGTACGCTCGATTTTGCCACTGGATTTGTGGTGTTACTACTGGCCCCTGAGTTTTACTTACCACTTCGACAAATGGGTACTCACTATCATGCAAAACTTGAAGGTATCAGCGCCGCTGCTGATATGGTTGACATAATCAATCAAAGCGACGCTGATGAACATGAAGGCTCATCTAAACTTGAGTTACCGCTAAAAGACATACAACTGAAAGCACTTACCTTTCACTACCCTGAAACAAGCGAAGGGGTAACTGATATCAACTTAAGCTTGCCAAGCACAGGCTTAATTGCCTTTGTGGGTGAAAGTGGCTCGGGTAAAAGTACCTTGTTTGATTGCCTATTAGGTTTTCATCATCAGGCTAATAGTGCCATTAGCATTAACGGGCAACCACTGAGTGATACGGTATTAGCTGATTGGCAAGCACAGCTGGCATGGATCCCACAACAAGCCACATTATTTTATCGAACCGTTGCAGATAACCTACGATTAGCAAAACCAGATGCAAGCCAAACAGAGCTCGATGGAGCAGCAAGTAAAGCTGGAGCTCTTGAGTTTATTACTGCCTTACCTGATGGCTTTGATAGCTTGCTAGGTGAACAAGGCGAAGGCCTCTCTGGAGGGCAAAAGCAGCGCATAGCCCTTGCCCGTGCATTTTTGAAGAATGCCCCAGTGCTGATGTTAGATGAGCCTACCGCTCACTTAGACAGCCAAACAGAGCATTTAATCAATCAAGCTATCCGAGAGTATGCAAAAGACCATTTAGTGCTGGTTATTGCTCACCGACTGAATACGGTTAAACACGCCGATAATATTTACGTTATGCAGCAAGGTCACATTGTTGAATCTGGTCAGTACCAGCAACTGACTGAGCAAGCAGGCCTATTTGCTAAACTTGTGAGCCAAGGTGACGCCCATGCATAACTTTATACGTCTATTAAAACTGTGCAAACCTCATACTGGCATGTTGCTTTTAGGGGCTTTTTTAGCAAGCTTAACGGTACTCGCTAATGTGGGCTTGCTCGCTATATCTGGGTGGTTTTTAGCAGCCATGGCAGCGGCGGGCATTGCGGGTGTGCAGATGAATTACTTTACCCCTGCGGGGGTGATCCGCTTTTTAGCTATCGTGCGCACAGCGTCTCGTTACGGTGAGCGGATGATAACCCATAATGCTACCTTTTTATTGCTGAGCGAAATTCGCGTAAACATGTTCAAGACTCTGAGCCAACTAAACAACGTTGACTTGGCAATGAGTCGTAGTAGCGATTTATTTAACCGGCTACAGAATGATGTAGATGCGCTGGATAAATTCTACCTCAATGTGCTGCTGCCGATTATTGTCGCCTTGATCAGCATTCCTATCGTAATGGCCTTCATGGCCATGTATAACGCTGAGGTTGCATTAGTTTGCTTTACTTCACTGATGATTATTGGCGTGCTGCTTCCCGCATTGTTAAGCCATAAGCTACACCAACAAGCGGATACCGAAACCCAACTTTCAGCCGAGTTAAGAGCTGAACTTGCCGATACACTATCAGGTGCCAGAGAGCTTGCTGTCTATCAAGCACAGGCGGCGCAATTAGCGCATTGTGACTCACTCAGTAAACAATACAACAACCAGCTCTATAATCGCCACAAAGCCGTGGCAAACAGTAATGGTTTAAGCACTTTGGTGATCCAACTCACCATGCTGGCCAGTGTATTTATGATAATTCCACTGGTTGCAATGGGGACTATGAAAAACGTTGAACTGGCGATGCTCGCGTTATTTGTATTAGCAAGCTTTGAAACCGTGCTCACCCTGCCTACGGCATTTATTGAATTGCCGCTTACTTTAAGTGCCGCAAAGCGACTCTTCGATCTTGAAGATAAACACAGCAGCTTAGCCGAAAAGCCAAACAACTTAGATGATCAGCTAGCAAACCAATTAGCTGACAAACCAGGGCTTGGTCTTGAGCTAAGCGAGGTCAATTACCAATACTCGAGGGCAAAAAGTAAAGCCCTTAGCAATATCAATTTTGCGATTACACCCGGCAGTAAAGTTGCCCTAGTCGGTGCCAGTGGCAGTGGCAAAACCACTCTAGTTAACTTACTCACGGGCCTTTGGCCGCTGCAATCAGGCTCATTAAAGCTCACCACCAAGCAAGATAACTTTGAACTTGAAAGCTTGAGCACTGCAACACGCTTTAAGCAGCTAACGATAGTTGCCCAACAGCATCATATTTTTGATGGCACGCTACGTGAAAATCTTCGCTATGCAGCTTTTGATGCGACAGATGAAATGCTTATTGAGGCCTGTGAACAAGCTGAACTTGGCTCTTGGCTTAAGAACTTAAAAGCAGGCCTTAATACCCGCTTAGGAACAGCAGGCAGAAAGCTTTCTCATGGTCAGTCACGTCGTATTGCCATTGCCCAAGCTCTATTAAGGCAAGGTAATTTAATTATTCTGGACGAGCCAACAGAGAGCCTAGATAATCACACTAAGCAAAACTTGCTGACTACACTTGAGAAAATATGGGCAGATAAAACCATGTTGACCATTACTCACGACCCAGCAATGCTAAGCCGTGTTGATAAGGTTATTTGGCTTGAGCAAGGGCAAGTAAGAGCCCTTGCAAGTCATGCTGAATTAATGGCTAATGAAGCCGACTACGTAGAGCTTATTACCCGTTTTTAATCGAGCTGCTCAACGGTGACGTCAATCACACCTTGCTTGACTGAGGCAATTTGTGAAAACGCCTTTTTTGATAAGTCGATAATACGACCGCGGATAAATGGGCCGCGGTCATTAATGGTAACAATCACGCTTTTATTATTACTAAGATTAGTAACTTTTACTCTGCTGCCAAAACCAAGCGTTTGATGAGCCGCGCTCAATGCCTGTTGATTAAACACCTCACCACTTGCTGTCGTTCGGCCATGATATTTATCAGCGTAATAACTGGCTTTGCCTTTTTCTATTGCTCCTTTTGATACTGAAGGCGCACTACTACAACCAGTTATAATTAAGCTTAATAATGCAAAGATGATGAGTTTGTTCATATTAGTAGATCCTTTTTTGCCGTGAAGATAGCAAGCACTAACTTAGCAAAACCTGAACTATAACAACAAAAAAGCCACCTTACGGTGGCTTTTATAGAAGTTCGCTTATGATTAGCGAATAATTCCGCGCTCAGAGCTTTTCACGAAGTCTATCATCAGCTGAACAGCTGGGTACTTCGCAGCATCTTCACTTAGCTCAGCGATTGCTTCTTCAACACCTAAGCTCTTACGATAAAGCGTTTTGTATGCACGGCGTGTTGCCATGATTTCATCGCTTTCAAAGCCACGGCGTTTCATGCCTTCAGTATTGATTGCTACAGGGCCAGCCGGCGTACCAATGGTAGTTACAAATGGCGGTACATCTTTATTAACGCCTGAGTACATACCTACAAAGGCATGTGAACCAATTTTACAAAACTGGTGAACACCTGAATTACCTGCAAGGATCACCCAATCACCTACGTGTACGTGGCCAGCAACAGAGGCATTGTTAGCAAAAATAACGTTATCGCCCACTACTGCATCATGTGCAACGTGTGTGTAAGCCATAAATAAGTTATTGCTACCAATTTTTGTTACACCTTGGTCTTGAATCGTACCACGGTGAATTGTTGCACACTCACGGATCACGTTGTTGTCACCAATGATCAGAGTCGTTGGCTCATTCGCGTACTTTTTGTCTTGGCAAGCTTCACCGACCGAAGCAAATTGGAAAATATGGTTACCAGAGCCAATCGTCGATGGGCCTTTTACAACCACATGAGATTCGATGATACAGTTATCACCAATAGTTACATCGTTACCGATATAGCTGTAAGGGCCAACTGATACGTTATTTCCAAGTTTTGCACCTGGTTCGATTATCGCCGTAGGATGGATCACTATTAAAACTCTCTTCTCGCACACATGATTTCGGCAGTACACACTACTTTGCCGTCAACTTTTGCTTCTGCTGCAAATTTCCATATATTGCGGCGCTCTTTTACAAACTCTACATGCAAATGCATAGTATCGCCAGGTAATACCGGCTGTTTGAATCGCGCATTGTCGATCGCTGCGAATAAATATAGTTCGTTATCGCTACGATTTTCAACTGTCTTAAAACCAAGTAAGCCAGTTGCTTGAGCCATTGCTTCTAAAATCAACACACCTGGAAAGATAGGTTGATTAGGAAAATGACCCGTAAAAATAGGTTCGTTCACTGTTACATTTTTAATAGCATGTAACGACTCGCCTGGCGTGTAATCAAGTACACGATCAACAAGTAGCATCGGGTAACGATGCGGAAGTAAACTCAAGATATCCTGGATATCAAGACTATTTAATTCATTTGCCAAAATAGCATCCTTATTTGTCTTCAATATTGAGTGACTTAGTCAGTGACTCAAGTGCTTTAATGCGGTCTTTCATATCGCCAAGGTTACGGATATGGGCAATACTACGTCGCCATTCTTTGTTGGTTAGATGTGGCAAGCCAGAAGAATAAATTCCAGGTTCTGTGATTGCCTTAGTCACCATACTCATGCCGGTGATTATAGCACCATCGCATACGCTAATGTGACCATTAATTGCAACCATACCGCCAATCTGACAATTCTTACCGATCACTGTGCTGCCAGCAAATACCGTGCAACCAGCAACCGCTGTACCCGAACCGATCTCGACATTATGCGCTATTTGACATTGATTATCGATAATTACATTACTATGGATGATAGTATCGTCTAGCGCACCACGGTCAATCGTAGTAGACGCGCCTACCTCAACCTTATCACCGATGATTACTCGGCCAAGTTGAGGTATTTTCACCCATTCGCCACGCTCGTTAGCGTAACCAAAACCATCACTGCCCACTACCGTATTCGCTTGGAATAAACAGTCGCTGCCAATCTCTACTTCATGGTAAACGCTTACATTTGCCCAAAGCTTAGTGCCTTGGCCAATTTTTGCGTGCTCACCAATAAAACAGCCTGGGCCAATCTGCACATCGTTTGCAATTACAGCGCCCGCTTCGATCACCACATTGGCGGCGATCGCGACATTATCGCCAATAGAGGCTGAATCGTGAATGACTGCACTTGGGTGAATACCGGTCACTGCTGAGCGCGGTGTGGTATCCATTAGCTGAGCAAGTTTGGCGTAACAAACATAAGGATTAGCAACAATGAGCTTATTACCCGAAAAGTACTCAGCATCTGCTGGTGATAAAATCACTGCACTTGCTTGAGTATCATCTAATTGCGAGCGATATTTCTTGTTCGCTAAAAATGCAATATGCCCATGTTGGGCATTTGCAAGTGTAGATATTTTTTTAACTTCTGTGGCGCCGTCACCGTGAAGGTCAGCGCCCAGAAGATCCGCTATCTGCGAAAGCGTGTAGTTTTGCATATATGATTTCTATTGCTTACTTACTTTTTCAACAACTTTGCTTGATAAGTCATCGACAGTTTTAGGGTTAACATAAATCGTTGTTTCTTTAACTTTAACTTCATCGAATTTGCCAGCTTTCGCTACTTCTTCGATTGCACCTAAGATTAGCTTTTGAACTTTTGCTAATTCTTGGTTTTGACGCATTTTGATTTCTTGCTCTAAAGGACGACCTTTTTCAGCAAGTTGTTGCTGCATACCTTGGATCTTAGTACGTAATTCTTCTTTTTGCTTGTCGCTCATCGTTGTTGCTTCACGCTTGAACTTTTCAGCTTCAAAACGGATATCACCTTGAAGTTTTTCTAGCTCTTGACGACGCTCAGAGAATTCAGCTTCTAAAGTTTGCTCTACTTTCGCCATTTGTGGGATTTGCTTGTAGATTTCTTGCATATCAACGATACCTACTTTGTGCGCGAATGCGTTAGTAGATAGGCCCATAGATAAAGTAGCAAGCAGTGCAAAAGCTGTTGATTTAATTGATTTATTCACGAAAAAACTCCTTTAGAATGTATTACTAATGTTAAAGCTGATGGTCTTCGTATCGTCATCTTCTTCTTTTTGCAATGGATACGCAAAACTGATCAGCATTGGACCCATCGGAGAGATCCATTGTAGAGAAAGACCGGTTGAAACCCTAAAACGCATAGGATCTGAGTAATCATCCAACTTATCACGTTGCGCTGCAGGAAGATCTTGATAACGGTCAATATTAAACTCTGTATCCCATACGTTTGCAGCATCTACGAAGAAGCTAGTACGTACAGAGCTGGTGTTTTCTTCATCTAAGAAAGGTGTTGGAACAATAAGCTCCATCCCCGCTACCGCTTTGGCATTACCACCAATTCGGCCTGCTGTTTGTAATTGGTCAAATTCTGATGCGCCACCAATATTCCCTGTACTATTTCCATCATCAGACGGCGTACCTGGAATAGTCTGAGGACTCCTTGCAACAGCTCGTGGTAGAATTGTATTTCTATCAAAACCTCGCAATTCCATCTCTGTAATTCTGAAAAACTCTTGGAATGGTAACGTTTGGTCAAATCCATTCGTAGTACCATAACCATTACCATATGCAAGGGCAGCACGCGTTGAGAACACCCAGCTATGGTCGTTACTGATTGGCCAGTAGAAACGCGAGTCATAGTTTAGTTTAAAGTACTGTAAATCTGAGTTCGGCGTTGTCGCTGTTAAGTTAAGAGATTGGCGCGAACCTGCTGTTGGGAATAAACCACGGTTAACAGTTACACGAGACCAACCCGCACTTAGCTCGTACTTAGTAAAGTCAAAACCTGCATCTGGGTTATCTGGGTCTAAGAAGGTTTCACGAATAACACGTGTTTGCTCATATTCTGCAATATCAGACAGTTCTTCTTGCACCCAACGAACACCAAAGTTAATACGGTTTACTGCATCGATTGGGAAACCAATGTTTGTACCAAGACCATAACTCTTAGATTTATAGTCGATTAGGCTGAATTTACTTGCATCATAGTTACTGTAGAAAATGCTACTACCTTGCGATACACCATCTGGCGTAAAGTAAGGGTCAGTATAAGACACACTAATACGCTCAGAACCACGAGACGTATTGATGTTAAAACCAATTTGGTTACCGGTACCTAAGAAGTTTGACTCACTAACACCAATGTTAAATTGCAGACCCAAGTAAGAACCATAAGCAAGACCTGCGTTAAAGCTACCTGCAGACTGTTCTTTAACAGTAAAATCTACATCAACTTGGTCATCTACACCTGGTACCGGCACGACATTAAAATCAACGCTTTCCATGTATGGTAAACGCTGAATTTGCAGCTTAGAGCGCTCAAGGCTTTGATTTGATAACCACGCACCTTCAAGCTGTGTCATTTCACGACGTACCACTTCATCAGAGGTATTTTGGTTACCCCCCACAATGATACGACGAACATAAACACGTTTGCCCGGATTAACTGAAAGCGTTAATTGTACTTCTTTGTTTTCGTCATCAATCTCTGGGATTGTACGAACTTCAGCATTGGCATAACCAAAACGCGCTAAGTAGCTTTTGATAAACTCTTCAGATGATGTCACCACAGAGCCGTTATAAAGCTCGCCAGTCTTTAGGGGAATAACGCTCTTAATGAGTTCTTCACGGCCTAATAAGTCACCAATAAAGTCAAAGCCTTTCACTTTGTACTTAACACCTTCGGTGATGTTCGCTGTTACATAAACAGAATCACGTTCAGGACTGACTGATACCTGTGTCGAATCGATATTAAAACGCAGGTAACCACGGTCTAAGTAGTAACTACGAATTTTCTCTAAATCACCTTCGATGGTTTGCTTTTGATAACGGTCGCTCGACATGAACTGCCACCACGGCAAATCTTGTTGAGATTCAGCTAATTTAAGAAGCTCTTCATCAGAGAAAAGTTCATTACCAACTAAGTTGATTTGACGAATTGACGCTGCGTCACCTTCATCAAATGTGAATAAAAGTTTTACACGGTTACGCGGTAACTTAGTAATGCTTACATCCACTTTTGCATTGTACTTACCAATACTGTGGAAGAATTCAACTAAGCCTTTTTCAATGTTATCAAGAACCGTTTTATCAAGCGGCTCACCAGTACGGATATCTTGCTGGTCTAGCGACTCATTAAGTTGCTCATCTTTGATGTCTTTATTGCCATCAAATTCGATCATGCTGATCGTTGGGCGTTCAGTCACTCGGAAGATAACACTGTTGCCATCACGTAATGCTTTAATATTGTCAAAGTGACCTGAACGATAGAGAGCCTTTATGGTTCTAGAAATTGTGTACTCATCAATATTATCGCCCACGTTGATAGGGATATGCGTTAACGCTGCACCCAGTGCAACACGCTGTAAACCTTCAACTTTTAAATCATCTACAATAAAGGAGTTTTGGCCTAGGGCTGCAAAGCTAGCACCTAATAAACTTGAAACTGCCAAATGTTTTTTTATAGCCATTTTGTTATCTTTATCCTTTACAACTGTATTACCGCTCAACACCTTATAAATTTAACTTTTGCGGTGTTTTACAATCGTGTTCAAATTGGAATTTTTCGCTTACTTGTTATAAACGCGATACATCATTGAACAAAGCGAAACATGTTAAAAACAGAAGCAGCAAGGCCCCCACTTTAAAACCAAATTCTTGCGTCTTTTCAGAGACCGGTTTTTTGCGAAAAAGTTCAATTATGTAATACATTAAGTGCCCACCATCTAGCACTGGCAGCGGTAATAAGTTAAATACGCCAAGGTTTACACTAATCAATGCTAAAAAGCTTAAAAATGCAACCAAGCCATAGCTTACGCTAGTTCCCGCGCCAACTGCAATGCCCACCGGGCCACTTAAATTTTTAACCGACACCTGACCGGTAATTAAATTACCAATCATGTCAAAACTAAGGGTAATTAAACGCCATGTTTCTTGTATGCCCAGCACAATACTATCGACAGGGCCATAATGTCTAGTTTCAATATAGTTTTCTGGCCATGGCTCAACCACCGGAGACACACCTAAAAAGCCCTGAGCAACGCCCGCATCATTGGTTCTGCTTTGTGGCGTCACTGACAGCTCTTTTATACTATCTTGCCTTTGTACACTAAATTGTAAGGATTTGTTAGGTGATTGCTGAATTAGTGAAACTAACTGGCTCCAACTGCTGATATTTTCACCATTTACAGCAAGAATTTTGTCGTTAACCTGTAACCCTGCAGCTTCTGCCGCCGAGCCTTTGCTGATCATCGCTACTTCTAAAAGTGCTTTAGGACGAAATGGCACAATGCCTATCGAGGTTAATGGTGGTACGTCTTGTTGATCTAATTTCCAACCATCTAAGTTAAGAGTACGCACATGCTTTTGATAATTCTGATCGCGAAGCGTTACCACAACACTTTGCTCACCTAAGCGGCTCATTAACGAGAATGTGGCATCTTGCCAAGTGTTAATGTCGTCTTCACCAATTTTAATAATTTGCTGGTTTGGCTCAATATTGGCCGCAGCAGCACGGCTACCTTGAGTCACTTCACCCACCACAGGTTTTAATGACTGAACGCCGACCATATACATTACAGCAAGGGCAAAAATAGCGAATAAAAAGTTTGCCATCGGGCCAGCAGCCACAATCGCAATACGTGCTTTTACTGATTTAGCATTAAATGATAAATGTCGCTGCTCTGGCGGGACTTCGTCAACACGCTCGTCAAGCATTTTGACATAACCACCTAGTGGGATTGCTGCAATCACATATTCGGTTTGCTGTTTGTCGTACCACTTGACTAATGGCTTACCAAAGCCAATTGAAAAACGCAGCACTTTCACGCCGGCTTTTCGCGCAACCCAGAAATGACCATATTCATGCACAGTCACTAAAATACCCAGAGCAAGAATAAATGAGCCAAGATTCCAGAAAAAATCAAACATGCTAGTTGATGCCTCTTTTTACAAACTCAGTCGCTTTTACACGTGCAGCTTGGTCGCAAGCTAAAATCTCATCGAGGGTCTGCACGTTGATGTTTTGTGTTGCATTGAGCGTTTCAGCGTTAATTCGATAAATATCTGTAAAGCCGATTTGACCATTTAGAAATGCTGCAACCGCTATTTCATTCGCCGCATTTACTGTGGTGGTTGCACCTTGCCCCATTTCACACGCATCAATGGCAAGTTTTAAATTAGGGTAACGAGCATAGTCTGGCTTAGTGAAGGTAAAGTCTGCCATTTGTGAAAAATCGAGCGGTTTTACACCCGCATCGACACGCTCAGGAAAAGCTAAAGCATGAGCAATTGGTGTGCGCATATCTGGATTACCCATTTGCGCAAGCACTGAGCCATCTTGATATTGCACCATAGAGTGAATAATACTTTGTGGGTGGATCACCACTTCAATATCACTGGCACAGCAGTTAAACAGCCACTTGGCTTCTATAAACTCTAGGCCTTTGTTCATCATTGTTGCTGAATCAACAGAAATCTTTTGTCCCATTGACCAGTTTGGATGTGCCACTGCTTCTGCAACAGTCACTGATGGTAATGTCGCTAAATCACGCTTTAAGAAAGGACCGCCAGAACCTGTAAGCAAGATCTTGCTTACACCATTATCAGCTAGTAGGCCAGATGCACTTTGTAATGATGCTGGCATACATTGGAAAATCGCATTATGTTCGCTGTCGATAGGCAGTAAAGTGGCGCCATGTTGTTTTACTTTATCAATAAACAACTGACCCGACATAACTAGCGACTCTTTATTCGCTAGCAACACTTTTTTGCCAGCTTCAACTGCACTTAAAGTCGGCAGTAGACCCGCTGCACCTACTATCGCCGACATCACTGCATCAACATCTGTGTGTGCAGCAAGCTCACACATCGCATCAACACCTGCTAGCACCTGTGTGTTACACGAGCTATTTGCAAGTAAATTCGATAGCGCACTAGCGGCTTGTTGATCAGCCATAACAGCAAATTTAGGCTGATGTGCGATACACAACTCAGCCATTTGCTCGGCATTTTTACCCGCCGCTAATGCAAAAACCGCAAAGCGCTCCGGGTTTCTAGAAACAACATCTAAGGTGCTTAAACCAATTGAACCAGTTGCGCCCAGCACGACAAGTTGCTCTACTTTGCTCATAAACTCAGTGTCCATGCGTAGCAAAGTACAAAAATTGGCGCAGCTGCGGTTAAGCTATCGATACGATCTAAAATACCGCCATGACCTGGTAAACATGAACCGCTGTCTTTCAAGCCAACTTCACGTTTAAACATACTTTCGAGTAAATCGCCTACAGCTGAGAATAACGCGATAAATGCAGTCATCACGGCATAGATTGGCCAAACACTCATATCAACATTAGTGAAATGGCAAAATGCTAAAACAAAAACAACCGAAGCCACTACACCACCTAATAAACCTTCAATCGTTTTATTAGGACTTACCTTTGGCATTAGTTTACGTTTACCTAAGTTCTTACCAGTAAAGTAAGCACCAATATCTGCACTCCACACAATACCAAGTACAACTAAAATTAACATTGAACCAAAGTGAGTAGATTCGCCATACCCTGCGCTACGTAGTGTATTTAGTGCAAGCCAAAGTGGCACTAACGTTAAAAAACCAGCAATGGCACGCATTACAATGCCTTCATTCCAAGCCTTTGCCATAGCTGGGTAGCGCCAAACTAAGTAAGTTGCCACAATCCACCATGCAAATGATAAGGTAAATAGGTAGTTTGCATCACCAACTAATTGACCATTTTGCCAAAGTGATTCAATTGGCCAATGCCAGTTAAGTAATGCCAAAAATGCAGCCGTTGCTGCAACAAATCCAAATCGTTTAACTTTATCGCATAGGCCCATAAATGCAGACCATTCCCATGCACCGAGTAAAACAATACCGGCGGCGATATAACTAAATAGTGTTAATGGGGTATAAAAAACCAAAATAAGTGCAAGTGGTGCCAACACGAGCGAGGTTAAAATTCGTTGTTTTAGCAATGTGTGTACCTTCAACTAGTAATTAGGTCTCGGCGAGTAATTGTTTTATTTGTTCGCCTGTACAACCAAATCGTCGCTCTCTGGCAACGTAACATGCGATAGCGTCAGCAAATGCAGCTTCATTGAAGTCTGGCCAAAGCGTATCGGTAAAGTAAAGCTCTGCATAAGCCGCTTGCCATAAAAGGAAGTTACTGATGCGTAGATCTCCACCGGTGCGGATCATTAAATCAAGCTCACCTTGGTCGGCCATACTCACTTGTTCAGCCATTAGCTCTTCAGTAATATCTTCTGCGGCCATTTCACCGGCTGCAACTTTTTTCGCAAGCGTTGTTGCGGCGTTAGTAATATCCCAACGACCACCATAATTAGCTGCCACGTTTAACTGTAGACCCGTATTATTACGAGTTAATTCATGGGCTGCATCAACTTTCTCACGCAGGCCTTCTGAAAAGCGTGATAAATCACCAATTATGTTTAGCTTTACATTATTTTTATGAAGTTTTTTAACTTCTTTGCCCAGTACGAATAAAAATAGCTCCATAAGCGTATTTACTTCGTCCTCTGGACGTCGCCAATTTTCGCTACTAAATGCGAATAGTGTTAACGACTGTATACCTAAGCGAGTACAAAATTGCACTGATTGACGAACCGCATCAACGCCTTTTTTGTGCCCATAAACACGTGGGCGATTTTTCGCTTGTGCCCAACGTCCGTTGCCATCCATGATTATAGCGACATGCTTAGGCAAACTTTGCTGGGAAATTTTATCAGCGTTAAGAACCATAAATATCGAGTATTCCATAAAAAAACGCCGTCTAGTATACCCTAGACGGCGTTTCAAAACTAATAAATTTAGTTTCGCCTGTTTACTTGCAGAATCAATGTCTGAAAGATAAACAGCGGTTATTAAATTTCCATTAGCTCAGCTTCTTTAGCAGCTAGTTGCGCGTCCATCTCTTTGATGAACTTATCAGTAAGCTTTTGGATCTCGTCTTCTGCTTGACGTGCTTCATCTTCAGAAATATCTTTTTCTTTCAATAAGCTCTTAATGTCGCCATTTGCATCACGACGGATGTTACGTACCGCAACACGACCGCTTTCAACTTCGCCACGTACGATTTTGATAAGGTCTTTACGACGCTCTTCTGTAAGTGGAGGAAGTGGAACACGAATAACAGTACCTGCAGACATTGGGTTTAAACCTAAATCTGAAGCCATGATCGCTTTTTCTACTGCTTGCGCTAGTGACTTATCGAACACGCTAATTGCAAGTGTACGAGAGTCTTCAATTGTTACGTTAGCAACTTGGTTTAATGGCGTGTCAGCACCGTAGTAAGACACTTGAATACCGTCAAGTAATGCTGGGTGCGCACGGCCTGTGCGAATTTTAGATAATTGACTGCCTAGTGCCGCAACACTTTTTTGCATACGTTCTGACGCATCTTTTTTGATATCGTTAATCACGGTTCAATCCTAATCTATTTGCTAGTTTCATCTGAGGCTTGTGAAGAGATAAGCGTTCCTTCATCTTCGCCCATAATAACACGCTTAAGCGCGCCTGATTTATTCATGTTAAATACGCTTAATGGCATGTTGTGGTCACGCGCCAGCGTAAATGCAGCTAAATCCATAACCTTAAGCTCTTTATCAATGATTTCATTGTAGCTTAAGTGGCGATATAGTGTAGCGTCTGGGTTTTTCACTGGATCATCAGAGTAAACACCATCCACTTTAGTCGCTTTGATTACAGTATCTGCTTCAATTTCAATACCACGTAAACACGCTGCTGAGTCAGTCGTGAAGAATGGGTTACCTGTACCCGCTGAGAAAATTACAACGCGGCCAGATTTTAATAGGCTGATAGCTTCTGCCCAGTTGTAAGCATCACACACACCGTTTAGTGGGATAGCAGACATTAAACGACAATTTACAAATGCGCGGTGCAGTGCATCACGCATTGCTAAACCATTCATTACAGTCGCAAGCATACCCATGTGGTCGCCAACTACGCGGTTCATACCCGCTTCTGCTAATGAACCACCACGCAAGAAGTTACCGCCACCGATAACTAAACCTACTTCTACGTCGAGCTCTACAAGTTCTTTAATTTCTTGAGCCATACGGTCAAGTACTTTTGGGTCGATGCCGAAGCCTTCGTCTCCCATTAATGCTTCACCGCTAAGTTTAAGAAGAACACGTCTAAAAATAGGTTTACGATTGATAGTCATAATATTTGGGCCAGCCTTAGTAATGAGATAAAAAATAACCGCGCTATGGTTACACATAAAACGCGGTTATTTTAAAGAATTTTCATCAGTGACGCAAAAGCTAATAGCAGATTAATTTCATCTTATTGCCCTACGTCACTAAGTTAGAAAATTACTCGCCTTTTGCAGCAGCGATTTGAGCAGCTACTTCAGCAGCAAAGTCTTCTTCTTTACGCTCGATACCTTCACCAACTTCTAAACGGATGAAGTTAGAAACAGTTGCGCCTTTCTCTTTAAGAATTTCGCCAACTGATTTTTTAGGTTCCATGATGAAAGCTTGACCAGTAAGAGAGATCTCACCAGTGAATTTCTTCATACGACCGATAACCATTTTCTCAGCGATTTCAGCAGGCTTGCCTTCGTTCATCGCGATATCGATTTGAACTGCTTTTTCTTTTTCAACAACGTCAGCTGGTACGTCTTCTGGGTTTACGAACTCAGGCTTAGACGCAGCTACGTGCATAGCAACTTGCTTAAGTGTTTCTTCGTCAGCTTCACCAACTACAACAACACCGATACGGTCGCCGTGGCGGTAAGAAGAAAGCTTGTCACCGTCGATGTACTCAACGCGACGAACGTTGATGTTTTCACCGATTTTAGCAACTAGAGCAACACGAGTTTCTTCGAATTGTGCTTTAAGTGCTTCGATGTCTGCTTTAGATTCTGCAGCAGCGTCAAGAACTTGGTTAGCGAAACCAAGGAAGTTAGCGTCTTTAGCAACGAAGTCAGTTTGACAGTTAACTTCAAGAAGTGCAGCGAAACCGTTACCTTCTTTGATTAAGATTGTACCTTCAGCAGCGATGTTACCTGCTTTTTTAGCAGCCTTTGCAGCACCGCTCTTACGCATGTTTTCGATCGCTAACTCGATGTCACCGTTAGTTTCAGTTAACGCTTTTTTACAATCCATCATGCCAGCGCCAGTACGCTCGCGTAATTCTTTAACTAGGGCAGCAGTTACAGCCATTAGAATATCCTCAATTGAATTCTGTTATAGGGAAGCGGTATAGGCCGCTTAACAAGAATAACAAGTCTTCACCTTAATTAGATGAAGACTTGATGACAGCTAATTATTCAGCTTCTACGAAGTCGTCTTTCTCAGCTTGAGCAACGATGTTGTTCTCACGACCTTCAGTGATCGCAGCTGATACAGCGCCTGTGTAAAGTTGGATAGCACGGATCGCATCGTCGTTACCAGGTACGATGTAATCAACACCGTCTGGGTTAGAGTTAGTATCAACGATAGCAACAACTGGAATACCTAGGTTGTTAGCTTCACGGATGGCGATGTGCTCGTGGTCTGCATCGATAACGAAAAGCGCGTCTGGAAGACCGCCCATGTCTTTGATACCACCAAGGCTCTTTTCAAGCTTTTCCATTTCACGAGTAAGCATTAACGCTTCTTTCTTAGTTAATTTCTCGAAAGTACCGTCTTGGCTTTGCGCTTCAAGGTCTTTAAGACGCTTGATTGATTGACGAACTGTTTTCCAGTTAGTCAACATACCACCTAACCAACGGTGGTTTACGTAGAACTGCTCGCTTTGGATCGCTGCTTCTTTAACTGCTTCGCTTGCTGCGCGCTTAGTACCAACGAAAAGTACTTTACCTTTGTTAGAAGCTGCGTTCGATAAGAACTTAAGTGCTTCGTTGAACATTGGTACAGTTTGCTCTAGGTTGATGATATGAACACGGTTACGAGCGCCGAAGATGAAAGGCTTCATCTTAGGGTTCCAGTAACGTGCCTGGTGACCAAAGTGAACACCAGCTTGAAGCATATCGCGCATTGAAACGTTTGCCATTTGTATAATCCTCTATAATTTAGGGTTAGGCCTCCACATATCCCATAGCACCAACACCGCAGTTAATTTGTAACTTAAGTGCACCCAAGTGTATGTGACGATACGTGTGTGTGTTAAAATAAAATTGTGTTTGCCTTAAATACAAAAAATCAGTTAAGAATTTATTTGTAAAAAGACGGCGCGCTTTATACCATATTAAAATTGAAAACTCAACGTCTAGTGCAAAATTTGTGCACTGAAAACTGACCTGAAAAACAACTTTGGAGCCTCAATGAGTGCTGTGATCAAGACCCCTGAAGAAATCGAAAAAATGCGTGTTGCCGGGCGCTTAGCCGCCGAGGTACTAGAAATGATAGAACCGCATGTGGTGCCAGGTGTAACCACAGATGAACTAAATACAATTTGTCATGATTATATTGTTAATGTTCAAGATGCTATTCCAGCACCGCTTAATTACCACGGTTTCCCAAAATCAATTTGCACCTCAGTGAACCATGTAATTTGTCACGGTATTCCAAATGACAAACCACTTAAAGAAGGCGATAGCGTAAATATCGACGTGACTGTGATCAAAGATGGCTATCACGGTGATACATCTAAGATGTTCCACGTTGGTACACCTAACATTCAAGGCAAGCGCCTTGCTGATATCACACAAGAAAGCCTATACCTTGCAATTAAAATGGTAAAACCAGGCGTACGCTTGGGTGATATTGGTGCTGCAATTCAAAAATACGCAGAAAGCTTTAGCTATTCAATCGTTCGTGAATATTGTGGTCACGGCATTGGTGCTGAGTTCCACGAAGAGCCACAAGTAATGCACTATGGTAAAGCAGGTACTGGCGAAGTATTAAAAGCAGGTATGTGCTTAACAATCGAGCCTATGGTTAATGCTGGTAAACGCCAATGTAAGCTACTTAAAGACAACTGGACTGTCGTAACTAAAGACCGTTCATTGTCTGCACAGTGGGAACATACACTGTTAGTGACTGAAAATGGTGTTGAAATTTTAACGCTCCGATCAGATGATACTATTGACAGGATCATCGAACACTAGGAGCCAGCCCCAGTGGCATTACCCAATAAAGTAAAAAAGTTGCTCAGCCAAGCTGAGCAACTTAGCGATTATCGCGACTGTTCTAGTTATTTTTATAAATGGCTACAGAACGAATTCTCAAAACAACCCGTTAGCAACTTAATTAATGCCCGCGCTGAGTTTATCGACCGCTTATTAATTAAACTGTTTCACGATTACGACCTTGCTCACGAAAGTGATCTTGCCCTGATTGCTGTGGGTGGTTATGGTCGTGGCGAACTACACCCCTATTCCGATATCGACTTTATGTTGCTAGTAAGCGAGCAGCCAAGTGAAGCCGTGTGCGAAAAAATTGGCCAGTTCGTTACCATGCTTTGGGATCTAAATTTAGAAATTGGTCACAGCGTTCGCACTATAGAACAAGCATTAGAACAAAAACGCGAAGATGTGACATTTGCCACCAGCTTACTCGAAAGCCGATTAATTTTCGGTAACCATATCGAATTCGAAAAATTAAAAAATCATTTAATAGATACGCCTATTTGGCGCTCAGACGAATTCTTTTTGGCAAAAGTACAAGAACAAAGCTTACGCCATAAAAAATGCCATGGTACAGCTTATAACCTTGAACCCAATATCAAAGAAAATCCGGGTGGCCTGCGCGACCTACAGACCATTATTTGGGTTGCTAAAAAACACTTTAGAGCCGAAACATTACAAGAACTTATAAATCACGGCTATCTTACTCACGAAGAATACCAAGAGCTGTCTGAGTGTTTAGAAAACCTATGGAACATTCGTTTTGCGCTGCACATCGCTGCGGGTCGCTCTGAAAACCGCTTATTGTTCGATCATCAACCTCATGCCGCAGAAATTCTCGGCTTTGGTAGTGACGGTAAAGCCTCGGTCGAGCGCATGATGAAACGCTTATTTAGGATCATGAGCCGCGTACGTGAGCTTAACCAGATGCTGCTTTCATACTTTGAGCAAAGCATTTTACCGGGTGCCGGTGAGTTACCTGTGATTGAGCTTGACCGTAACTTTGAGCGTATTGGTCATCAAATTCGTGTTAAGAATCCATCGGTGTTCTTCCGCCGTGATCAGCTATTTGTGTTGTTCGAGCATATTGCTGATAACCCAGAGATCACCCATATTTACCCAAGTACCATACGTACAATGCGCCAAGTTCGCCGTCGTTTATTGGGGGATTTACAAGATTACGCCGCCTGTCGCGAAGCATTTTTGCGTTTAATCAAACACCCTAATGGTATGGGCCGCGCATTTACGCTGATGCACAAGCACGGCATTATTGCTGCCTACTTACCACAGTGGCGTAATATTTTTGGGCAAATGCAGTTTGATTTATTTCATGCCTACACCGTGGATGAACATACCCATAAACTCATCAACAATATTTATAAGTACTTTGATAAATCAAAAGTCAGCGAATTTCCGTTATGTAGTGAAATTGTCACTCGCATGGACAAGCCTGAGTTACTTTATTTAGCCGGTATTTTCCACGATATTGCTAAAGGCCGTGGTGGCGATCACTCTGAGCTTGGCTCAGTTGATGCAATCGCGTTTGCTAAGCTACACCGCTTCCCAGCCTCAGATGGCAAGCTTATTTCGTGGTTAGTGGCTAATCACTTACTTATGTCGGTTACAGCGCAGCGTAAAGATATTAATGACCCAGATGTGATTAAAGACTTTGCAAGTAAGGTGAAAAATGAGCGCCAGCTTGACTACTTATACTGCTTAACCTTGGCCGATATTCGCGCAACTAACGATAACCTGTGGAACGATTGGAAAAATACCCTACTACGTGAGTTGTATTTACACACCCAGCGCGCGCTTCGTTTAGGGCTTGAAAACCCAATGGACCAACGTGATCAAATACGTGATAAAAAACAGCAAGCCAAACAGCGCTTACTGAATCACGGTTGTAACGAAGATCAAATCGACTTAATTTGGAGTCGCTTTAAAGCCAATTATTTTACTGCTTTTAGCGAGCAACAGATTTCGTGGCACACAGAGCACTTACTAAGCTGTGACGATTTAAGCCAGCCTAGCGTTGCCGTGTCTAACACCGCAATGCATGGTGGTACACAAGTATTTGCTTATAGCCCTTACTCGGGCAGTTTATTCTCACGTTTAGTTAGTGTGATTGGTTCGAAAAAAGCACAGATTCAACATGCGCAGGTACTGACCACAAAAGATGGCTACGTGCTATTTAGCTTTGTTATTTTAGAAGTCAATGGTGACCCGATTGCGAGTAACCGTTCGCAAGGCATTAAACGTGCTTTAGATCTTGCAATTAGCGACCCGAAAAAGAAAATTCGCCTTAAAAAGAATCGCTCTCAGCGCTTCAAAGACTTTAATATCAAACCAAAAATTGTGCTTAGACCGCATGCCCGTAAAGACCGCAGCTTAATTGAAATTCAGGCGGTGGATATTCCGGGTCTATTAACAAAAATTGCGGAAGTATTTCAAGCGCACTTATTACATATTCATGCCGCACGGATCACCACAGTTGGTGAACGTGCAGAAGATTTCTTCGTGGTATCAAATAACGAATACCAAGCATTAACAGACGAAGAACAGGCTAAAATTCATCAAGCATTGCGTAAAAAACTCAACGCAGAAACCGAATAAGAGGATCTTATGTCAGATTTAAAAACCATGATCGAAAACGCCTGGGACAACCGCGATAGCATCAGCCCAAGCACGGTATCAAGTGAAGTTAAACAAGCTATTATCGACGCGCTTGAATTACTTGATAGTGGCGCTGCACGTGTTGCTGAAAAAATCAGTGGTGAGTGGGTTGTACATCAATGGTTAAAAAAAGCGGTGCTACTGTCTTTCCGTATTCGTGATAACCAACCAATGAGCGATGGTGTTAATCAGTTTTACGACAAAGTACCACTTAAATTTAGCGACTATACACCAGAGCAATTCCAACAAGGCGGCATGCGTGTTGTGCCTAATGCTGTGGCACGTAAAGGCAGCTTCGTAGGTAAAAACGTGGTGTTAATGCCATCTTATGTCAACATTGGCGCCTACGTTGATGAAGGTACCATGGTTGATACATGGGCAACGGTTGGCTCATGTGCACAAATTGGTAAAAATGTTCACTTGTCGGGCGGTGTAGGCATTGGTGGTGTGCTTGAGCCACTACAAGCTAACCCAACTATTATCGAAGACAACTGCTTCATTGGCGCACGTTCTGAGATTGTTGAAGGCGTTGTAGTTGAAGAAGGCGCCGTTATCTCGATGGGTGTTTACATCAGCCAAAGCACACGTATCTATGACCGTGAAACTGGCGAAATCCATTACGGCCGAGTACCAGCTGGTGCAGTCGTTGTTCCAGGTTCACTTCCGTCAAAAGACGGTTCGCACAGCCTATATGCTGCCATCATCGTGAAAAAAGTTGACCAGCAAACTCGCGAAAAAGTAGGTATTAATGCCCTACTTCGCTCGATTGATGAATAATAAAGCGGAGCTTTAAGCCGTCAGCCGTCAGCCGTCAGCCGTCAGCCGTCAGCCGTCAGCTTAAGTTTGAGATAAGAAGCGCGATGCTAACTAGTTTCGCGCTTTTTATTATCTGTAATGCAATGATTTTTAGCTAGTTTGTTGAGATATACTCACAAATATGTTTTAGTATAAAAAACAAACAAAAATAATAGTAAAAATGTTTAAGTCTTTTCGGAGTTTTACCCACACGGAGTTATTTTATTACACAGGGTTATTCTACCTTGTGGCAATCTTGCTGTTTGTATCACGTAGTTACCTATACGAATTTTTTGTAACTGATATGAATTCACATCGCATAGAAGTTAAAGAACTTGAAGTTGCTTTAACATCGCACGTTAATAAAGATTATGTTTTTGAAGCATTGCAAACAACCTTAGATGGCCTTGCAACCCCAGATCGAGTTGCAGTTACAATCCAGTGTTATACGGTTTTCTGTGATGTTAGTTTTACGAACCCGTTTATCACCATTAACGACCACAATCACTACAGTGCAGAAGTAAAACGTGTGTTTGAGCAAAATGTGGCTTCCCTTAGCCGAAAAGATACTACTCACTAGTTTCAGGCGCTATTACTTAATGCTTAAAACTTAAAGCGCCTCAGCTAAATTGTTACATCTTATTTCAAATACACACTTTATCGCTTAATTACGGCTATTCAGCGTTACTTCTGAAACACATTTCATTTACCTCACTGGCACTTTTTTTACATCGCACTACAATGCACACAAACTGATTTTGGAACACACACAATGAACCTGACACGTAGTTCGCTGAAAAACCCTGCGAGTGTTATTGTCATCTTGGTGTTGATTATGTTGTTTGGCATGTTGAGTATTTTTAAGCTGCCAATTCAGCTCACACCAGATATTGAGCAACCACAGATCACTATTTTCTCTGGCTGGCGCCAAGCTGCACCTGAAGAGATTGAATCGGTGATCATTGAGCCGCTCGAGAACGCAGTAAAAAACACCCCGGGTGCGCTAGAGGTTAATACTTACATTAACCGTGGCAATGGCTCGATCACGTTGACTTTTGCTGTTGGGCAAAACATGCAACAGGCCATGCTTGATGTGTTAACTAGCCTTAACCAAGCGCCGCCTCTGCCGTTAGATGCATTTGATCCTGTGGTTTTTGCTGGCGGTAATAATGGGGAGGCCGCAGCAACATTACTGGTCACCCCAAAAGATTTTAATAGCGACAGCCTAGATTTAGACATGGCGCAGTTCCAAAAACAAATCGATGAATTTGTTGAGCCCCGTTTGGCACGTATTCCTGGTGTTGCCCGCGTTGATTTAGCCAGTGAGCGACCAAAAGAATTACGTATTACCTTTGACCCTCACAAAGCCGCTGCACTTGGCGTCAGCCTTGACCAAATTAGTAACGTATTAGCCAGCTCACGCGATACCTCTGGTGGCCTTGCCAATGTTGGCCGTCGTCAATACACCGTACGTTTTACTGGGCAATATGATTTATCGAGCATGGCACAAATGCGCGTTGGTTATTCAGGCGATAGACCCATTTACCTTGGCGATATTGCAAGTGTAGAGCGCACTTTTTCTGACCGTTTAGGGATGAGTGGTCGAAATGGTAAACCCGCGTATTACATTCGTATTTCGCGCGCTAACGAAGCCAATACCGTTGCCCTACTCGACGAAATTAACCTTGCCATTAAAGAGCTAAACGAAGGGCCGCTGGCTGAGAATGGCTTATCGATTGAATTAAGTTTTGATGCCTCTGTGCATATTCGTAATGCCTTGTCGTTGGTTAAAAGTAACTTAGGCCTAGGTGTTCTGCTATCGTGTTTAATCTTGTGGCTGTTCTTTAGAGGTTTAAAGGCCACATTTGTGATTGCAGCGACGATTCCTGTCTCTTTGTTAGTCGCGTTTTTAACGTTAAATATTTTTGACCGCAGCTTAAATGTTATTTCACTGGCAGGCCTTGCCTTTGCGGTTGGCTTAGTACTTGATGCCGCCATCATAGTGCAAGAAAACATCGCAAGGCTCAGAAGCGAAGGCTTTGATAGTAAAAAAGCCGCGCTAAAAGGTGCAGCTCAAGTAACAGGCGCTTTATTTGCCTCAACCACCACCAGCGTTGCTATCTTTTTGCCAATTTTATTTATGGCAGGTATTGAGGGGCAGTTATTCTCTGACTTGGCGCTCACCTTATCAATTGCTGTAATTGCCTCTATGATTTGCGCAATTACACTTATTCCGTTAGCTAACCACTTTTGGCCAGACAAAGAGCTCAAAGCGGATCCTTATCGTGAATATTGGCAGAAGCTGACTAACTTCATCATGGCGCTTACCAATACCCGCGTAAAACAAATAGTATGGATAGTGTCGTTATTAGGAGGCTCACTCGTCGCGACCATGACCATGCTCCCGAAAACTGATTTTATGCCGCGCGCACCAACCGATGGCTTTTTCTTTAACTTGAACACCCCGCCTGGCGGCAATGTGCAGTTTATGGAAGAAGAGCTGCTGATGCGCATCAAAAAGCGCTTAATGCCTTATTACACAGGTGAAAAAGAGCCGGGGATAAAAGATTTTAACTTTTATGCTTTTGGTTCGAATGCTGGCGGCTTTATTTATTCTGCTGATCCACAACGTGTTGAAGAATTAATGAAGGTAGCCCGAGAAGAAATCTTCATTGATTTGCCCGACACCCAAGTATTTTTCTTTAGAGGGTCGATGATCCAAGTTGCTAATGGCGGTGATGGTCGCAATATCAATATCGATTTGACTGGCCCGAATATGGACGAGCTAATCGCCGGTGCTAATGTGGCGCTGCAAGCTGTCACCGAAGCAATGCCGAATGCCACCGCAAGGCCACAACCACGACTCGATATGGCAGAGCCAGAACTTAGGCTCACACCCAATGACCGCCGTATAACCCAAGCTGGGCTAACTCGTCGTGATGTATCTCAAGCAGTGCAAGCCTATACAGGTGGGTTATTTGTTAATGAATACTTTGATGGCAACGAACGCATGAACGTGATTTTGCGCGGCATACCGTGGCAAACTCCAGAGGAGCTTAAAGCACTGCCCATTGTGACCCCGCAATCAGGTATTCAAACCTTAGGTGAGCTTGCCAATATTGAGCGCACCGTAGGCCCAACACAGCTTCGACGTGTTAATGGCCGCCGTACCGTGAGTATTGTTGTCACGCCACCAGCAGACATGAGCTTGCAACAAGCGCAAACTATTCTCTCAGAGCAAGTTATGCCAAAAGTTCGTGCAAGCTTGCCTGACAGCTCTGGCGCGATTTTGGCGGGTAACGCACAAAAGATGAATTCGGCCATGCAAGAAATGACAATCAACTTTATCTTGGCTCTGTTTATTTTATTCTTGCTAATGACCGCATTGTTTAAGTCAGCCAAAGACAGCGCGTTAGTTTTACTGGTTATGCCACTGGCAATTGCAGGCGGTGTACTGGCTTTATTTGTACTTAACTTATTTACCTTTCAATCGCTCGACTTACTGACCATGATTGGCTTTATTATCTTGCTGGGTCTGGTGGTAAATAATGCCATTTTATTGGTTGACCAAACCCGCGTTGCGATGGCCGCAGGACTCAGTCGAGAAGACGCAGTTCGTCAAGCTGTACTACTGCGCGCAAGACCCGTTTACTTAAGTACTTTAACCAGCTTATTTGGCATGCTGCCACTGATGCTAATGCCGGGGGTAGGATCAGAAATTTACCGTGGTCTTGCCACTGTGATTGTCGGCGGCATGGCTATTAGCGCCCTATTCACCCTGATATTAATGCCAAGTTTATTGCAACTTGGCAGACAACTGCCGCCCGTTAATAACAAACAGCAACCAGAAAAAACGCCTTTAAGCTTGGTATCGAATCAATGAGTATTAAAACAATGAACACACCTTTTCGTAAATTAACCGCTCGCTTTTGTGCGCTATTAAGTCTTATCGCATTTAACGCCTTTGCAGTCGTACCGGTTACAGTAGAAACTGTCACACAAGCCCCGCTAACAAGCGAAATTGAAGTAAGCGGCACTTTGTATGGCAAAGATGATGTAACCCTAACAGCGGGCGTTAGCGGCCGTTTATTATATGTTGTTGAGCCAGGTACTCTGGTTAAAAGTGGCGACACCCTAGTTCGTATGGACACCTTACCGCTTGAACTTGAAAAAGCACGCCAGCAAGAAATGCTCAATCGCGCCAAAATAAACCTACGCTTATATCAACAAGAGCTCGCTCGTTTACAAAAACTCGCCAAAGCCAGCAGTGCTGCAGCAAGCCAAGTCGATGATATGCAAAATAAGCATGACCTTGCGTTATCTGATATCGCACTGGCTAAGGTTGAATTAAAAGTAATAGACGATCAGCTTTCGCGTGCAACCGTTCGCGCCCCATTTGACGGCGTGATCAGCGAGCGTTTTAAACGCGCTGGTCGCGAAATAAATCGTGCTGATGAACTGGTCACCCTGCTCGATATTAATAACTTAGAAGTGCGTTTGTACGTGCCTGTTAAATACTTAAAGTTTTTACACAAAGGCATAGAGTTACCGATTCAAGCCGGCGACTTATCAGCCCCAGATATGACAACAGCCACCGTAACAGCGGTGATCCCATCAACCGATCCGCGTTCACAAACTGTAGAAGTACGCGCCCTACTGCCAAATGATGCTGAGCAAACATGGGCAATTGGCCAACTGGTTGATGTAGCCGTGCCACTAAAAAGCAAAGGGGATGTACTACTGGTGAGTCGCGATGCACTAATCTTACGCAAAAAAGGCACCCATATCGTCAAAATCGACAACGACAACAAAGCCCTGCAAATTCCCGTAAAAGTAGGTAATGGCAAAGATAAACTTGTTGAAGTCACCCCGACTTCTAACATCGCTTTAAATGCGGGCGATAAAGTGGCAGTACGCGGCGCCGAGCAGTTGCAAACTGGGCAAGAAGTCGAAGTTCAGGTAAAGCAATAACTGCAAGGCTTGAGATGACTGCCAGCTATTTAATATTTTAAGAGCTGGCAGTTCTAATAAAGGGTAGTAATGATTATTAAGAGTTGCGCTTGTTTTTTGACTTTCTAGGAAGCAAAAAGCAAGACCTGACCCCTTTATTTCTTCTTCCATGGTAGGAAGAACAGTCAAAAATGAAGTTACCTGTGGTTCCTTCACTGGTAGCAATCTGGCTAAGAGTGCCTTGTTCAGATTACTCTGTTGTGCGCAAATATTTAATTGCAGGTTGTTTTTGCCGATTCGTTCTAGCGTGATATATTGCCTGTATATCATTAACTTACAATGGAATAATAAATAAACAAATGATGAGAAAGTTATCAATTCTAGTGGGTGTCTTAGCGCTGTCAGGTTGCACTTCGAGTGGAAAATTAATTCATGATGATATTACATACTCTGGTGAAGAAAACCTATCTGAGATGTTCTCGAAAGTCGTGAAAGCGCACGATGAGGAAATAAAAACATACGCTGGTTCGGCCGAATACGGTGATGTCAGTTGGGCGTCCTTCAAGCGGAAAGTGGCCTCTAGTGGTAATAACGTGAGGATTGGCTATAACATGGATACAGCCTTTAAGCGTTCTTGTAGTGGTGAGGTTAAGGCTTTCAGTGAGGGGAGTGAGTTTACTGATCTTGCTCATGAGTTTCCTAGCGTAAGAGAGCAGATGGGGTTGTCTCACAAAGAGTACAAAGCGCTAATAGAATATTCGGCGTTTGTTGGTGGTTTAGAGGGGTTAACGTCAAATTCGATTGGAAGCGATAAGTATATTCGGATTGAATCTCCTCGACATACAAAATCATATTTCTGCTTGGTAGATGGTGATATTGAAAGCGCGGTATATTTTGGCTCTGCCGTCTTGCAGCAAGGTGATGAGTATGAGCGCCACTCAATTATTGTTTACTTTGATGATAAGCAGATAGTGACTTATATGAAGGATCTGGGTGGGTCTTATGAAAAGAAGCTTCCTTATTTGTTGGAGGCGTACGAAAGAAAACAGTTAGAACAAAAACAAAAAGAAGACGCAGAGAGGAAAAAATACGCTCATTTCCGTAAAACAATGAAAGAGTTTGAAGGCCACTGGAGGGACAGGCATACCCATTCTTACTTGCCTGGCGATAGTGTTTGCTCTTATAACGGTAATTATAGCGGTCATGTTGAGGTGATAAACGACAGAAATATGAAGGTGACTTGGAATAAGCAGTTCAACCTTTTCGAGGACGGATTTTTCTACGGTAATTTTCCTTATAGGCACTATCAGGACGATTATTCATTTAACTTTAGCTATCGTCGAGTGTCGATTGCGCAATGGGTGACGAAAAATGATGTTGCAAAATGCACTATTAATGTTTCAGCGCTGTAGGACTTAGTTAAGTTTTTAAGGCCTGTTGGAGTCTTATTTAACAGGCCTTGTGCTTTTTAGCGCGCACTTCTTAATATCACAGACGTTCAAGGCTTTTTGGTTTCTATTGAACGACTAAGAGTGGTTCTTCGCAATTAGGGCATTCGCCTAATGAAATGTACTTGTTTTCTGCAAATGACCAAGTTTCCGCTAGCTTAATATCCTCATTGCTTAATGGCTGGAATTGGCCATTCACTTTCCCCGTAATGTCATACATTGTGCCGTCGATTAAAGTGACAATATGCCCTTTGTCTTCATCGATTAGAGGGGTTGCATTTGGATAAATGGATTTTAGGAACAAATGAAACTTGTAACATCCGCCCTGAGTAAAAATAACTTGTATGTAGTAATCGGTTTCGCGCAGATTTTTAATTAAATTGAGAGGCGTGATATTAATGTTCTATGCTCCTATATTCTGCCAGTGGTGTTTACCTTGAACACTAAAATATTCCATAGAAATGCATTTTAAAACTATTGAAACTAAAAGGGTCAGGTCATGTTTTTTGACTTTTTAGCAGCCGAAAGGTAGCTCCACCCTCCATTTGCTCTAACCAGTAGAGTAATTTTATTTTTCGAGAGTGGCGATTATATTAATGATTGCTAACTCACCACTTATGAATTCAGAAAGACACCAAACAGATGTATTACCCTCTATTGCAATTGGCTGTAAATCGTCCTGTAAGCTACTCTTAAACAAAGAAAGACTTCTTTCAGTTTTTTTTATTTCTTCAATACTTAATTGATTTAACCAACCCTTAGTTGCTTCTTGAATATTGTCACCCCTAGACTGAGATATGAAAGTACCGCCATTCCAATCCATTAAAAATGTATACAACTTTGTACCTGACATTTATCTATAACCTTTAATTTTTTCAATCTATTGGGTTAGATTTTGCTTCTGCCTTATGAAAGAAAAACGCAGAACTAAGTTTACAGCTACGATTCGCGTTTAAAATACTCGCCTTATAATGCTTTAAAATAGTGAATCATTCTAATAACCTCTTTTATTTCATAGCAATAAAGAGGTTCCCAGCGAAAGCTTAGTGGCAAACACCACCAAAGCATTGAACCTGTGTAAAATTTTGTCTCTTGCTTACTAAATTTAAACTTACATCCTTTGAGGGCTGAACCAAATTTTAAGCTTTTTGGCCTTCCACCTGTTGTAAGTGCTTCATTTGCTTGAGAGATAGATAGCATATTTACTTCTAAGTCAATATAACCATGGCTACAGCCAACCTTTCCTACTTTTATTGAAATAGGATCAGAGTTTTCAATATGCTCGATTACTATGTCATCTAATATAAATTTCATAATTCTTTTATATATGTTACGTGCCTTATATAATCAGTGCCTTGTAAGTAAAACTACAGAACCCAAACTAATCGCGCGATTTAATTATTTCGACCATTTCATGCTTTTTACTATAATTCCCCTATCACTTTATTTTAGAGGTCAGCCATGAATACACTAACAGCAAATGATGCAAAACGTAATTTTGCTGAGCGACTTTTAAACGCCCAGCGTGAACCTATTAAAATTAGTAAAAACAACGAGGACGCCGTAGAGTTTATGTCTATAAAGGATTATGAAGAATTAAAAAATAAGAAAGTCGACTATATTAAGCATTGCTTTGAAAACGCAACAAGAGACTTAGCTCAAGGTAATGTAGTTGATGGTAAAGACTTCTTGGATACTTTATAAAACACTTTCAAAAAATCCAGAAATTAGGCGTAGCTGTATGACATTTATCCAAATGGTTTTTACTTTTCTGTTGGTAAACATACCGCTTATTTTATTAAAGAAGATGGTTTTATAATGATTGTTGCCGTACTAAGCCAATCTCAGCTTCCTGAAAACCACTTATAATTGCAGCCTCCTTTCACAAAGCCAACACCTCTCACTGCAAACAGCTAAACCCTTTTAATGAAATTTCTTGAGTATTCGCGCCACTTTGGTTTTTATGTTGAATGATCAAACGTGAATCTTGGCTAGTAAAGGTAAAGGTTCCGAGCCAAGGAAGCTGAGCAATTGGTTGCATGTGGTAAAAACCATTGGCATCAAAGCATATAAATGAGAACTCATGATGTACCGGAGCAAATACGCCATAATCAGCGGTAAATACAGCAATTTTGTCTTGCAGCATAAAATGTTTCGCTTGCGTGCCCGCTACTAAAAACCAAAAGCATATTGCTGTCATTATCACCACTTGTAAGCCGCCGAGTAAAAATACTGAAAATTTAACAATACGAGTCGATTTACTAGCTTCCATATAAAGGCGCTTTGCTTTGAGTAATAACCAAAGCCCAATGGCAACCATAGTGAGCTTTACAATCATCAGTGCTACGCCTATTTGATACATCAGCTTAGGGCTATGCCATTGAATGCCAAATGTTTGCGGGATAAACAAGCTATCAATTAAGGGCAGCAAAATGAGTAGGAATGGCAGAATAAGCGCTTTGTTTTTCATTATTTACTTTTCTAGTGTTCTCGCATAGATAAGAGCCTAATGTTAATTCTTGGGCTCTAAAAAAGCAAAAAGGCGCAACCTGAGGTTACGCCTTTTATCGTTCTGGGCAGAACTTAAAATTTACAGTGCAGCGAATACATCGTCTGTTTTAGCAGCACAGATAAAATCATTTTTGTGTAACCCTTTGATAGAGTGGCTCCACCAAGTAACGGTTACTTTGCCCCACTCGGTTAACAGGCCTGGGTGGTGACCTTCTTCTTCAGCCATATCGCCCACTTTATTAGTGAACTCAAGTGCTTGCTTGAAGTTTTTAAACTTGTAAACACGCTCTAATTGCATAATGCCGTCGCGCACTTCAGGAACCCAGTCTGGGATCATTTTGATCAATTCTGCTAATTCAGCATCAGATACTTTAGGCGCATCCGCACGACACGCTTCACACTTTTGTGTGCTTAATGAAGACATTATAAATCCTTAACTTGCTAATTTTTCTTTAGGAGGAAACTTTGGCTCATGTAGCCCTAATTCTTTTGCTTTACTCACCAGCGACATGATATCCATTTGTGAAATATCAAATAAGTCATTGATTGAGTTAATGGTGTAGTACACAGGCTGCATAATATCAATACGATAAGGTGTACGTAATACATCAAGCACATTCATCGCATTGATTTCTGGCTTATCTGAATACACATACTGTGTTTCGCCTGGGCTTGATAAAATACCACCACCATAAATACGCAGACCTTGTTCGGTTTGCATTAAACCGAACTCAACGGTAAACCAGTAAAGGCGTGCTAAATAAACACGATCTTTCTTTTCAGCGGCATAACCTAACTGACCATATTTGTGTGTAAACTCAGCAAATGCTGGGTTGGTAAGCATCGCACAATGACCAAAAATCTCGTGGAAGATATCTGGCTCTTGTAAGTAGTCAAACTCTTCACGGCTGCGAATAAAGGTCGCTACTGGGAACTGCTTGTTTGCTAATAATCGAAAGAACTCATCAAAATCGATCAGTGCCGGAACAGGCGCAACTTGCCAGCCCGTTGTTTCGAGTAACACTTCGTTGAGTTCACTAAGTTGTGGAATACGATCTGTTGGTAAATTAATTTTCTTAAGACCTGCTAAATATTCATCACAGGCTTTACCTTCTATGCAAGCGAGTTGGCGAGCAACTAGCTCAGACCATATTTTATTTTCTTCTTCGCTCCAATGGATAACCCCATTTTCATCAGGTTGCTTGGAGGTGTAATTACTTGCTTTAGCCATAATAACCTTCTTCGTTAAATCTTGATCAGCATTGATCAGAATCTCATTAACTTGTTAAGCCGATACTATGTAAAAGTAAGCGAAATTTTAATAGTTAAGGCTGTTTCTAAGGTTTGCAGAAACAGCTTTAACGTAAAGATAAAATTACACCAAAAGATCGAAAAGTTTACACACCATATTTTTAAAGGGGCAAAAGCATTCGCAAGCGTAAACCTAAAATTACAACCTAACCAATGAATGTAAATGCGGTTTTAAGATCGTTAATGATGTCGTTAACATCTTCTAGACCAACTGATAATCGAATTAAGCCATCACTGATCCCAGCAGCTGCTCTTTCTTCAGGTGTATAAGGCGAATGTGTCATCGATGCAGGATGTTGAATGAGGGTTTCAGCATCCCCTAAACTCACAGCAAGCGTGCAAAGCTGGGTGTTATTTATAAATGTTTCGCCATCTTCAAGGCTGCCTTTTATTTCAAAGGCAATAACACCACCAGCGGCTTTCATCTGTGAGCCAATAAATTGATGACCCGGATGTGATTTAAGCCCAGGGTAATAAACTTGGCTTACCAACGGGTGTTGCTCTAAATATTCAGCAACTACTTGGGCACTTGCACAGTGGCGCTCCATGCGTACAGCAAGGGTTTTTAAACCGCGATTAATTAACCATGCATCATGAGGGCTAATCGTTGCACCAATATCTTTTAGCACCGTCATTTTTATCAGGTTGATATGCTCCTCTGTGCCGCATACAAGCCCTGCCACCACATCACCATGGCCATTTAGGTATTTAGTTGCGCTGTGTACCACAATATCAATACCAAACGAGGTAGGTTGCTGTAGCAGAGGCGTTAAGAAGGTATTGTCGATAACGCTTATCAGTTGATGCTGCTTGGCAACATCGGCAATTAAACTTAGATCAAGCACCGCCATGGTCGGATTAATTGGCGTTTCAGCAAAAATCATTTTTGAATTGGCTTTAACCGCGCCGCGAAGTTCAGCCTCGTTGGTCATATCAACAAAAGTAACTTCGATACCAAAGCGCGGCAACATGTGAGCAAAAAATGCAAAGGTACAACCGTATAACGCGCTTGATGCCACTAGGTGGTCACCTTGTTGTAAAAAGCTAAGCACAGACGCAGACACAGCCCCCATACCGGTCGCTGTGGCAGCCGCTGCTTCACAGTTTTCTAACTGAGCCACTTTTTGTTCTAACTCTTGGGTTGTCGGATTACCTAAACGGGTATAGATAAAGCCCTGCTCTTCACCAGCAAATCGGGCTGCACCTTGGGCTGCATTAGCAAAAGAGAAGGTAGAGGTTTGGTAAAGTGGCGCACTCAGTGCGCCATGTGGGTCATTTGGTTTTTCTGGACCGTGAATACATTGTGTATGTAAGTGATGCTTAGTCATTGTGCGTTCTCGTTTTTATTATCAGTACTTCATACTCATAAATAAAACGTAGATACCCACAATGCACAAGCATGCCGGATGCTCAGATGGCTAAATATCACTCAGCCGTTTTTATTAACTGTACACAAAAGTTGTCATTTTGTATTTTCGGTCTCTTTGTCGCTCGTACGTGAGGCTATTTTTCGGGCAATACTATTGGCGGTTTCTTTTAGCAAGCTGCGCTTATGCTCTAAGCGAGGTAACGGGCGACTAAGCTCCATCGCTTTATACCCTATACGCGCAGTAAAAATACCGGCACTTAGCCCTTGCGCTGCACGGCCTGACAATTTCCCCAGTAATTCAGCGCTTAGTGCCGTTGCCGCTAAATCTGAAACTAACTCTGCACTACCAACAAACAATACTTGTTTCACTAATAAGCGGTACAATTTAATACGGCTTGCATAACCAAAACCAATACCGTAAATACGGCCTATTTGTTCAATAAGCTTAGTGCCACGCCATAGCACCGCCATCATATCGACTAAAGCCAACGGGCTTAGCGCAACCAATAAGCCAGACTCAGTGGCAAAACGGTTAATCAGTTTTTTTGCTTGCTGATCTTGGCTTACCAATAAGCTATCGGCATATAAGGTCATGATTTCTTTATCAGTATGGTGACTTGCTATTTGCTGCTTAAACTCTTCAAACCCAGTAAGCGTTTGATGTTTATTAAGCTTTTCTAGCCATGGTAATGCTTCACCTACTTGCTCGCTATTGAGTAAGCGGTCAGCCTCGGTACGATGCAATTGATTACGCTTTAAACTTCTTAGCATGCGGTACTCGCGCCAAATAACACGGGCAATCAGTAGTACACCACTGAGAACAGCCGTTAAATACACCGAACCTAAAATAATTGATTGCTGAAACGTCACAAACAATGACATCGCAAACTCAAGTAACACTAAAATTAAAAAGCTAACAACAAACACCCCTTTTAGAGTTTGCCATTTCGACTTTTTATACACAGGCTCAAGCTCAATGCTATCTTGCTGATCTTCTTCAGCGTCGATAAATTCGGCGTTTTCTATGACTTTAGCAACAGTTAACTCCTCTGCTGTAGCCTCATTACTTGCAGAGCTTGAAATACGACGACCAGCCTGAAAGTTCATCTCCTTTGGTTGCTCACTCATGTTAGTTTATCTCCTATCAGGTACTGCATGACATGATCTAAACGAATATGCTTTAACCGTTTATCAGGGCATGGCAGTGGCGAAAACGATAAGAACTCAAAGCCCTGTTTTGGCCACTCTTGTTTGTTGAGCAGGCGTGACGGTGGCTGCGGCGGTAAATACGTCAGCCATTCTTGCTCGCCTAAAGGCTTGCCATAAATACAAGCTAACTGCTGGCCTTTCTCAGCCACTTGGCGCGGCTCTGTTGCGCAGATAGATGACATTGCCATAGTTTCAATTTGCACACCTTCGAACTTTAAATGATTCGTTTGGTCATGCACGATTGAATCAAGCAATAGCGCTAAATCTTTATGGTATTGCGCACTAATATGATCTGACTTATTGGCCGCAAACAGTAGCTTGTCGATATTTGGTTTAAACAAACGCTTAAAGAAGCTTGCTTCACCATAATTAAAGTGCGCCAGCAATTGGTTAATAACACGACTTTGTTCATGCAGCGTTTCGCTGCCTTCATTCAAGGCACTGAGCACATCCACCAGCACAATTTGTCGGTCAAAATGACGAAAATGCTGCTCGTAAAAAGGTTTTACAACCTCTTTTACATAGGCTTTATAGCGCTTTTTAAGATGCGCTAAATTCGACCCTTCGGTTATGTCGTCTGGCACATTAGCAACCGGGAAAAACTGCAGTAACGGCGCCCCTTTAAGCTCCCCTGGCATCAGCATGCGACCAGGTTGCAGCATGGCAAGTTTGGTGTCTTTTTTAAGGCCCACTAATAACTGCTGATAAAGCGCAGCAACATCAGCAAGTTTGCTCTCATCAACACTGGCTGATAAATCAAGTTCAGCAAGGGCGGTTAAAAATGGCTTCGCTTTTTCGTTGCGTGCTGTTTGCTGCAAGAGTGAGTATTGTGACTCACACCAATCAGTAAATGATTGCTCTAGCATTGGCAAATCAAGTAGCCATTCACCTGGGTAATCAATAATGTCTAAATAGAGCGTTGATTGCGGTGCAAAGTGACCGCGTAGCCCCGAGTTACTTTGGTACTTAATAGCTAAACGTAGCGTATTTATACGCTCGGTAGAGGCAGGCCAAGCAGGCTCACCTTCAACAGGTAATAACGCTGCTAATGCATTTGTGTATTCAAATGTCGGTATTGTCAGTGCTTGCTGCGGCACTATTTTTGTAGCGATATGACGTTTTTCACGCATCACATCAAAAAAAGGTAAGTTTTTATCGTCAGCTTGGCTGGTTAAATGTTTAACCAAGGCGGTAATAAAAGCGGTTTTACCGCTGCCACTTAAGCCTGTGACGGCTAACTTCACGTGTTGGTCTAAACTACGATGAAGGGCTTTTTCCGCTTTATTTTTTAACGAATTAAAGGTGTTCTTTGCGAATGATTGGCTCATAAAGTGTCTAGCACCTTATTTGCGCTGGGTATCACGATGCAAACAAGGTGCGTATATATCCTTTAAAGTTTGTTGATTTCACGGCTAACCGTAAATTCTGTTGATGTGACATAGCGTTCCATCTCTTGTAAACGACCATCAACTCGAGCAAGACGATCTTTTAAGTCTTGCAATGCACGGCGAGGTGGTTCCCCTTTTTGCCATACTTTAAATTTTACTTCAAGCGGGTCTTGGTGAATGCTGTCTGTGCTTTTATCTGTTTTTTCTGCTGGTTTTTTATCTAAAATAAACCAAGCAGCAATGTAAGCAACAACAATAAATGGACCACCTGATAATAGCACTGCTGTCACGACTAAAATACGTACTAGCCAAAGCTCCATGTTAAAGTAATCGCTGATACCTGCGCACACACCTGCTATTTTGCCACGCTCTGCGTCTCTAAATAATTCGCGTTTGGTACTCATACTTTACGTCTCCACTGCGGAGCCTCTTGGTCAAGTAAGGCTTCTAATGTTTCAACACGCTCTGCCATTTTATCTGCTTTTTGTGCAAGCTCTAATAATTGGCGGTGCTCGTGTTCACTTAAACCTTGGCTCACTTGTTTTTTACTACGGTAATGTAAAATCAGCCAAAGTGGGGCAACAACCACCATAAAAACAATAATCGGTGCCATCAAAACTTCTGCGTCGAACATGGTACTCTCCTGTCAATCCGTTATGTGTTTAAGCATTGGGGGACATGCCCCCATTTATTATTTTTTATCTGCTAGTTTTTTCTTAAGCTCAGCTAGCTCATCATCAATCTTCTCGTCTTGCTGAAGACCAGCAATTTCGTCAGCTAATGATTTTTTACCAAGATCATAAGACTCTATTTGTGATTCTAGACCATCGATCTTAGTTTCGTAACGTTCGAAGCGGTTTAAAGCGTCTTCAACTTTAGAGCTGTCGAGTGCTTTTTTAACTTCAAGACGCGACTCTGCAGAGCGTTGACGTAAGATGATTGCTTTTTGACGCGCTTTTGCATCAGCAAGCTTCTCTTGTAAGGTGCTTACTTCTTGCTGTAATTTCTCGATGTGAGACTCTACATGCTCAAGCTCAGATTCAACAGCGGCGACTGCATCAGCTGACTTTTGCTTTTCAATCAGTGCTGCACGTGCTAAATCATCACGGTCTTTACTGAGTGCTAATTCAGCTTTTTCTTGCCAGTCTGCAACTTGAACTTTTAAAGTTTCAACGCGACGTACTAGCTCTTTTTTCTCAGCAAGTGTTTTAGCTGATGTAGAGCGAACTTCTACTAATGTATCTTCCATCTCTTGGATGATCAGGCGAACCATTTTTTCTGGGTCTTCTGCTTTATCTAAGATGGCATTGATATTAGAATTAACGATGTCTGCAAAACGTGAAAAAATTCCCATAACATTTACCTCTTTGGTGTTTTAACTTAATCAGTTGGTATATCTAGTATCAATATGCTTGCCAACTTTTATAAACTTAGAATAACTTAATATATTCAAACAGTTAAACTAAATTTATAAATTTCTTTAGTTCTCATAGATAATGAAATACACTAGATCTTAGTAAAAATGACTAAGAGTTAGGGAATATGAGCCAATTTCGCCAACAGGATAATTTACTCGGCCAATCTGACAGTTTTTTAAGTGTGCTTGATCAAGTTTCGCAACTAGCCAGTTTAGAAAAGCCAGTCCTTATTATTGGTGAGCGCGGTACGGGTAAAGAACTTATTGCTGCGCGTTTGCACTTCTTATCTAAGCGTTGGGACCAAAACTATATAAAGCTCAACTGTGCAGCGCTTAACGAAAACCTGCTCGAAAGTGAATTATTTGGTCATGAAAGTGGCGCATTCACCGGTGCTAGTAAACGCCACGAAGGCCGCTTTGAACGTGCTAATGGCGGTACGCTATTCCTTGATGAATTAGCCAATACCTCGGCGATGGTACAAGAAAAACTACTACGCGTTATTGAATACGGCGAATTTGAACGCGTTGGTGGTAAGCAAACCGTTAAAGTCGATACCCGTTTAGTCTGTGCGACCAATGAAGATTTACCAACCCTAGCTGAGCAAGGCGAATTTAGAAGCGACTTACTCGACCGCCTCGCCTTTGATGTTATTACCCTGCCCCCGCTGCGTGAACGCCAAGAAGATATCATGTTATTGGCAGAACAATTTGCAATTAACATGGCTCGTGATCTTGAGTGGGAGCTATTTAGTGGCTTTACGCGTAGCGCCATCGAAACGCTACAATCTTATGAGTGGCCGGGTAATATTCGTGAATTAAAGAATGTGGTTGAACGTAGTTTATATCGTCATGGTAACGAACATATTCCCGTTCATCAGATTATTTTAGACCCATTTGCGAGTAAATTTAGACCTAAACAGCGCGTTAAAGCTGCAGTTAGCAGTGCCCCTGTTGCAAACGTCGAAGCTGCGCCTATCGCCACGACACAAAATCAAGACGTTGTGACACTCAATAAGCCCGACATTCAATTTCCTTGTAATTTAAAGCAGCTGTCTAACGACTTTGAAATTGATGTCATTAAAAAAGCGCTTGAACATAGCCAATTTAACCAAAAGAAAACTGCAGAACACTTAGAATTAACGTATCATCAATTACGTGGCTATTTGAAAAAATACAATTTATTAGATCAGCAGCAATAGTTAGAGGCTAATCAGGTGTTTAAACCGTTACTTGCTTTGTCTTTGGTGTGCTTAGTAGGCTGCCTAGATAACGAAGAAAAAACCACAGAACAAAAGAACCAGGGCTTAGTCTATTGCGCTGAAGCAAACCCTGTGTCGTTTAATCCGCAAGTGACAACGACAGGTTCGACTATCGATATTATCGCCAATCAGCTTTATGATCGCCTGTTGAGTATTGATCCGGTATCTGCCGAGTTTAAAGCAGAGCTGGCAACTGATTGGAAAATTAGCCCAGACGGCAAAGCAATTACCTTTACCCTGCGTAAAGGGGTTAAATTTCATACCACAAAATACTTTACCCCAAGCCGTGATTTTAACGCTGATGATGTAATTTTTACTTTCAGCCGCTTATTCGACGTTTATAACCCTTATCACTTTGTTGGTGATGCCAGCTACCCTTATTTTCAAAGTGTGGGTATTGATCAGCTTATTCGTCGTATTGTGCGTGTTTCTGATTACCAAGTACGGTTTGAACTTTATAATGCTGAAAGCAGCTTTTTAGCAAACCTTGCAACTGACTTTGCCGTGGTGTTATCGGAAGAATACGCCATGCAGCTTAAAGCGCGAAACCAAGAAAACTTATTTGACCAATACCCAGTAGGTACTGGCCCTTATGTATATAAAGAATACCGTCGCGACCGTTTAATTCGCTATTACCGCAACCCTGACTACTGGAAACACCCTGTAGTACTTGAGCAACTGGTGTATGACATTACGCCAAACGGCACCACACGCGTTGCGAAAATGCTCACTAAAGAGTGTGATGTTACTGCGCACCCAAGCAGCGCACAGTTGAGTATTTTATCGCAACGTGAAGATATTAAAGTTCAAAAAGAGCAAAACTTAAATATTGGTTATTGGGCCTTTAACACTGAACGCCCGCCTTTTGATGATGTACGTGTACGCCAAGCACTCGCCAGCGCCATTGATGTCGATAAAATCATGCAAGCGGTATATTACGGTAACGGCATTAAAGCGCAGTCATTACTGCCTCCGGCTTCTTGGGCATTTGAAGCGCAAAAAGCCATGCCAGAATTTAACCCTGCACTTGCCAAAACATTACTCGCAGAAGCTGGCTACAAAAATGGCTTTGATATGAATATTTGGGCCATGCCAGTAAGCCGTATTTATAACCCCAATGCCCGTAAAATGGCTGAGCTGATGCAAAGTGATTTACGCAAGATTGGTGTGAACGTTAATATCGTCGAGTACGAATGGAATACCTTTTTACAACGAATTGGTGAACATAGACACGATAGCGTGTTACTTGGTTGGGCTGCAGATACACCAGACCCTGATAACTTTATGAGCCCATTATTAAGTTGTACTGCGACTTTCAGTGGTAAAAACCCAGCAAATTGGTGTCACCCTGAGTTTGATTTATTACTTACACAAGCCTTAGACACAACAGATCTTGAAAAGCGTAAACAATACTACAATCAAGCACAGCGGATCATAGTGCAAGAGCTGCCTATTTTACCGATAGCCCATGGTATGCGCTTTCAAGCAGCAAGTAGTGATGTTAAAGGCATCAGCTTAAGCCCTTTTGGTGGCATTTCACTAGCTAATGCGAGGAAAGAATAATGATCTTAGATTATATTCTGCGCCGCTTAGCACTATTGATGTTTATGATGCTGACACTGAGTATCTTTACCTTTTCATTGAGCTTTTTGTTCCCGGGTGATGCGCTAACTAACTTAAGCGGTATTACCAATAGCACCTTCTCACAAACCAGTGCGCTTGAAGATAAGTTCCATTTTACCGAAAACTACGTAGTGCAATACTTTGCCTTTTTAGAGCGTATTATTCAGGGTGATTGGGGTATTTCATTTGCATCTGGCGAAAGCGTATTTCAGCATATTCAAGACTTATTTCCTGCAACGCTAGAGCTTAGCCTTTACGCATTATTTGTCTCTGTTGCTGTGGGCGTACCGGGTGGTATTTTAGCTTCTGCTTACTACAAACGTTGGCCAGACAAATTTATAAACTCAGGCACGCTTATTGGCTACTCGATGCCTGTTTTTTGGTTAGCGCTATTGTTGATCATGGTGTTTTCACTGCAACTCGGTTGGTTTCCGATGTCGGGCCGTATGGGTCTACTTTACGAAATTGAACCTATTACCGGCTTTATTTTAATCGATATCATATTAGGTGACTTTCCGTATGATGGCATGGCATTTTTAGATGCAATACACCATCTAACCTTGCCGACCATTGTACTTGCCATGTATCCGACCACGGTACTGGTTCGCTTTACCCGCGACTCTATGCTGAAAGTACTCGATCAGAGTTACATTAAAACAGCACGCGCTAAAGGCTTAAACCGTGCACAGCTGATCCTTCACCACGCTCTGCGTAATGCGCTGCTACCGGTTATTAAACAAATAGGTTTACAGTTTAGTACCTTGATCACCCTTGCGATGATCACCGAAGTTATTTTCTCATGGCCGGGCATTGGTCGTTGGCTTATCGATAGTATTTATCAGCGCGACTACCCTGCGATTCAAGGTGGCTTGCTCGCTGTTTCTATGTTCGTTATTTTAGCTACCATTGTTGCTGAGCTCACTTATACCTTATTCGACCCATTATCGCGGAACCAAGCTCATGGCAAAGTTTAATTTATTCTCTGAAGAGTCGAATAAATCGCCGTTAGCGCGATTTTGGAAGAAATTTAAAACTAATCACCCTGCTCTTGTGGGGTTATGGTTATTTATTGCTTTAGTGTTACTGGCTGTGTCTGCACCACTCCTTGCACCTTATGGCGTGAACCAACAACACAGCGATGCACTGCTGTTGCCGCCATCGTGGCATGATGCAGGTGACGTACGCTTTTTATTAGGCACCGACGATTTAGGCCGAGATGTGTTATCGCGCTTAATGAATGGTGCAACCTACACCTTTGGTTTGTCGGTTGTCGCCGCTTTGATCACCACAGTAATTGGGGTGTTAGTAGGTACTTTTGCTGGGATCAGCCGGGGAATTCGCTCAAGCTTTTTGAATCACTTGCTTGATATTACGTTATCTATTCCATCGCTGTTACTAGCCATCATTATTATTGCGATTCTTGGCCCGGGCTTAATGAATACAGTATGGGCGATTATTTTAGCCTTACTGCCTCAATTTATTCACTCGGTACGTAACTTAATTGTTGAAGAGCTTAACAAAGATTACATTACAGCGTTTAAACTGGATGGTGCGTCAAACTGGCATATTCTCGCCCGTGGTATCTTCCCGAATATTTACGAGCATATTGTGGTTATTTTTACCATGGCGCTTTCTACCGCTATTTTGGATATCTCAGCACTTGGCTTTTTAAAATTGGGCGCACAGCCCCCAACCACAGAATGGGGTGCTATTTTGGCTGAAAACCTGGGTTTAATTTACCTTGCCCCTTGGACTGTTGGCTTACCGGGCGTATTATTATTTTTAGCAGTACTGTCTACCAATTTAGTAGGTGACGGTTTACGCCAAGTGCTTAAAGAACGTAAGGCCGACTAATTATGCAATTACTCGATATTCGCAATCTCACGATAGAGTTACGCACCTCAGATACCGTTATTCGTGCGGTTGATAGAGTCAGCATGACCTTAAAAGAAGGTGAAGTGCATGCTTTAGTTGGCGAGTCTGGCTCAGGTAAAAGCTTAATTGCAAAAGCCATTGTTGGGGTTTTAAATAAACGCTGGCATATCACTGCAGACCGCATGCATTGGCGTGGTGTTGATTTAATGCGCCTATCTAACGAGCAACGCCGTAAACTCGTAGGTCAAGACATTGCTATGATCTACCAAGATCCGAGTCGCTGCCTAGATCCAACTGCTAAAATATTTGACCAAATTGCCGAGACCCTGCCTGCGCAAGCGACCAGTGGCTTTTTCTTAAAGCGAAATAAACAGCGTAAAGATCGTGTTAAAGCGTTAATCCACAAGGTCGGTATTAAAGATCATAAAAAGGTACTCGACAGCTACCCTCATGAGCTCTCTGAAGGGATTTGTCAAAAAGTAATGATTGCCATGGCCATTGCGCGTACTCCTAAACTATTGATTGCCGATGAGCCAACTACCGCCCTTGAAAGCACCACGCGTGCACAAGTATTTAGACTGTTAAAAAGCTTGAACCAGCTAAAGAACATGTCGATTTTGATGATTTCTCACGAACTTGAAGAAATTGTTGAGTGGTCTCATGGCATGCATGTTCTTTACTGCGGACAAATGGTTGAAGCTGGCCCAACTAATCGTATTTTTAGTCAGCCATATCATCCGTATACTCAAGCACTGTTAAAAAGCTTACCAGACTACGAGCAAGGTCTGGCTCACAAAGAGCCGTTTTATGCTTTAAAAGGCACCATTCCGACCTTGCAGCATTTGCCAATAGGCTGCCGCTTAGGTCCGCGTTGCCCACAAGCACAAAAAGAATGTGTTGTTACTCCGAAATTGACCAAGCATCATAGTCATAGTTATGCCTGCCACTTCCCATTAATTAAGGCGATGAAATAATGCAACCACTGCTCAAAGTTCAAGCGTTATCAAAGAGTTTTAACCTGCGTGCAGGCTTGTTCTCACGCAAACGATTCTCTGTTTTAAGAGATATTTCGTTTTGCTTAGGACAAGGTGAAACCATTGCAATTATCGGCGAAACCGGCTCAGGTAAAAGTACCTTAGCTAAATTACTCTCAGGAGCCGATAACGCTGATAAAGGGCAAATTTTGCTCGATGGTAATATCATCGAAAATGATGGCTTGCGTGATAACGACTGTCGCCATATTCGTATGATCTTCCAAGACTCTGAGGCGTCGTTGAACCCGGGTTTAACTATTGGCGACATGCTGAATGACTGTTTACAGTACAACACTGACTTAAACAAAGAAGAGCGTGAAGATAAAATAAAACAAACCCTCGCAAAAGTGGGTTTGCTTTTAGATCATCAGCACTATTACCCGCATATGTTTAGTAGTGGTCAATTACAACGTATAGCGCTTGCACGGGCTTTAATTTTAGATCCTAAGGTTGTAGTGCTCGATGAAGCGTTATCCTCTCTAGACCCGTCTGTACGCGCACAAACGGTAAACTTATTACTACGACTACAAAAAGATACTGGCCTTAGCTATGTACTTATTACTCATCACCTAAGTTTAGTGCGTCATATTAGCGACCAACTTGTGGTACTTGATCACGGTGAGATTGTTGAATACGGCCAAACCGAAGCTATTTTCCAAAACCCACAATCAAGCGTAACGCAGAAGTTGTTGAACTGCTGATCTTTAGCTATCAGCTATCAGCTATCAGCTATCAGCTATCAGCTATCAGCTATCAGCTATCAGCCGTAAGTTTAAGATAAATCGGCGAAAAGACACACCTTACCTATTATCAATGTTAATTTGCTTGGCCAATTTAACTGCTTTACAAATAACCTCTGAACACTCTTTTGGCTTTAGCTGAGCGATAAAGTGTCCGCCTGAAACACTCACTTCATTGTAATTAATGCAGTTTTTAGCAAGATCAGTAACCGCTTGTCTGGAAACGAGCCGATCTTTCGATGGGCGAATATAAGTCACAGGTATTGAGATAATGTTATGCGCTTTTTGAAGGGTCGCAATATTATGTAAACGATTTCTCAGCTTTATTTTATTCGCCATATTAATTGAGTTAAAAACAGCACTAATTAGCTGGCTTTCATAGTGGGAGTTAAAACCAAAGTAAGTTAAGCTTTTGCGAGTAAAGCGATTCTCTTTAAAAAGGACATTCGGTATTAAATGAGCCATGCATGCAATTGTTGATGGCCTTGATATAAAGCTCGCAAGAAATACAATTCCCGAAATCTGATTGGGCTTTAACAGCTGAGTTAAGGCATATGCGATAGGCCCTGAATATGACTCTGCAATAATAAATATGCAGTCATTTTTTAATTGCTCTGCAACCTCAGCCGCTTGCTGCTGATAACTCTGCCCTGAAACGTCTTCAAATGAGATAATGGTTACTTCAAATTTTCTGGAAAGCTCTTGAGCCAAATTTTCGAACAGTAATCCAGTACCATCAAGGCCGGGTAACATTACAAGCTTCATAAGGGCTACACTTCTTCTCTGTCACCATGGCTTGGTGGTGTAGATGTAACAATAAAATGCAGTGGTTCAGTACCTTGATTGCTTAGCTGATGTACTCGGCCAGCACTTACATGCAAACCTTGTTGCGCAGTGAGTTTGTGTATTTGGCCATCAAGTTCAATGGTGGCACAGCCACTAAGTACAAAGAAAAATTGTTCGGCATGTTTATGATAGTGTTTTACTTCAGCCTCGCCGACTGGGACATGCTCTTGAATAACACTCAGCGCATTAGACTTTACCAAATGCCAACCGTCGCAATTGTTACCCCATGTGTAATGATCTGCGTTGTGTTTATCTATGATACTCAAAACTTTTTATACATCCCTTGGCTTTGTGGTGCGACAAACTTGTAGCCAAGCTTTTCGTAAAAGCCAGGTTTGTCGGCGACCATAGTGACATAACTACCTTCAAAGGCGGCAGATTCAATGTAGCGGTCAACATGTTCCATAATGACACGCCCTAACCCTTGCCCTTGATATTCAGGTGATACAGCAATATCAACCACTTCAAAATTACAACCGCCATCACCAATAACGCGGCCCATGCCAATCAACTCATCGTTTTTACGAATACAAATAGCATAAAGAGAGTTTGGTAACCCCGCCTTTGCAGCCGCTAATGAACGTGCTGATAAGCCAGCTTTAAGGCGCATGTCACAGTATTCTTCTGCGCTTGGTAGCTGCTCTATTAGACTGTACTCCATAAAAGCTCCTTGTAACTTGAATTACCTTTAACGGTAACAAAAAAGGCGCCAGTAGGCGCCTTTTATTTAACTCATTTTGCTAATTATTCAGCAGCTTGAGTCGCTTGCGGTACTTGCACTTCAGCTTGTGCTTTTAGTGCTGCAATAAATACCATGTAGTTTTTATTCACTTGAGCCATAGTGATGTTTTGCTTTTGTTGCTCATTAATCTCAACGTCAGTCGCTGGATTAACTGCTTTTAGCGCAACAATTGCAGCATCGCCATTGTTTAGGTCAACAACTTCAACCTCTGGTGCACCTTGTGGGTGAGCCATTTTGAAAGCTTGTTGAACAATAGCTGGTGACACAGTGTAAGCTTGACGAGCAAGTGCAGCTTCTTGGCGTACTGTTAGGCCTTCAGCTTGTGCAACTTCGTTTAGGCTCTTACCAGCTTCGATCTCAGCGTATAGAGTGCGTGCTTTTTCTTTAGCAAGCTCCGATGCTTTTTGTGAAACTAACGTCGCCTTAATTTGCTCAGAAACATCTGCTAGTGCTTTCGTTGTAGCAGCTTTATGATCGTTTACACGAACAACAACAGCATGCTCATCGCCTACTTCAATTACTTCTGAGTTCATGCGGTCTTCTAACACTTCAGGTGAGAAAATAGCAGTAACAACTTGTGGGTTGTTTAACGGCTCAGGTAATGCATTGCGAGTAACAAGTTCTGTTTTCTGTACTTCAACGCCTGCTGCTTCTGCTGCATCAATTAAAGTATCTGAAATTTCGAACGCAAGCTCACCCATTTGAGTTTGCTTTTCATAGAACGCATTAATTTTCTTAGTACGCTCAAGTTCAGCGCGAAGCTCATCTTTTACGTCAGCATATGGTTTAACTTGCTGTGTTTGAATATCAGTAAGTTTGATGATGTGATAACCAAACTCTGATTCTACAACGTCAGAAATGTCGCCTTTGCTTTCAAGTGCATACGTTGCATCTTCAAACGCAGGGTCCATCATGTCACGTTCAATCCAGTCTAGGTCGCCGCCCATTTCTGCACTCACTACGTCATCAGAAGATGACTCAGCAAGCTCAGCAAAATCAGCACCGCTTTGTAACTGCGCTAGTAGCTCTTCAGCTTTCGCTTTTGCTGCATCATCGTCTTCGCTGTTATCAATTAAGATGTGCGATACACGACGTTTTTCAGGCTCAACATATTGTGCACTGTTTTGATCATAGTAAGCTTTGATATCTTCTTCTGAAACACTTGAATCAAGTGTTAAGTTAGCTGCATTTAAGTCAATGTAGCTTACAGACACTTGCTCTGGTGCTAAGAATTGCGGTTGATTCAACTCATAGTAATCAGCAATTTCTTGCTCTGTTACTTCGATACCTGCTTGTAATGATTCTTTAGCAACAACTAAGTAATCAATACTGCGCGTTTGCTGTTGTAGAGCAACGCTGTTGTTTAATTCATTTTCTAAGATGAAATCTGTACCAGCAACAGCACCTACTAATTGGCTGCGTGTCATATCTTCACGTAAATATTCACGGAAAGCATCTGGTTGGAAATTCATTTGACGAATAACTTGTAAGTAGCGGTCGTTGCTAAACTGGCCGCCTACTTGGAAGTAAGGCATTTCTAAAATTGCTTTACGAACACTTTCGTCGCTTACACGAAGACCTAATTCTGCCGCTAGTTGAGTTTGCAATTCTTGTTGTACTAAACGGTCGATTACGCCTTGGCGAATTTGTGCCATGTAATTTGGATCAGCAGCGATTTGTGCGAAGTATTCACCAAATTGTTGTTCTAAACGGTTACGTTCGTTTTGGTATGCACGGCTGAATTCGGTTTGGCTAATTTTAACTCCATTTACTTCTGCAACGGGTTGCTCTGTGGTTTGTCCTAAATAACCACCGATCCCAGCTAAAGCAAAAGATAAAATCACCGCGCCTAAAATAATTTTGGCTGCAGGTCCCTGCGAACCTTCTCTGATTTTCTCAAGCATTTATCTATCTCTATTCTGATCAGGTACAAATTAACCCTGCTCATGTAAAAAAAGCGTATCTTACCAGATACGCTTTTTCACTTGAAGTAACTGGTGATAAGTTACCTAAATTCAATTTAAGTGTGATTAGGTATCTCTCACCAACTAATCTTTAATGATTAGTTTACTGCGTCTTTCAGCGCTTTACCTGCTTTGAAAGAAGGAATGTTTGCTGCAGCAATCTGGATAGTCTCACCAGTTTGCGGGTTACGACCTGAACGCGCTGCACGCTCACGTACAGAGAAAGTACCAAAGCCAACTAGCGCTACTGAATCGCCATCTTTAAGAGCGCCTGAAACAGCCTCGATGAATGAATCTAGTGCACGACCTGCAGCCGCTTTAGAAATGTCAGCGTCAGCTGCGATTTGATCGATTAATTGAGATTTATTCACAATATCATCCTCTTTCATTGTTATTATCAAGAGCGATTGTTTTTATAAAAAATAACATCACTGTTTTGAAAATTTATGAGCAAATTAAGTTTATGCTCAGTTTATTATATTTTTCTCAACCCTAGGCTACATAAGGCCTAGGCTTGAAAACTAGTGCTTAACTTATCATACCCTTTGTATTTGAAAAGCCCCTAAATGCACTTTTTTGCGGTTTTTTACTGGTTTTTTTCAGTTTCGACAGAAAAACTCTCAACTGGGTGCTTCAAAGCCAGTTTTAAAACGTCATCAATCCATGTAACTGGGTGAATTTCAAGGCCCTCTAATACGTTGTCTGGGATCTCTTTTAAGTCACGTTCGTTAATTTTTGGAATAATAACGGTTTTAATTCCACCACGATGCGCTGCCAGTAGCTTCTCTTTTAAGCCACCAATTGGTAATACTTCACCACGTAATGTGATTTCACCTGTCATTGCTACATCTGAGCGCACAGGGTTACCCGTTAAGCTCGATACCAAACCAGTTACCATGGCAATACCAGCACTTGGACCATCTTTTGGTGTTGCACCTTCTGGCACGTGAACATGAATGTCACGTTTCTCATAGAAGTCGCTATTAATGCGAAGTTTTTCAGCACGATTACGAACAACCGTCATCGCTGCCTGAATTGACTCTTGCATTACATCACCAAGCGAACCTGTGTAAGTTAGCTTGCCTTTACCTGGTACAGCTGCAGATTCAATAGTCAGTAAATCACCACCTACTTCAGTCCACGCAAGACCCGTTACTTGGCCAATACGGTCACCGTCTTCTGCTTTACCATAATCAAAGCGTTGTACGCCTAAGAATTCTTCAAGGTTGTTATCGTCGATAAGGACCTTTTTAGTGTCTTTATCAAGCAGGATGTTTTTAACTGCTTTACGACATAGTTTTGACACTTCACGTTCTAAGTTACGAACGCCCGCTTCACGTGTGTAGTAGCGGATAATGCCAATAATTGCGCTGTCAGCAATTTCAACTTCATGCTCTTTTAAGCCATTGCGCTTAACTTGTTTTGGGATCAAGTGTTGTTTAGCAATGTTTAGCTTCTCGTCTTCGGTGTAACCCGATAAACGAATCACTTCCATACGGTCTAATAACGGACCTGGGATATTAAAGCTATTTGATGTTGCCACGAACATCACGTCAGATAGGTCGTAATCAACTTCTAAGTAGTGATCGGCAAAATGGCTGTTTTGCTCAGGATCAAGTACTTCAAGTAATGCTGATGCAGGGTCGCCACGCATATCTGATGACATCTTATCGATTTCATCTAATAAGAATAATGGGTTCTTTACACCAACTTTAGTCATATTCTGGATTAACTTACCAGGCATAGAACCAATGTAAGTACGGCGGTGACCGCGGATTTCCGCTTCGTCACGAACGCCACCTAATGCCATACGCACATATTTACGACCTGTAGAGCGTGCGATTGACTGACCAAGTGAAGTCTTACCTACACCAGGAGGACCGACTAAACATAAAATTGGGCCTTTAAGCTTATTAGTGCGCTGCTGCACCGCTAGATACTCAATAATACGCTCTTTAACTTTATCTAAGCCGTAATGGTCACTATCTAAAATCTTCTGTGCGCCAGCTAAGTCTTTTTTCACCTTAGAGCGTTTTTTCCAAGGTACATTGATTAAGGTATCAATGTACGAGCGCACGACGGTTGCTTCCGCCGACATCGGCGACATCATTTTTAATTTAGATAACTCAGCGTTTGCTTTCTCTTGCGCTTCTTTAGGCATACCTGATTCTTCGATGCGCTTTTTAATTGCTTCGAATTCATCGGGTACATCATCAAGTTCGCCAAGCTCTTTTTGAATCGCTTTCATTTGCTCGTTGAGGTAATACTCACGCTGCGACTTTTCCATCTGCTTTTTCACGCGGGTACGGATTTTTTTCTCAACTTGCAGTAAGTCAATCTCGCCTTCCATCAGTGCCATTAAGTATTCAAGACGCTCAGTCACATCGGCAATCTCAAGTACTTTTTGCTTTTCAGGTACCTTAAGCGGCATGTGTGCTGCCATGGTATCAGCAAGGCGTGCAGCTTCATCGATGCCAGACACAGAAGTAAGTACTTCAGGTGGGATCTTCTTATTAAGCTTTACATAGCCTTCAAATTGGCTAATTGCGCTGCGAATAAAGATATCTTGTTCTTGCTCGTCGATATGGCCTGATTCGATGAACTGTGCTTCAGCCACAAAGAAATCATCGTTATCTAAAAACGTTTCAACGCTCGCACGTTGTGTGCCTTCAACAAGCACTTTAACGGTGCCATCAGGTAACTTTAATAACTGAAGTACTGTGGCAATGGTGCCAACACGGTAGATATCATCTTGCTGCGGATCATCAACAGAGGCGTCTTTTTGCGCCACTAGGAAAATTTGTTTGTCCTTGTCCATCGCCGCTTCTAGGCATTTTATTGATTTTTCACGACCAACAAATAGCGGGATCACCATGTGTGGGTAAACCACTACATCGCGCAGTGCCAACACGGGGATTTCGACTCGATCTGTTCTCTCAAGCGTCATTATATTCTCTTCGCACTTCATTTATTTTAAAGATTACTCAAGTATATGGGGATATGTAAGGGAAAGTTCAACATATTTATAAAAAAAGGAGCCTTTGGCTCCTTTTTCGTGTTCAACTGCTTAACTTTTAAACTATTACAGCTTTATTCAGATGCAGCTTTGTCTTGGTTACCGCTTTGGTAAATCAAAATTGGGTCTGACTCACCTTTAATAACGGTTTCATCAATAACCACTTTGCTAACATCATCCATCGAAGGTAATTCATACATAGTATCAAGTAATACGCCTTCAACGATTGAACGTAAGCCACGAGCACCTGTTTTACGCTCCATTGCTTTATGAGCAATTGCGCTAAGCGCATCTTCACGGAACTCAAGCTCAACATCTTCCATCGCAAACAATGCAGAGAACTGTTTAGTTAATGCATTTTTTGGTTCGCTCAGAATTTGAATAAGCGCTGCTTCATCTAGCTCTGTAAGTGTCGCAACAACCGGAAGACGACCAATGAACTCAGGAATTAAACCGTATTTCACTAAATCTTCTGGTTCAACATCTTTAAATGTTTCACTTAAGCTGCGGCTACCTGATGATTGCTTAACTTCAGCACCAAAACCAATACCGGTATTTTTATGGCTACGTTGTTCAATCACTTTATCTAGGCCAGCAAACGCACCGCCACAGATAAATAGGATCTTAGATGTATCAACTTGCAAGAACTCTTGCTGTGGATGTTTACGGCCGCCTTGTGGTGGCACAGATGCAACCGTACCTTCAATTAGCTTAAGTAAGGCTTGTTGTACACCTTCGCCCGATACGTCACGGGTGATCGATGGATTGTCAGACTTACGAGAAATCTTATCGATTTCATCGATGTAAACAATACCACGTTGTGCTTTTTCTACGTCGTAATCACATTTTTGCAGTAGCTTTTGAATGATGTTTTCAACGTCTTCACCTACATAACCTGCTTCAGTTAGTGTCGTTGCATCGGCCATCGTGAATGGTACATCAAGTAAACGAGCCATTGTTTCAGCAAGTAATGTTTTACCACTACCTGTAGGACCGATTAATAGAATATTACTCTTACCAAGCTCAATATCTGCATTGATTGTTTGATTGCGTAAACGTTTGTAGTGATTGTATACCGCAACCGACAGCACTTTTTTCGCGTGGTCTTGGCCAATCACGTAATCATCTAAATGATCACGAATTTCTTTCGGCACAGGCAGTTTATCAGACGCATTATGCTTCGGCGCAATGTCTTTGATTTCTTCCCTGATAATATCGTTACACAGCTCTACACATTCATCACAAATATATACTGAAGGGCCAGCAATTAGTTTGCGAACTTCATGCTGGCTTTTGCCGCAGAAAGAGCAGTATAACAATTTATTACTTTTGTCGCCGTCTGTAGGAGTGTCAGACATTCAGCTACCTCATTTATTACGTTGGCAGTAGCACTGGGCTACTGCTAATTCACTATGTTTAACTATATCAAAGAATATCAGTTTTCGCATAGTAAAGGGTGATAGCTAACAATACGTTATTATTAGCTATTCAGATTACTTCGAATCGCGGCTTGAAAATACTGAGTCAACTAGGCCGTATTCAACTGCTTCGCTAGCAGTCATAAAGTTATCACGGTCTGTATCACGAGAAACCACATCGAGTGGCTGGCCAGTATGTTCAGCCATTAAACGGTTTAACTTATCTTTAATTGATAAAATTTCACGGGCATGGATCTCAAAGTCAGATGCCTGACCTTGGAAGCCACCTAATGGTTGGTGGATCATTACACGTGAGTTAGGTAAACAAAAACGCTTACCTTTAGCGCCACCTGATAGTAAGAATGCACCCATACTTGCCGCTTGGCCAACACAAATAGTGCTTACATCAGGCTTGATAAAATTCATTGTATCGTAAATTGCCATACCCGCAGTCACAGAACCACCTGGCGAATTAATATAAAGATAAATATCTTTTTCTGGGTTTTCTGATTCTAAAAACAGCATTTGCGCAAGAATCAAATTAGCCATGTTATCTTCTACTTGGCCAGTTAAGAAAATAATGCGCTCTTTTAAAAGACGTGAGTAAATATCATATGAGCGCTCACCTTTAGCTGTTTGTTCAACAACCATAGGGACTAGTGCGTTTAGAGGGTCTATCATACCGCTATTCATTCTTATTTAATTCCTTATCCGCTGCGACTCATCCTTACTATAAGGAAAGCACATTTATACTAATGTAAGTTAAGCTGTCTATTCAATCTTTATAACTATATAGGAACTTATCAGAACAAATTCAATCCTCGCCGAAAAAAGTTCTGAAATAACATCAGTATTGTTGGTTTTTTTGAAACTGATACCACAAACTAAAATGGCCCGAGTACGCTGTATAAATACAGGGTAACACGAGCCATTTAATCGCTAGCGAGAGCTTAAGTCAATGACTTATTAAGCACCTTGCTGTGGATTCATGATGTCGTCGAATGCTTTTTCAACGTCAGTCACGTTTGCTTTAGCTAGGATAGCTTCAACTGCTTGCTCTTCCATCGCTACGTTGCGCATTTGCTGCATAAGCTGATCGTTTGCTTTGTAGTACTCTACTACTTCAGTTGGATCTTCGTATGCAGAAGCTACAGTTGCGATTAACTCTTCAACTTTAGCGTCGTCAACTTTAAGCTCGTTCGCTTTAATTACTTCACCTAGTAATAGGCCAGTCTTAACGCGAGTTACAGCTTGCTCGTGGAATAATTCAGCTGGAAGCTCAGGCATGTTTTTAGCGTCGCCACCGAAACGTTGTGCAGCTTGCTGACGTAGTGCATCAATTTCTTGATCTACTAGCGCTTTTGGCACTTCGATTTCGTTGTTAGCTAAAAGACCTTTGATAGCTTGATCTTTAACATTAGCTTTAACTGCTTGGTCAAGCTCACGTGTCATGTTCTTTTTAACTTCTTCTTTAAGAGCGTCAACACCGCCTTCAGCTACACCGAATTTAGTTGCGAACTCATCGTTAAGCTCAGGAAGCTCTTGAGTTTCAACTTTCTTAACAGTGATTGCGAAAGTAGCTGCTTTACCTTTAAGGTTTTCAGCGTGGTACTCTTCAGGGAAAGTTACTTCAGCAACAACTTCTTCGCCCGCTTTTTTGCCAACGATGTTGTCTTCGAAACCTGGGATCATACGACCTTGACCAAGTTCTAGTGGGAAGTCTTCAGCTTTACCGCCTTCGAACTCTTCGCCTTCGATAGAACCAACGAAGTCGATAGTTACACGGTCGTTCTCGCCTGCAGCTGCGTCAACTTCAGCCCAAGAAGCGTGTTGCTTACGTAGAGTTTCTAGCATGTTAGCTAGGTCTTCGTCAGTTACAGATACAGCTGGTTTTTCAACAGCGATTTTATCTAAACCTTGAATTTCAACTTCTGGGTAAACTTCGAAAGTTGCATCGAATTCTAAATCTTTACCAGCTTCTAACGCTTTAGGAGCGAAAGTAGGTGAACCAGCTGGGTTAATTTTTTCAGAAACGATTGCTTCGATGTAGTTGCGTTGCATTAATTCGCCAGCAACTTCTTGACGTACTGCAGCACCGTAACGCTTGTTGATGATAGACGCTGGTACTTTACCAGGACGGAAACCATCGATACGCTGGGTTTTAGACAGTTGTTGTAAGCGTTTTTTTACTTCAGTCTCAACGTTCTCTGCAGGAACGGTGATGGTCAGACGGCGCTCAAGGCCTTGAGTCGTCTCAACAGAAACTTGCATGATTTACCTCAATCTTCAATTTTGGCGACTGTTCGCCTTCCTTACAAACAAGGTGATCTCCATGAGTGATAGCAAGTTTTAACGCTGAATATTTCAACTTAAAACGGCGCATTGTAACCATGAGATACCATTGCTGCTTTGCCCCTATGGGCACTATGTTAAACAATAGACGCGGCATTATAACCTAATATTTATGATAGTCGAGTCTGGGGGGCAATTATTTGGCTTATATAGCAGCAATCAGCGTTTAAATGCGTAAAAAACGAACGCAACAAAATAACAAAGGAGAATTAAGATGAATTAAAGGATGTATTTAGAAATTGAGAAGTGGTCGGCGATGCAGAATTTTAACCTGCGACTGAATTGGATATACCCAAACCAATCGTTCTTTGACCATAATTCTTTAAAAGTGGTCGGCGATGCAGGATTTGAACCTGCGACCCCTTGGACCCAAACCAAGTGCGCTACCAAACTGCGCTAATCGCCGATACTGAGAGAAGTTTTGAAAATAAAGACCATTCAAGAGAATGGTCGGCGATGCAGGATTTGAACCTGCGACCCCTTGGACCCAAACCAAGTGCGCTACCAAACTGCGCTAATCGCCGATATCTTAGAGTAAATTGGGGTGACTGATGGGGCTCGAACCCACGACAACCGGAATCACAATCCGGGGCTCTACCAACTGAGCTACAATCACCACGGCATTTACATATTTTCAAATGGCGCACCCGGAAGGATTCGAACCTTCGACCAACGCCTTAGAAGGGCGTTGCTCTATCCAGCTGAGCTACGGGCGCATCGAAAACTTCATAAGTTTGCCTGTAAGCACCGCTTCTTAAAGAAGAAGTGGTCGGCGATGCAGGATTTGAACCTGCGACCCCTTGGACCCAAACCAAGTGCGCTACCAAACTGCGCTAATCGCCGATGCTTACCGTTGTTTGCGAGTGACCTCGTTAACAACGGGGTGCATAATAGTGATTTGACCGAGTCAGGTCAAACATTTTTTTAAGAAAATAATTCAATCGGTCACTTTTAGTTCATAATGGTTAAATATTGCAAATATAAGCTAAAATTTGAACTCTTTTTTATAAAGTAGCGCTTTATATAAGATTGCATCTTGGCGCTATGATGCTTTTCTGCGAAAATACGCAACATAAATAAATATGATCAAACAAACATGATTTGTGTATCCACGCCCCCTTTATTGGATAATCATATTTAGATGTATCAGTATCAAGTTAACTAACCCCAATTAAAGGTCACCCATGACGGCAAACATCATCGATGGTAAGGCAATAGCTAAACAAGTACGCAGCAATGTAGCAGAGCGAGTTGCAGAGCGTGTAGCGAATGGATTACGCGCTCCAGGACTAGCAGTTGTGTTAGTTGGTCAAGATCCAGCTAGCCAAGTGTATGTTGGTTCTAAACGTAAAGCATGTGAAGAAGTCGGCTTTGTATCTAAGTCTTACGATTTACCTGGCGACACAACTGAGCAAGATTTACTTGCATTAATAGATCAACTAAACGAAGACAAAGAAGTAGACGGTATTCTAGTACAGTTACCTTTACCTCAGGGTCTTGATGCTGAAAAAATTCTTGAACGCATCACACCACATAAAGATGTTGATGGTTTCCACCCTTATAACATTGGTCGTTTAGCTCAGCGTATGCCGGCACTTCGTCCTTGTACACCGAAGGGTATTATCACCCTACTCGACTCTACCGGTGTTCGCTATAAAGGTATGCACGCAGTTGTTGTTGGTGCATCAAACATTGTTGGTCGTCCTATGTCACTTGAGCTTTTACTTGCAGGCTGTACAACAACGGTTTGTCATAAGTTTACTCAAGATTTAGAAACGCATGTTCGCCGCGCTGATTTATTAGTTGTTGCGGTTGGTAAACCTGAGTTCATTCCGGGTGATTGGGTTAAAGAAGGTGCTATCGTAATTGATGTAGGCATTAACCGCCTTGAATCTGGCAAGCTTGTTGGTGATGTTGAATACGATATCGCTGAACAAAAAGCACATTTCATTACACCAGTACCAGGTGGTGTTGGCCCAATGACTGTGGCAAGCTTAATCGAAAACACTCTTGAAGCGTGTGAAAAGTACCACAGCTAAGAAGAGCTAAATTATTGCAAAAGGCTGCCAATGGGCAGCCTTTTTTTGGTATTAAGAGCGCTGTAGTTTGAACTGCCTAAGCTTTAGCATCTGGGGGAGCACTGAAAACACAATCATCATAAACATTAATAGGTATTGCCAGTCTTGATATTGTTCGTTTATGAGTAAAACAGCGCATACGATTCCCGCGATTGGGTTAGCAATAGTGCCGAATGAAAACTCAGCCACAGTCATGCGCCCTAATAACCAAACATACAAAATATAAGCAATAGCGGTATTGGGCACGATTAACCAAAATAGCGCAGAATATTGCAGTGCTGAGATAGGCTTAAATATCACTTGGTATTGCTCTGGGTGAAGTAAACTGCCATCAATAAACGCAGCCAATAATAAAATAGTGCCGCCAATGATTAACTGCCAGGTAAGCACAACCCACCAATGAATATGCACCGACAAACTCTGTACCAAGGTGCTACCAATCACAATAGTCAGTAAGGCCCCAAATAAAGCAGCCACTCCCAATACATTTAATGACACGTGTGCTGGGTCAAACAACAACCACGCCAATACCACCAGCGCCATAGCACAGAATGCTTGAATTTTTGCAGGCCGCTGCCCTTTAGTAAGCCAAGCATATAAAAGAGCCACAACCGGCACAGACACCATCCCTACCCCTGCTATAGCTGCAGGAAGGTTTACCGCCATGATAAAAATAAAGGCAAAAAACAGCGCGATATTCACAGCACCTAGCGTTAACAAACTTGGCCACTGCCAACGGGTTGGCAAACTAGGTTTAAGCAATAAAAGTAATAACCCTGCAGGTAATGCACGCAATGCGCCTAATAAAAGTGGCGGCCAATCAGGTGTGGCATATTTGGTCACTGCATAGGTGGTGCCCCATAAAAAGGCGGGGATCATGGCAAGTAAAATATTCAATGTCTGTCCTTGTTAATACGAAGAGATGGCAAGGTAAAAGCTCAAGTACAGTTGAGGTCAATAGCTATATTGATTAATAACAAAAAAGGTTGCCTCGTTGGCAACCTTTTTTAATGAATCATGATTCGATGAGTAGTTAGGCTTTACGCCATGTTGTTTTACCAGCTGAATCTTCAAGTACCACACCAAGCGCATTCAATGCATCGCGCGCTTCATCAGCTGCCGCCCAATCTTTACTTGCGCGGGCTTCGTTACGTTTTGCTATTAACGCTTCGATATGTGCTACTTCGTCGTCAGCTTGGCCACCTTGCAAAAAGGCTTCTGGGTCTTGTTGTGCAACGCCTAGTACCTCTGCAACACTGCGTAGTACATAAGCTAGCTTACCTGCTTGCTCTGTATCGCTATCTTTAACACGGTTTAGCTCTTTTGCTAATTCAAATAATACTGGTAGTGCTTCAGGGGTGTTAAAGTCATCATCCATCGCTTTTCTGAATTTAGCCACATATTCATTGCTAGCTAAATCGCACTCGATTGGCGTTACGCCACGCAATGCAGTGTAAATACGTTCAAGTGACGAACGTGCTTGCTCAAGGTTTTCTTGCGAATAGTTAAGCTGGCTACGGTAGTGACCTGAAATTAAGAAATAACGAACTGATTCAGCATCATACTCTTTTAGTACGTCACGTACGGTAAAGAAGTTGTTTAAAGACTTAGACATCTTCTCTTTATTAACCTGAACCATACCTGTGTGGATCCACGTATTAACGTACTTGCCGTTATTTGCACAGCATGACTGAGCAATTTCGTTTTCATGGTGCGGGAACTGTAAATCTGAACCACCACCGTGAATATCAAAGTGCTCACCTAAGTGCTTAGAACTCATTGCTGAACATTCAATATGCCAACCAGGGCGACCCTCACCCCATGGTGAAGACCATGACGGCTCTTCTGGCTTGGCTTTTTTCCATAGTACGAAATCAAGTGGATCTTGCTTATCTTGTGCAACTTCAACACGTGAACCTGCTTGTAGCATGGTTAGGTCTTGTTGCGATAAAGCACCGTATTGCTCAAAGGTTGATACGTCAAACAATACATCACCGTCTGCAGCAACATACGCATGGCCTTTGGCAATTAAACGCTCAACCATAGCGATTATTTCATCCATGTGGTTTGTTACTGTTGGCTCAACATCCGGACGCAACATATTTAAGCTGTCGAAATCTTCATGCATAGCTTTGGTCATACGAGTCGTTAGATCATTAATTGACTCACCATTTTCGTTAGCACGTTTAATGATTTTGTCGTCTACATCTGTGATGTTACGAACGTATTTTAAATCGTAACCGATGTGGCGTAGGTAACGAACAATCACGTCAAAACCAACAAAAGTACGAGCGTGACCGATGTGACAGTAATCATAAATGGTGATACCACACACGTACATGTCGATTTTGCCATCAACAAGGGGTTTAAACTGCTCTTTTTGTCGCGTAAGTGTGTTGTAAATTTGTACCATTTATAAAATGTCCTTAACGGTGTTTCGAGATTCTCTATGGTAACACTTGCAAAGCCGCTGCTCTAGCGCTTTATCAATTGAATAAGCACTTTGTTAATCGTTTTAAACAAGCTCTTTGTTAATCAAAGACAACTACTATAAAATAGCCCCATTATTAAACCTGATATAGGAAACCTCATGGTTGTACTACACACAAACTTTGGTGACATCACTATCAAGATGCACGAAAGCGATGCACCAAACACTGTTAAAAACTTCTTAGAGTATGCAAACGCTGGCTTTTACAACGGCACTATTTTTCACCGTGTAATTGATGGTTTTATGGTACAAGGCGGTGGTTTTGAGCCGGGTATGGTTCAAAAAGAAGTAAACAACCCTATCGAAAACGAAGCAAACAATGGCCTTGCAAATAAAGTGGGCACATTAGCAATGGCACGTACGCCGGATCCACATTCAGCGACTGCGCAGTTCTTCATTAACGTTAACGACAATGACTTCTTAAACTTCAGCAGTGAAACATCACAAGGCTGGGGCTACTGCGTGTTCGCAGAAGTTGTTGAAGGTATGGACGTGGTAAACAAAATCAAAGGTGTTGCTACTGGCAGCGCTGGCTTCCACCAAGACGTACCTCTTGAAGATGTAATCATCGAAAAAGTAACGGTTAGCTAATTTAATCGTTTAGTCTTTTTAAGCGGGCCTTTGCCCGCTTTTTTGCGAGTAACCATGAAACAAAGTTATTTTATTGCCGACCTCCATTTAACAGAAAACCGCCCAGACATCACTGCGGCATTTTTTGATTTTCTTGATAGCAAGATTATTAATGATGACGTTGATGCACTTTATATTTTGGGTGACTTTTTTGAAGTATGGGTAGGTGATGACTATCAAACTGACCTTTCAAAGAGTGTTGCCGCACGTTTAAGCCAAGTCAGTGAAAGTGGTACTGAGGTGTTTTTTATTCATGGTAATCGCGATTTCATTATGCGAGAAGACTATGCAAAAAGCGCAAGTATGACTTTACTACCTGAACAAGTTGTTATTGATTTATACGGTACTCCAACAGTTATCTTGCACGGTGATGAAATGTGCACTCAAGATATTGAATATCAAAAGTTTCGTAAAAAAAGTCGTGGTTGGTGGTGGCCAAAATTAATGCTTGCTATGCCGCTTTGGTATCGTAAAAAAATTGCCCGCAACGCCCGCGAAAAATCAAAACAAAGCCAAGCTGGCAAAGCATTAGAGATTTTAGATGTGACCGAAGATGCAGTTTTAGCCATGTTTGAAAAGCATCAGGTTACTAATATGATCCACGGTCATACTCACCGCCCTAATGTGCATCATTATAAGCAAAATGGAAAAACACTAACCCGCACTGTACTGGGTGACTGGTATGAGCAAGGTTCATACTTAAGAGCTACTCCAGAGCAGCAAAAACTAGTCCACACGCCCTTTAAATAACCAATTTTTTAACTATGCTTTAACCAGTATTGTCAAAAAATGCATTATCTATGATGAGTCGGTTAAGCCTTTTATGTTGTTGTTTACTAATTAGCTTTTCAATCAATTGCCAAACTTGGCAATTGGTCACAGAGCCGTTTCCTCCTTATTTTATTGATGAGCCAAATAAGCCAGGCTGGCTGCACGAAGTCATCATCGCAGCACTGAAAACACAAAAACATCAAGCCACTATTGAATACACACATTGGGCTCGCGCGCTAAAGCTTGCCAAGCGCCATAAACGTGTCGCAGTGCTAGGTGCTTTTTATACAAAGCAAAGAGCGAGAGATTTTACATATTCACCTTCATTAGCAACCGCACATACCGTGTTATTCAAGCGTGTTGATAGCAAAATAACTTACACTGGCTCTTTGTATTCATTAAAGCCATATACAATCAGTAAAGGTGAAGACTATGTGGTAAGTGAGCAATTTGAGCACCACCCAAACCTTAGCGTGACAACCACAGGTAGCTTGATTGAGAGCTTGTTGCTATTAAAGCATGGTCGTGTTGATTTAGTTGCAGGCACAAAAGAGGTTGCCTTGTATTGGCTCGATAATAGCGAGCGCTTACAGCAAGCAAAGCAAACAGAATTAGAAATAGTTACCCCCTATCTTGCTACTCAACACTTATATGTGATTACTGATAAAAATCACCCTCAGGCTGAGCTTTTTCAGCAAAGTTTATCTTTAGGTCTTAAAGCAATTACGGCGTCAGGCAAGCTTTTAGAGATACTGAAGCATTATGAACTGAATGAAAAAGAAATTAGTCACATTACGCAACTATATGAAAAAACCTATGCTAACTAATTTTGTTCTTTTTCAAGCCTGGCAAGGTAATCTTAAACTGGGTTGCGATGCCTTCAGGTAGGTCTTCCTTTGCAGCTAGCTGGATTTTTCCGTTAAGAATTAGAGCGCCAAACAGGCGCTCTGGTTTAATATATTATGCAGGCACACCGCTGTGAAATTTAAAGTCTTCATCTGGGGTAGAAATTAACTCAGCTTCAAGCTGACCAAAAAATTCAACACGTTCAGTGATATCAAATTCACTGATTTCTTGCGCAAGAGTTAAATAATCTTGGTAATGACGCGCTTCAGAGCGCAATAATGAAATATAAAAATCACCTAAGCGCTTATCAACATGCGGAGCTAATTTAGCAAAGCGCTCACATGAGCGTGCTTCGATGTAAGCACCTATAATTAACTTATCTACCAAAGCATCTGGCTCGTAAGTTTTTACATGGCGCAGCATCCCTTTGGCATAACGACATGGGGTAATGCTTTTATATTCAATACCGTATTCATCCATGATCTCAAGAACTTGATAAAAGTGATGTAGTTCTTCTTTAATGAGCATCACCATTTTATCGATAAGGTCTTGCCCATAAGGAGAATTCGATTTTGGGATCATTGATTTAGTCAGCTTGTTTTTATCTGCAAGCTCACGCCAATCCCCTTCACGCTTATAAATAAGTGTTTCAAATGGTTTTAACCACTCAAGCAACGCATCACTACTTTCTTTATCAACCGCGTACTTACGAATTAAAAACATAGCAGACTGAGCTGCTTTTAATTCACAGATAAGATGGTCGATTAAAACCACATCTAAGTTTTCTTTTTTGGTTGCCGCAGCAATCCACTCATCAGGCGTTTCGCACTTTAAAAAAGAATGAATGGGTGCTAACAAATCAGAATAAGGCACTAAATAACTTCTCATCAAAAATCTTAATTCGATTTTATCACATAAATTAGCCCGCATTCCATGACCCACATCAGTGCAAAGTAATTTTCTATATGCACTAAAGAGTTACATTTAATCGACTATTTCGATTATTTCAGCTTCTTGACAAGATTTAATTACTGAACCATAACTTAATCAAAGCTGTACAAAAATAAAACAGCTCATATTCCTTTTTTACAGGGGCAATGATTATGATTCTAAACCACTTATGGGGCTTATACGCTCACCCACTCGAAGAATGGCAGACAATTGATAACCGTCACGAAAGCTTGCGCTATAGCTTATCGCACATTTTATTAATAGCCTGTATTCCTTCAATAATGGGCTACTATTCATCTGTTTATTTGGGCTGGAGTATTGGCGCAGGTGAGGCCGTATATTTAACCCATGATAGTGCATTACTTATCGCGGTTGCGATGTACTTTGCACTAATTGCGGGCGTGTTTGCACTGGCATATTTAGCTCATTGGATGGCAGTGACCTTTGGTGCAAAACCCACCTTCACACAAACCCTAGAGCTTGCAGCTTATACAGCAACGCCAGTATTTATGTCTTCATTTGCGGCATTCTTACCTGAACTATGGTTTGTGGTGTGTGTAGGCCTTGTAGCACTGGCTTATTCTGTTTACTTACTCTACACAGGGGTGCCAATTTTAATGCACATTCCTGAAGAGCGAGGTTTTATCTATGCCAGTTCGGTGGTCACGTGTGGGCTGATCTTACTGGTAATTATTTTAGCTGCGACAGCTATCTTGTGGACTAACGGGATTGTCCACCCTATGTTTACCTAGTTTCATTATTATTCATTCTTTCGTAAAGCAAAAAAGCGGCCTAGCCGCTTTTTTTATTTTTGGCTGTTACGCCTTGTTAAAGCAATCTCACCATCGATATGAATATCGCGCTGCGGGAATGCAATGGTAATGTTATTTTCAGCAAATACTTTATAAATGCTAAAACGCAGCTCACTGCGCACTTGGCGAAGCGGTGCTTCTGATTCAGCACATACCCAGAAAATAGCGCTAAAAGTTAAAGAGCTATCAGCAAAGTCATCAAATAACACAGATGATGCAGGTGTTTTTAAAATGGCAGGGTGATCATCAAGAATTTGCTTCATCAGCTTCTCTACAAGCACCACGTCTGAACCATAAGCAACACCAACATTCACAAACGAACGGGCATTACGGTCAATTAAGGTCCAGTTAGTTACCGTGTTTTCTAATAACTGGCTATTTGGTACCAGCATATGCACACCATCGTTACGTCGAATTCGGGTAGAACGCGTATTAATTGTCTCAACGACTCCTTTAGCAGTTCCCACTTCTAAAAAGTCGCCAATACGAATTGGTCGCTCCCACATTAAAATCCAACCACTAATAAAGTTATTGATAATGTTTTGCGCACCAAAACCAACACCAATTGCAATGGCACCAGAAACAAATGCAAACGCCGTTAGAGGAATATTGAGTACCTCTAGCGAGGTAAACACAAGTACTGCGATGGTCACAACAAGGTAAATACGGGTGAATAGATGAACGGCGTCAGGGCCTAGGTTTTTTGCCAGTAATGCTTTCTTAATTAATCGACCAATCCAGGTGACCACAAACCACATTAAAAACAGTACCAAAGGTACTTGAATTACTTTTAGTACAGTAATTTGCACATCATTGTAGGTGAACAATACAAACGATAATGCAGATTGCAGATCAGCAAGGGTCATAAATTAACATTCCTAGTAAAAATCAATTTGGTTCAGTTGTGACTAAGTTTAGCACGGCATAATAGGTGAAAACTTGGTAAATACTAAGTTCTTTATGCGCAATATGCGCTAATTATTAACTATTTTAGCCTACAGCTGCTATATACATAGAGAGAGCTTGAGGTTTCACAAGCTTTGAATAGCACGAGGAGAACACAATGTCACAAATGACACTCACACAAAAACTTGCCACTTTACAACCCTTGGTTGATCTAAACTTATTTGAATCAAGTTTAGAGTACCGTAACCGAATCTTAAACTTACTTGCTGAGCAAGAGCACTCACTGAATTTAATTAACAAAGAGTTTGGCAACGCTATGCCAGAAAGCTTTGGCTCAGAGAAAAAGTTTGTGTTGGGTTACAACTAACCTATGGTAATTTATTACCAACAAGATTTAAACTGGCAGCTAGTGCCACTTTTTACTTAAGTGAGCCATTAATAAACAATTGATGGCTTTTTACACATTTTTATCCCTCAACAGCTTTATTTGCGTTCAAATTCCCCATTCAGACGACAAACTTGATTGTTTCTAGCTAAAAATTTGATAAGTTAGAAAAGATTTATCCACATTTTTGGAGCTCTCATGCGTAAGACCTTAGTAGCAACTACGATTGCTAGTGTGCTTTTATTATCTGCTTGTAGTTCACAACAAGCCGACACTCAAACTCAAGTTGAAACTGCCGCTGAAACACAAACAGCTAATGTTGAAAACGTTCTTTTCAAGCCAAGCCCTTTACAATATATGGCCCCTGAGTTTGATAAAATTTCGACTAAAGACTACGAGCCAGCGTTTGAAGCAGGTATCGCACAGCAAAAAGCTGAAATTTCAAAAATTGCAAACAACCCAGAACCAGCAACATTTGAAAATACCCTTGTTGCTATGGAGTACTCTGGTGAGCTATTAGACCGCACGTCTGCGGCATTTTTTAACTTATCAGGTTTAATCTCTGACAGTGAGTACCAACGTATCGCCGCTAAAATGGCGCCAATTATGTCAGCTCACACTGATGACATTTACTTAAACAAAGCTTTATTTGCTCGCGTACAAAGCATTTACGACAACAAAGCGTCATTAAATGCTGAAGATCAACGCCTTGTTGATTATTACTACAAAAAGTTTGTTAACGCAGGTGCAAAACTAACTGAAGCTGAAAAAACAAAAATGCGTGAAATCAACGCAGAGCTTGCCAAGCTTTCAACTGAGTTTTCACAAAATATCTTAAAATCATTTAAAGAAGATGTGATTTTAGTTAAAGATAAAAGCGAATTAGCGGGTTTATCTGAAGGTGAAATTGCAAGCCTTGCAGCTGCAGCCAAAAAAGCAGGTAAAGAAGGTTACATGATCACATTGGTGAACACGACTCGCCAACCTATCTTACAAAGCCTTGAAAACCGCAAGCTTCGTGAAAAGATTTGGACAACTTCTTCAACGCGTGCACAAGCAACAAACAGCCCTATCATCATCAAAGAAACTAAGCTACGTGCAGAAAAAGCGGCATTACTTGGTTATAAAGACTGGGCTTCGTATGTAATGACTAATCGTATGGCGCAAACAACTGAAAATGTTTACGGCATCCTTGATGACTTAGCGCCGAAAGCGGTTGCTAAAGCAGAAGCAGAAGCAGAGCAAATCCAACAAGTAATCAAAAAGTCAGGTGAAACATTTGCGCTTCAACCTTGGGACTGGGCGTTTTACGCTGAAAAAGTTCGCCAAGAGAAGTACGACTTAGACCCAGCTTTAGTTAAGCCTTACTTTGAAATGCAGTCAGTGATCCACGACGGTCTATTCTTTGCGATGAATAAACTTTATGGCATTACCTTTAAAGAGCGTAAAGACCTACCGGTTTATCACGAAGACGTCATGGTGTTTGAAGTATTTAACGAAGACGGTAGCGCTATTGGCCTATTCTACATGGACCCTTACGCACGTGAAGGTAAACGTGGTGGTGCCTGGATGAGTGCCTATGTTAGCCAAAGCGGTCTTAAAGACACGATGCCTGTGATCTACAATGCACAGAACATTCCTAAGCCAGCTGAAGGTCAACCAACACTCATGACTTTCTCTGAAGTAACAACGATGTTCCATGAGTTTGGTCATGCTGCGCACGGTTTATTCTCTGATGTTAAATACCCAAGCTTAGCAGGTACAGCAACTGCTCGTGACTTTGTTGAATTCCCTTCACAAGCAAACGAAGACTGGAATATAGAACCGACAGTACTTGCAAACTACGCCAAGCACTACAAAACAGGTGAACCAATTCCAAAAGCGTTACTTGCGAAAGTACTTGAGTCACAAAAGTTCAACCAAGGCTTTGATACAACTGAGTACTTAGCGGCGGCACTGCTTGATATGGAATGGCACTCATTTGGTGTTGATGCTGATATCACTGACGTACAAAAGTTTGAACATGATGCATTAGACAAGCATGGTATTGCATATTACCCAGTACCACCACGTTATAAGTCTTGCTACTTCAGCCATACCTTTGCCGGTGGTTACTCAGCGGGTTATTACGCTTACCTTTGGACTGAAGTATTCGCAGCAGATGCGTTTGCACACATGACTGAAGAAGGTGGTTTAACACGTGAAAACGGTGATAATTTCCGTAAAGAGATTTTATCAAAAGGTAACAGCCGCGACTTAATGCAAAGCTACATTGAGTTCCGTGGTCAAAAACCAACAACAGACGCACTATTAAAGCGTCGTGGTTTAGTTGAATAATCACCATGATGTTTAAAGTATGAGGGGAAACCCTCATACTTTTTAAGTACCAATTAAACTTTCACCCCACTTTTATTCCTATTCACCTCAAAGCCATTGTCAGTTAACTCGTTTTTGCTAACCTCAAAGAAAAACACGAGTTCACACATGAAAAATACTTTACTTTTAGGACTTTGCTCAGCTTTAGCTGCATGTTCATCAACCCCAGATGAGCGCGCTGACATCGTGATAGAAAACGCCCAAATTATTGATATGCAAACTGGGGCTATCTCAGCAAAGCAATCTCTTGCCATTCGCGATGGAATTATCATCAAACGTAGCGATAAACCTTTAAGTAGCCACTATCAAAGCTCAACATTGATTGATGCAAAAGGTCAGTATGTCATGCCTGGTCTATGGGATATGCATGTCCACTTTGGCGGTGGTGATGAACTTATTGAAGAGAATAAACAGCTCTTGCCACTGTATTTAGCTTACGGCGTAACGACTGTTCGTGATGCTGCGGCTGATTTAAGTGAATCTGTACTTAGCTGGCGAGAACAAGTAAAACAAGGTCAGTTAGTGGGCCCAACTATTTTCACCTCAGGCCCGAAATTAGAAGGTAAAGGGTCTATTTGGCCTGGTGATTTAGAAGTAGAAACGACTGAAGAAATGCATGCTGCAATGGATCTGTTAGACAGCATGGACGTTGATTTTATCAAAATTACCGACAGCGCTTTAACGCCTGAGCTTTATCTAAAGGCAGTAAAAGAGGTCAAAAAACGGGGTTACCAAATTTCGGGTCATATTCCATTTTCATTGTCTGTGACTGATGTCTCCAAGGCGGGGCTTGATGCCATTGAGCATATGACCTATATGCTTAAAGCTGCGGCTAAAAACGAAGCAGATATTTCTGCAAAGGTTGCCTCAAAAGAGCTGAGCTATCGCACTGCGCTGCCCATTATCACCGCGCAGTTTGATGAACCAACAGCCATTGAGAAGTTTACGGTTCTTGCTAACAACGACACCGCCGTGGTGCCAACCTTGATTGGTGGCAAAATAACGGCTTACATTGATGAAGATAATCATCAGGACGATGCCTATTTAGATTATTTAGGTAAGGGTTTAAAAGCAACTTATCAGTGGCGAGTTGATAGAGCGAACAAAGACACCCCTGCACAAATCAAACAGCGCAAAGAGCGTTTTATTAAAACCGCACAGTTACTCCCTATCGCCCAACAAGCAGGTGTGAGCATTATTGCAGGCACAGATGCAGGCTTTTTAAATTCGTATATTTATCCGGGGCTTTCTTTACACCAAGAACTGAGTATTTTTACTGAATATGGCCTAACACCACTGCAAACGCTGCAAGCTGCAACGCTCGCGGGGCCTAAATTTTTAAATAAACAACAGCAATACGGTGCACTTAGTGAAGGCAAAGTAGCGGATCTCATTTTGCTTTCAAAAAACCCGCTTATTGATATTCGTAACACACAAACACTAAGTGGTGTTGTCTCGCACAGCACGTTTTACGATAGCAACGCACTCGAGCGATTAAAGCAACAAGCAAAAGCCTTTGTTGCCAGCCAACCCTAACCCCCCCATTGCCCATGACCGCGTATTATCCGTCATGGGCAATTTTAATTTTCAGCCATCTCATATACACTGCCCTTTTTTGCACATAACTCGAATAACATGACCTACTTATTTGCTGTAACCCTGCTTTGGGCCTTTTCGTTTAGTCTTATTGGTGTTTATTTAGCAGGCCAAGTGGATGCATGGTTTAGTGTGTTAATGCGCATTGGCTTGGCAACTTGCGTGTTTTTGCCCTTTTTACACTGGCGTAAAACCCCTAAAGCCTTAGCACTAAAGCTCATGGCAATAGGCGCAGTACAACTTGGTGTGATGTACAGCTTCTATTACCATTCGTTTTTGTACCTTAGCGTGCCCGAGGTACTGCTATTCACGGTAATGACGCCACTTTACATCACTTTGTTAAACGATTTGCTTGAAAAGCGTTTTAATGCCAAGTTTTTATTCGCCGCTATGCTAGCTATTTTAGGCGCCGTTGCTATTCGCTATGAAGGCGTCGATGAAAACTACCTTATTGGTATGTTAATGGTTCAGGCTGCCAATATTTGCTTTGCTACCGGTCAAGTAACTTACAAACGTTTAATGCAAGATGAGCAACTCCCCCACTCTCGGGTGTTTGCTTGGTTCTTTATTGGCGCTTTAATTGTCGCACTGATTTGTTACGGCTTATTTGGTGATACCAGTAAGCTACCCACCACAACGACACAATGGGGCGTGTTAATTTACTTAGGCACGATTGCTTCAGGGCTTGGTTATTTCGCGTGGAATAAGGGCGCAACTATTGTCAATGTAGGTGCCTTGGCTGTCATGAATAACCTCCTGATCCCAGCAGGGATCATCGTTAACATTGTGATTTGGAATCGTGATGCCGATATCATCAAGCTTGCCATCGGCGCAGCGATTATCTTATTAGCACTTATTATAAATCAGAAACTTAATAAAACTGCCACGGAGTCATGATAGGCTAAACTCTATTCGATTAGAGGGATGCTGTTATGCGCGCACTGGTTTTATGTTGTTTAGTTTTCGTTATTCAAGGCTGTAAGAATCTGCCTGTGGATCAGGCAGTGCAAGTAGGTGCTAGGCCTTACTATTTAATCGACAAGATGACAGATGGGCCGTTAAAGCAGCAACTTGCTGAATGCGGTAATGGCCCTTTCTATAAAACTGATTTTGTAATTGGTCATCGCGGTGCCCCCATGCAGTTTCCTGAGCACAGCAAAGAGTCATATTTAGCCGCTGCAAGAATGGGCGCTGGCGTACTTGAATGTGACGTCGCCTTTACTAAAGACAAACAACTCGTGTGTCGCCATTCACAGTGTGATTTACACACCACTACCAACATTTTAGCGATTCCTGAGCTCGCTGCAAAATGCAGCCAACCTTTTACCCCGACCAAAGACGGCCAACCAGCTCAGGCTAAATGCTGCACCAGCGATATCACCCAAGCTGAGTTTTTAACCTTAAAAGCTAAAATGGATGGTGCCAACCCTAACGCCAAAACGGTCGCTGAATATATGCAAGGAACACCAAGCTGGCGCACTGATTTATACGCAAACAGTGGCACCGTAATGACCCACCAGCAAAGCATTAAGTTATTCAAATCACTGGGTGTAAAAATGACACCCGAGCTAAAAAGCCCAGAAGTTAGCATGCCATTTAACGGTTTTAGCCAGCAAGATTATGCGCAAAAAATGCTTGATGAGTATCGAGATTTAGGTGTGAATAGCCAAGATGTTTATCCGCAATCATTTAATCTTGAAGATGTGAAGTATTGGCTAAACAATCACCCTGAATTTGCAAACAACAGTATTTATCTTGATGGCCGAGATGAGCAAGCAGACTTTGATGCTATGGATGAAACAACTTGGCAGCCATCAATGCAGGCTCTATATAACGATGGAGTACGCATTATCGCACCGCCAATGTGGATGCTTTTAAGCCTTGATGAGTCAGGTGCAATCGAGCCTTCGCTTTATGCTATTAAAGCTAAACAAGCAGGACTGAACATCATTACTTGGAGTTTAGAGCGCTCTGGTCCATTAAATAATGGCGGTGGTTATTATTACCAGTCGATTGCCCGTGTAATTAAACAAGATGGGCAAATGATGAAAGTGGTAGACGTCCTTGCTAAGCAAGTGGGTGTGATGGCTATTTTCTCTGACTGGCCTGCTACTCTTACCTATTACGCAAGCTGTATGAAGTATCCCGCCTCAGAGAGTTAACTGAGCATCAATAAATTTCAAGGGCTTTTACTCGTCCAAAAGGTGGGGCTGAGGTATTATTAGCTAAACCGTTTTTTACAAGGATAAACATGATTATTCAGCACCATAGCCACGACATAGCGACCAACACAGGTGTAATGCGCACCAGTATTTATCGCCCTGTAGAGGAAGGTAAATACCCGTGTATTATCTTCTACTCTGAGATTTTCCAAGAAACAGCACCAATTGCACGCTCTGCTGCAATACTTGCTGGTCATGGCTTTGTCGTGTTAGTGCCAGAAGTTTTTCATGAGTTAAATCCTATTGGGACAGTACTTGCCTATGATGATGCTGGTAAAGACAAAGGCAATGCCGACAAATGGGCAAAACCGCTTGAGAGCCATGACTCAGACACTGGCGCTTTAATTACATTTGCACGTCAGCAAGATTACTGCACAGGCAATGTAGGTGCCATGGGCGTATGTATTGGTGGTCACCTTGCATACCGTGCTGCATTAAACCCAAGTATCAAAGCCGCTTTTTGTTTATACGCGACAGATATACACAGCGATACTTTACCAGCACAAGCAGGTAATAACTCATTTGAGCGCATGGCAGATATTAAAGGTGAGATCCACTTTGTTTGGGGTAAACAAGACCCACATGTACCAAAAGAAGGCCGCCTTAAAATTTACCAACAAGTGGTGGCAACAGGCATTAATTACCAGTGGCAAGAAGTGAACGCCCAACATGCGTTTATGCGCGACGAAGGCGACCGATACGACCCAGCTCTTGCCATCAGCATGTATCAACAAGCCGTTGCTTTATTTAATCGCACACTTGTTTAAATCGTCATAGTGGCTACTTGATTAGTAAAATAATCCTTCAAGTAATCAAGTAAAACCCGCAGTTTTTTACTTCCCGCCGCCCCTGGCGGGAATACGCCATAAAGTTCAATATCAGCAGTTTTGTAATCATCTAAGATTGTGCGTAACAATCCTGCTTTGATCCTTGGCAATGCATCATAAACTGGGATTTTCGCTAAGCCATGCCCAGCTTCTACAAAGGCAGTTCGTGCAGCAGCGTTATTGGTACTTATGCCACCACTAACTGCCACCTCAAAGCGGCGTTTATCTTTTTCGAGCGTGACAACAGCACTACTTGGTTGATACACCACCCATGTATGCTCTGCTAAATCGGCAATGCTCTTTGGTATAGGGTATTTTGTAAAGTAATCGACTGAGCCACATAAGCAAGTAGCCATACTTGCAAGTTTAGTCGCTTGTAAGTTTGAGCTTTCAAGGGCCACGCCTCTAATCGCTAAGTCGTAGCCCTCTTTGATGATATCAACCACATCATCACTAAGCTGTAAATCAATATCTATTTTCGGATACAAACGCTTAAACTGAGCCAGTGCCGGTACCACAAGTTGCAAGCCTACATTCACCGGACAACTCAATTTGATAACCCCAACCGGTTCACTCTTTAAGTTCTCAAGGTGTAAGTTAGCAGCCTCAGCGTGCTCAGTGATAGCCTGACAACGTTCGTAATAAGCCATACCTGCTTCGGTGAGAGTCATGGTACGCGTTGAGCGGTTAAGTAACGTGAGCTTTAATTGCTGTTCTAATTTCTTTAAGTGATAACTAACTACAGCCCTTGATAAACCAAGTTGTTGAGCCGCTTTAGTTAAGCTGCCTTGCTGCACAATGTGGGCAAACACCACCATGCTTTTTAATTGCTCAAACGATACTTTCATACAAACTCCTAATCTAACCTGAACAATTGTATCAATTATTAAACCAATGAAGTCAAATTTATCTGCGTTGTTTAACTCGATATTCACCCCTATAGTGTTATTAACGATGTTTAATACACAAAAAGGGATTCACTATGTCAGCTAAGAAAATTTTAATGGTACTCACTTCACACGATGAACTTGGCGATACCGGCCATAAAACGGGCTTTTGGGTCGAAGAATTTGCGGCGCCCTACTACGCCTTTATTGATGCCGGTGCAGAGGTAACTTTAGCTTCTGTTAAAGGTGGCCAACCTCCGGTTGATCCAAATAGTGCAGCCCCTGATGCAGCAACCGATGCCACAAAACGTTTTGAGCAAGACAGTGCGGCAAAAACTTTAATGGCTAATACTAAACCTCTGGCTGAAGTTAAAGCCGATGATTTTGATGCGGTATTTTACCCCGGCGGCCATGGTCCGTTATGGGACTTAGTTGATAACCAAGATTCAATTAGCTTGATAGAGCAATTTCTTAACTCAGAGAAACCAGTGGGTGCAGTATGTCACGCCAGTGCAGTATTACTGAATGCGAAAAATGCAGCTGGTAAATCTGTGGTATTTGATAAAAAAGTAACCGGCTTTAGTAATTCAGAAGAAGATGCCGTACAGCTTACCAATGTTGTGCCATTACTTGTTGAAGATGAGCTAATCAAACAAGGTGGTCAGTATCAAAAAACCGATGATTGGGGCGAGCTTGCGATTGAAGATGGCCTACTAATCACAGGGCAAAACCCTGCAAGTTCTGAGCTTGCTGCGAAAAAACTATTAACCAAATTAGGTTAAACTAGGTCAATATGCTCTAGACCTTTAGTAAACACCTTGCATATCAAGGTGTTTACCTTCACTTTTAATAAGTTATACTCATTCGGTCACATTGATTTAAGAGCTTCTCATCATGACTGAAAAAAAAGCTGTCAAAATTCCTCCTATCAGTAGTAAGCGATTCGCAATTTTAGGCATTATGCTGGTGTGCTTGGTACTGCAAATAATTAATACTCTACCCGGCATAAACTTAAACGGCTTAGGTATTTTGCCAAGACAGATATCTGGTTTATCAGGGGTGTTTTTTGCGCCATTTTTACATGGTGGCTGGGCACACCTTTTTAGTAACCTAGTGCCATTTGCTATTCTCGGCTGGCTAGTTTGCCAATATAGCGTAAAACGCTTTTGGCTGGTGTTTGCAGGTACAGCGCTCATTGGTGGATTACTAGTATGGCTATTTGGCCGCAGCAATATTCATGTAGGGCTAAGTGGTGTTATCTACGGTTTATGGGGCTATTTAATTAGCTACGGCATTATGCACCGCTCATTCAAAGCCATTTTAATCAGTATTGCGGTTGTTGTGCTATACAGCGGCCTGATTTGGGGTGTCTTCCCGCAGCGCATTCATATTTCATTCGAAAGCCATTTATTCGGCGCAATTAGCGGCGCATTCATCGGCTATATTATGGCAAAGCGTGATAAGCAAAAGAGCCCTAAGCTTTAAACTGACAGCTGAAAGCTATTAGCTTCTAGTCTCTTAACTTCATTGTCACCATCACAACGCCATGGTCGGTACTTTGATCATCATAGGCAAACTGGGGGTTGATCAAGTGCTGATCATAGGTGTGATAATCAACTACCTCAAAAAAGCTGCCCTGAAACCCGGCATCAAACTCTCGAGATAACAAAATATAATCAAATACTGAGCTGCTACTGCCAAAATAGTGGGTGGCTTCTCTGTCGTTCTCGGTGACAACATGGCGCTGATAGAGTTGCCAACTATCTTGTAGTTTGAACTCTGAACGAGATGGGCTATTTTGCCTATGACCGCTAAAACGAAGGTGGTCAGCGATTAAATGGTTAAGTACACCATCGTGTAACTCATTATTAAAGTCCCCCATCACAATCACAGGGTTATTGGTGTGCGCTCTACGCTTAATAATTTCAACGAGTAACAGCGCTGCTTCACTGCCACGCTGCATACTTGATGCCCAGCGCCCAAGGGCTTGCGATTTTAACTGCATAACTAAGTTTTGCTGTTCGCTGTGGCTTTCATCATCTTGGTGATGGAGCATGCTGCGCTTTGATTTAAAGTGCACTACATAGCAATCGACGTGTCCTAAGTGAGGTACTTCAAGTGTCGCGCGAATAATACTGCGGCTAAAGTTAAAATTATCGCTCAAGCCCATCGCTAAAATATCATCTTGCTCTGCCTCAATCTGACTGACAGCAACAACTTTATAGCGTGAGGCAATGGCCACAACCGGATCGCGATAAATAAAGTCATCAATCACCGTTGGCTCATCAACCACTGCAAAATAAGGGTAACCCTCTGCGTTAACTTGTTGTTTTAGTTCATTGATACTGAACACTTCTTGAAAGCCAATAATATCTGGCTGCTGATTTTTAAGGTAATCGGCCAACCAGCGCTGCTTTTTGGCCCACTGCTCAGCGCTGTAAATGCGCTGAAAATCATAAAATGCGTCAGGTGGCGCTAAATAATTATATAAATTAAACGTTGCTACCTTTAATTGACTGTTTTTTATCACTTAACTCCTTATTCGTGTAACCACTCAGTGGCAATGATCGGGTCTTCAAAGTATTTCACTTCGCCACTGATAAACCAGTTACCCACTTTGCTTGCCACTTGTTGCCAGTGTTTGCTACCAAGCACAGCTATACGGCAAAACTCTTTGTTATGTTTAAGGCCTAACTTAAAATCATCCCACGCCGCTTGTAACTCCCAGCCTTCTAACTCAGTAATATCAACATAGGCTCTTATTTTTGCACTCGGAACTGCTGCTACAGCATTATCTATAAGAGGAGTGAGAGTTTTATAATCCTCGTGGGTAAGCTTTCCGACTACTTTAATTGTGAGATAAAAAGTCGTGCCAGTTCGCTCAAGGCCAATGGCTAAACCATGCTTTTTCATGTCATCCTCCTTGTTATTCATAATTAATAACTGTACTTCCCTTGCTCTATCTGATCAACTAGGATGGTAATCTCGTAATGACATTCATTAAAGCACAATTTAGGAGTTTCAATGAGTAATACCGACAGTTATACGCCACCTAAAGTGTGGCAATGGGATGCAGAAAACGGTGGTGAATGGGCGAAGACTAATCGTCCGGTCTCAGGTGCAACCCACGAGCAAGACTTGCCCGTTGGTAAACATGACCTACAACTCTACTCGCTTGCGACACCAAACGGCCAAAAAGTCACTATCATGCTCGAAGAGCTATTAGAGCTTGGTATTGATGAAGCCGACTACGATGCATTTTTAATTAAAATTGGCGATGGTGACCAGTTCTCTTCAGGGTTTGTCAGTGTTAACCCTAATTCAAAAATCCCAGCCTTAATGGATCACAGTACAACGCCCGTTACTCGCGTGTTTGAGTCAGGTGCAATTTTACAATACCTGGCAGAAAAGTTTGACGCGCTGATCCCAAGCGATCACGCCAGTAAAACAGAATGTCGAAATTGGCTATTTTGGCAAATGGGCTCTGCCCCATACTTAGGTGGAGGCTTCGGTCATTTTTATAGTTATGCCCCTTTCAAGATGCAGTACCCAATTGATCGCTTCACCATGGAAGTAAAACGCCAGTTAGACGTATTAAACCGCCATTTAAGCGACCATGACTACATGGCTGGCAGCGAATATTCAATCGCCGATATCGCAATCTGGCCGTGGTATGGCAGCTTAGTACTTGGCAATTTATATGATGCGGCAGAGTTTTTAGATGTTGAGTCATATAGTCATGTGATGCGCTGGGCAAAACAAATTGAGCGCCGCCCTGCTGTAAAACGAGGTCGCAGAGTTAACAAAACATGGGGTGATGAAGTTGAGCAGCTAGCAGAGCGCCACTCTAAGGACGATTTTTAAGGGCTTAAATGCCCTTTTTCATAAAAATAAAAAATATGCAAAAGCTCAGCAAAGAAGACATCTACCAACGCCTCAGTAACACCGAGGATGCCCGTGCCTGCAAAGCGATTGATGAAGCCGCTTGTAAAGTGGTGCCCGGCAATTTTCTTACCCTATTAGTAAGCCAACTATTTAGTAAGTTTGCAGATGCCCTGTTAAACCCTAAAGTGACCTTGCCTTGGCTTTTACAGAGCATTAATGTACCAAGTAGTTTTATTGCTTGGCTTGTGCCTATTCGTGAGTCAGGCTCAATGTTGCCACAACTGGCCATCGCCAGTGCTATTCGTAGGCTCCCAGTTAGAAAGTGGGTTTGGGTGATTGGCGCAATTGTGCAGGCTTTATGTATTGTTGGTATGCTGATTTGTGCTTTAACACTCCAAGGTGCAACTGCTGGGTTTGCTATCATCGCGATTTTGATTGTCTTTAGCCTTGCCCGTGGCTTTAATTCCATTGCTGCAAAAGATGTATTAGGCAAGGTCATACCTAAACAACAACGAGGCAGCATTAGCGGTCTTGCTGCGAGTTTTGCCGGATTTGCAACGCTCACCTTTGGTCTTGGTTTATGGTATCTACAAAGCCTTGGCTATGAAAATGGGGTGTATGTTGCTTTAATGCTGGCTGCTTTAATGTGGCTGTTTGCAGCGCTCAGTTATAGCCGCATTCAAGAATACAAGGGCGCAACCGAGGGCGCTGAAAACGGCTTTTTGCATGCTTTATCAAAATTAAAACTGCTTTACCAAGATAAACAATTTGCTCACTTTATTATCACTCGTGCGTTGTTGCTATGTTCTGCTTTGAGCGCCCCGTTTTATATCGTTCTTGCTAGTGAACAGGCTTTCGACTTTTCACTACTTGCTACGTTTATGGCGCTTTCTGGGCTTGCCAGCTTAGTCTCTGCGCCAATTTGGGGGCGATTAAGTGATTTATCGAGCCGCAAAGTATTAGTATTTGCAGCAATGCTCGTCACCCTCAACGGTTTTGCCGTTTATTTAGTTGCTTACCTGAGACCACAAACGCTCAATGAGTTTTGGCTATTACCGCTCTGTTATTTTTTACTCACCGTAGCTCATCAAGGGGTTCGCCTTGGTCGTAAAACCTACCTTGTTGATATGGCTGAAGGAAACAAGCGCACTGACTATGTCTCTGTTAGTAATACGGTGATCGGAGTTATATTATTACTGCTAGGTAGCGTCGGCTTACTAAATACCTACTTAACGACTGCTGAGTTAATTTTTTTCTACAGTATCTTAGGCTTACTTGGTGCAATTAGTGCGTGGTTTTTACCCGATGCCTAGACCCTGCAGTAAAAAAAGCGCATAATCGCGCTGATTTTATTTCCAAAAAGGACTTACTATGAAAAAGGCAGCTCTTGCACTTCTTACGCTACTTACACTTTCTGCTTGTAGCACCAGTGTGCCTATTCGTAACTTTGACGCAAACCCTGTACCGCAAATGGCGTCTGGCCAACATGACCTTGAAAGTATCAAAACCAATATTTTAAAAGCATGTATGAAACTAGGCTGGACGTGTCGTTCAAATGCCGAAGGTCAAATCTTAGGTAAACTTGATATTCGTAAACACCAATTACGCGTTGATATTACGTTTAACGAGCAAGAATATTCTATTGATTACAAAGATTCGATAAACCTTGATTACAATGGCAAAAAAATCCACCGCCAATATATCAATTGGGTTACCAACTTAATGCGCAATATTGATGCTGAATTAGCTTATAAATAAAATTGACGCAAAATCAGGTATTAAAAAAGGCGACCTAAGTCGCCTTTTTCTTTGCTAATTCTAGTTTTTCAAGTTCTTATCGAAGAACTCTAAAAACGCTTTCAACGTTTTAATTCTATACGGCTGGTGCGATAAGTAATGGTCGCCATCTTCGAGCTCAATGTAAGTAACATCTTTGCCTTCGTCTTTAAGTTCATCATCCATTTCACGGCTATGATAAACAGGCACCACGTTATCATCAGAGCCATGAACCAATAGCACCGGACGATTAATTTGCTTTGCAAAATTAACAGGCGACACTTTTTCTAGTTTATCGCCATCAGTTCCAAATTGCTTACGCACAATTTCTTTATTAGTGAAATAACGCGCTTTACTAACAATACGCTCAAGATCAGTAACGCCAGCAAAGCTTGCTGCACATTTGAATGTTTCTGGGTGTTTAACCACTGCCATTAATGCAGCATAGCCACCATAACTTGCCCCGCCTATACAAATTTTATCTCCATTAGCGATACCTTCTTCAACAAGCCAATTCGCCGCATCTTGCAAGTCATCTTGCATTTCTTTACCAAAACCTTGAACTGCAGCCATCTCAAATTCATGGCCATAGCCACTTGAACCACGGAAGTTTGGTTGCAGTACTGCATAACCATTATAAGCAAGTAACGCAGTCCAATAGTCAAAACCAGCGTAATCACGAGCCATTGGCCCGCCATGAGGGAACACAATAGTGGGTAACTTATCACCTTCTTTGTAACCCACAGGTAAAGTTAAATACCCTTCAATAGTTAACCCATCACGAGCTTTATAACTAATTTTCTTTTTACCACTGTAAACAGTTTCATCAACATCTGGAAATGCCGAGGCAAATGCAGTTAATTCGTTAGAATCTCGGTCACCCAACATATAGGTACCAGGGATTTGCTCACCTGAAACGTAAACCACATATTGACGCTGTTCTTTACTAGTATCAATAATATCAATATCAAACTTATCTGCCGGCAATACAGCGCGTAAGCCATTATAAAGGTTGTTTAAATCTTCATCCCAGTAACGGATCCCCTCATCTAATTGAGAGTGCGTAAACCCTGCTACTTCACCTGTAAGAGATGAATAGAATATATGACCGTCGAAGTCATAGTTATCATCGCTGAACACTAACTCTTTTTTCATGGTCGTTAGGTTCATTTTATAAAGCGCATCATAACCATCTTTAAGAGCTTTGAAGTAAAGAATATTAGGGTCTTTATCGAAGCCCAAAACAGTCACTACATCAGGGCTAAATGCTTTATATTTGAATAACGTTTTACGGTTATCTCGATCTTCGTCATAAAGAATATATTCAAATTCGTCTTCATCCATTTTTAGGGCAATACGCACATTACCTTGGCGGTCTGCTGTCCAATCAATCACTTTACTACGTGAGCGCTGAATTTTTTTCTTACGAAGTGTACTTAAATCAAGTTCATACACGCCAGGGGCATTGGCAACATCAAAATCACCTTGAACTAAAATTTTATCTTTTTTATCGGGTAAAAAGCTGATGACCTGATCACCAAATTGCGGTTGGCGTTCATCACGATTAAAGTTAGGCTTTATAGCCAGTTTCGCCTTGCCATCACCACCAATTTTATATGCATATAAACGGGTAGAGGTATATTTAGGGCCGCCAAATTGGCGTTGAATATAGCGGGCACCTAAAAGTAGTACCTCATCATTTGCCCATTCATACCAATCGAAGAAAATAGTGTGATTATCTGAACGAATAATAGAATCAGCTTCTTTAGTTTTACGGTTATAAACCATTAAAACCAGCTCACCATTTACATTTCGAATAAACGATAAATTTTTACCATTTGGCGAAAATTTTACTTGGCTAAAAGCGCGTAAAGAGGCGAATGATTCTACAGGGAGTTGTGTGTTTTCAGCAGCACGAGGCATTAAGCTCAGCACTGCAAAAAGAGTAAGCAGTAAGTACTTCATAATAAAGTCCATTTCTTTTTTATTGTCGCGGCAATAGTAACATTAAATTACAAAAAAAGACTAATTCAAAAAAATTAGACACCTCTTCCATTCGTTTAAAACGAACGTAATACTCGATTAATAGCATTATTAATTTAATTTTTGCTAATTATAATAGCTGCACAACTTCAGTTTTCTTAGGTGACATGATGAAAAAAGTACTTGTGTTAAATTCATCTTTAAATGGTGAACAAGGTAATTCAACCAAGCTTAACCAACTATTTGTTGAGCAGCTTGCTAACAACCAACAAATTTCAGTAACAACTCGCGATTTAAGCGACAATGCGATTGCTCACTTAACGCAGACAGAAATGGCTGCTTGGATGACTGATGCAAACGAACGTAGCGATGAGCAAAAGCTACTTGCTGCAATTTCTGACGATTTAATTGCTGAACTTAACGATAACGAACTGATTGTTATTGGTATGCCAATGTATAACTTTGGTATTCCATCAACATTCAAAGCTTGGATTGATCGTATTGCTCGTGCTGGTATTACATTTAAATACACAGAGCAAGGCGCTGTAGGTTTAATTAAAGACAAAAAAGTAGTGGTACTTGCTGCGCGTGGTGGTGTATATCAAGGCACCGACATGGATACACAAACTAAATACTTAAAAGATGTACTTGGTTTTGTGGGTATGACAGATGTTAACTTTATTTACGCTGAAGGCCTTGCAATGCCAGGTGCAGAGCAAAGCTTAGAAGCAGCACAAAACGAAATAAAGGCTTTCACCGCGTCACTTTAATATGTGATTAATAAAGCTAGATATAAAAAAGCGGTCATCATGACCGCTTTGTGATTTACGCTGTGACCGATAACAGCGAATCACCTTCAGATAAACCAAACTTTTCTTGCACAGAGGCTAGAATCGCTTCTTTATCTTCTTCTCCCAGTTGATCTGAATACCATCCAAAAGTGTGTGGGCAATATGCTACAAATGTGGAAACTTTGTGGATTGCTTTAGTAATTAATCTAAGTTGTGACTTGCTACGTATAACCACCAAAGCAATTTTCAACTCCACGTTTATGGCAGGCTCAAAAAAACAAAAAGTAAATCTTGTTTGGTTTAAACGTGACCTAAGACTATCTGATCATCAGCCACTTGCCAGTGCAATTACATCAGAGCTGCCTTGCTTACTTATTTACAACTTTGAGCCCCTATTACTCGAAGACCCCCATTACAGCTTTAGGCACTGGCGTTTTGTTGCTCAGTCACTTAAAGACATCAACCAACAGCTCGAAAAATATAACGCTGAAATCGCCATTTATAATCAAGAAATGATTACCTTGTTAGAAACCCTTAGTGAAGATTTTGATATTGCAGGGGTTTATAGTCATGAAGAAATAGGTCTTTACAATACCTTTGAGCGAGATAAACAGATCAAACGCTGGCTAAACAGTAAAGTAATTCCATGGCACGAAACGCCACTTGGAGGTGTAAAACGAGCGCGACCTAAACAGTTTGATTGGCAAACACATTGGCATGGTGTGATGAACCAACGTCTTGTAACGCCAAATTGGCAAGCATTTAATGCAGTTCTGCCTAATAATTACCAAGCAGCGACCTGTATTGATGATTTTCTAGAGTACGACCCGCAGTTTCAATATGGTGGCCCTCATGCAGCCAGAGCTTGCCTACAGAACTTTGTAGAAGAACGAGCAATGAACTACCAAAGTGGCATTTCAAGCCCATCAAAAAGTAGAGATTCATGCTCTAGGCTTTCGCCTTACTTAGCCTTTGGCAACCTGAGCCTCAGACAAGTTTATCAAACTCTAAAATACTATTTAGCAAAGCAGCCTTTAAGCTGGCGTCGCTCATTATATGCTTTCGAGTCAAGGCTTCACTGGCATTGCCATTTTATGCAAAAATTCGAAACTCAATGCAGCATGGAGTTTGCACCGCAAAATGCGGGCTACAAGCACTACCCTTATCGTGATGATGAACATGTTGCTGAGCACCTAAAGCGCTTTGAGCAAGGTCAAACAGGCATTCCCATTATTGATGCGTGCATGCGCTGCCTAGCAGCAACGGGTTACATTAATTTTCGAATGCGCGCTATGTTAGTCAGCTTTATGACTCATCATATGAACATTCATTGGCAATCAGTCAGCTTTATTTTATCGCGTTATTTTTTAGATTTTGAGCCTGGTATTCACTACCCACAAATCCAAATGCAAGCATCTGTCACAGGAACCAACACGATTCGTTTGTATAACCCAATAAAGCAATCTGAAGATAAAGACCCAGAGGGCATATTTATTAAAACATGGTGCCCTGAGCTTAAAAACTTACCCATAGAAGATCTCCACCAGCCATGGCAACAGCCGCCAATGGAGGCCTTATTTAATAACTTTAAACTCGGCGAAGACTACCCTGAGCCTATGGTAGATATTGAACATGCAGCCAAACAAGCACGTGAGCGATTATGGTCATTTCGAGAACGTGATGATGTAAAGCGTGGCACAAAAGCCGTACTGAATAAGCATGTGATAAGCCTTAAAAGACAACGACATGGCTCATAAAAAGCTTAATTTACCCAGCAAAACCTGCCCCGTTTGCGACAGGCCATTTATGTGGCGTAAAAAATGGCAACGTGACTGGGAGCATGTTAAATACTGCTCAGAACGTTGCAAGCGTGAAGCAAAAAGAAATATTGGCGTTTAAGTTGCACTTATATCGTTAACTCACAGTTTTCGGCACAAAACCCTGAAAGCCTTTCACGGTCGCCGAAAAAATTTACAAAGGAGATGACGATGACGATTAAAAAATCTGCACATACGAGTTGGTCTGGTGATATTAAATCTGGCAAAGGCTTTATTTCTAGTCAAAGTGGCGCGCTTGAGAAACAGCCATTTGGCTTTAACACTCGCTTTGAAGATAAACCGGGCACTAACCCCGAAGAGCTGGTTGCAGCGGCACACAGTAGCTGTTTTAGCATGGCGCTATCGCTTGCACTAACTGAAGCAGGCTTTGTCGCTGACGACATAACGACCAAAGCAACAGTGAGCCTTGATGAAGTTGATAACGGCTTCGAAGTGAGCCACATTGCACTTGATGTTAGTGCAAAGATAAAAGAAATTTCGAGCGAAAAGTTTGAGCAACTTTGTGAGCAAACCAAGCAAGGCTGCCCTATTTCTAAATTGATGAATGCCGAAATATCACTTACCACAACGCTTAATTAAGCTTTATAGGCCAAGCGCTGCTTGGCCTTTTCACAAACTTACAGACCCACAACACTTTATTACAATGTAAATTCCTGCTTGTTGTATTATCTTTATGAAACAAAAACCAAATACAACAAGGATATGTATGTTTAAACAACTAGCCCCTATTGCTCTTGCAACACTTGCTTATTCAAGCTATTCAACAGCCGCAACAGAGCAACAGGTGAGTAAACAGTGGTTCAATACCATCAATTATACTCACGTAGATCATGACAGATATGGCTTTAATGGCTACCAATTAGCAAGCCATTATTACTTTGAAGAGCAGCAGAGCTCTGGTGTGCTCGATGATTATGGCTACCTAGATACAGATTCGAACATCCTAGTCAATTACTCAGGAGGAGATTATTACAATGATATTGGTTTATTTGGCGAGTATTTTTTAAATAACTGGTTTGCTGTAGCCGATATAAGGGATGTGAGGGATTTAGACAATTACAATCTAGGTATAGGCTACTTATTTGCCGATGCCTTAAAAGTTTCTGTAAATAGGGATGTGCGTGAATATGGTGATGATTATTTCCGCTTAAAAGCGCAGTATAACCTCCAAATAAACGATAAGGATTACCTCGGTTTTAGCGCAGAAACAGATGATGAACTTGACGTTTGGAATGTCTCGGCCAGATACTTTAATCATTTAAGCGGCAGCCATTACATTACCGTTGATGTTGGCCACCAAGACAGTCTTAATAATTCAGCAAGTAATGCCATGATCAGCTATTACTTTGGCGAACACTATGCCATAGGCGCAGGTTTGGATGATTCTGAACTCGTTTTAGAAGGCAAGTACTTTATTAATGATAAATACTATTTAACCGCTAATTACACTGAAAGCGGCTCTGCTGAACTTTATAACCTTAAATTTGTTGCCCAGTTTTAAACTGATATGAGCCAACAGCTTTAAACAAAAACGCCACTATAAAGTGGCGTTTTCAGTTTATAGAATTACATATTTCCTAGCTTAATCATCATTGCAGTGTACATTTTTAAGTTCAGTGCTAACTGCTCTTCTGTAATAAACTCATGCTCTGAGTGGCCTGTGTACTTTTTACCTGGCATTGATGGACCAAATGACACCGCATTATCAAATAACTTAGCATTTGTGCCACCACCAATTGACACAAAGCCCGCGTCTTTATCGCCGGTAAAGTGCTTAAAGATATCGAGTAAGGCTTCTGCATGAGGCGCACCATCTAACAGCATTGGCGTACCAATCACAACTTTAGTGTCTTTTAACGTAACACCATTAGTAGTTTGCCAAGCGCTAAGCGCTTCATTAATTTGCTGCTTAAGCACCGCTTCTTGTTTTCCTACCGGACGACGCATATTAATCGACAATTTAATCTCGTTACCATCGCGGCTTAATAAGGTTGGCGAAACAGTCATCGGGCCCATAAAGTCATGCTTGTAACCAATTTCACCAAATTGTGCGCCGTATAAATCAAGACCAATTAGCTGATTGATAAACTCAATTGCTTGACCATCGCTATTGTTCTCAAGGTCGATGTCTTTAAAGATTTCTGCAAGGTGCGCAATGGCATTTTCACCCGCTTCTGGCTCAGATGAATGCGCTGAAATCCCCTTCACTTGTACTAACAAGCCATTTGTTTGCTCTGTCATCGCCACTTTGACGTTTTTGAGCTTAGCGACATTATCGTGCAATTTAGCCACAGTTGCCGCATCAGCGTTATGTACTAACACACTGGCATCTTCAGGGATTTGGCTAACAAAGGCGCCGCCTTTTAAGTCACTAACATATAAGCCTGTTTGTGCAGAGGTCGCTGAGAAAGTCGGGGCAATTAAGCTCCAGCCTTTTTCTGCAACAACCACAGGGTATGAAGCATCAATAGTGACTGCGTATTTTGGTTGCTGATAGGTTTTCATGAACTCTTCGAGTGGTGCCCAGTCAGACTCTTCTGCAAGGTAAACCATTAATTCAATACGGTTATTTAATGTAATACCCTTGTCTTTAATCGCCTTCATTGCATGCAATGCTGTCGCAATTGCACCTTTATCATCTTCTGTACCACGTGCAATTAGCTTTCCTGGCTCAGAGGTTTTATCCATTTCAAATGGACTTTGCTGCCATTTACTGGCATCGGCTGGTTGCACATCACCATGGGTTACTATGGTTACTTTGTCAGCTTGGTTCCCCATGCCAATTAACACTGTGTAGCCTAAATCTTGATAATCAAAACCAAACTGCGCCGCTTTCATTTTTAAGAACGACTTAAAGCCAATGAAATCTGGGTTATCAGGAGTCGCTAGACCTTCTTTATTTACCGTTGGATACGAAACTAAATTCTCTAAGGTATGAATTTGCGCTTGTTGATATTGCTCTACCGCGTAGTTAGCCAGCTTTTCACTTTGCTCAGACACAGCAGCCTGACTAGAGAAAGCACTTAATAAAAATGCAGCAAGTAATGAATGTTTCAAGATAAGCTCCAGAGTTTAAGAAGGTTTTTAGAAAGTCGCCTTGATTGTAACGCTTATAACGCCGACATAACATCTCTAATTCAAGCAAAATAGATCGCTTAAAAATACCAACAAGGTACAATAGCCACTCACCCTATTAATTCGTTTGTTAGACTCATGAACCGCAGAAAAAAGATCTTCACTAAACTTAAGCAAAAAGATAAGCGTGCCAATGCAAAATTGCATAAAAGCAATAAACCGGCCTACATCTCAAAGGCAGAACGCGAAAAGTTAGCACAGCAAGAAGCTGAGCAGGAAAGTTAAAATACCTAGCGGTCAGCGGTAAGGTTGTAGGCGCGATTTTACATCGCGCAACACTTCTATGATTCACAAAGAGGATAAGAGACGCTTCGCTTTAGAGAAAACAAAAAGTAATCTATTGTTTTTCATCACTTTCTTCTCATTCTATTCTCTTTATGTAAAAGACAATTTGAACCACAGAGTACACCGAGGCGCTTCGCGCTACACAGAGAAAACAATATTTACAAAGAGTGGCCTCTCCTTATCTTCCTCTGTGCTCTCTGTGCTCTCTGTGTCCTCTGTGGTTAGAAAAAAGATCTTTAACTCACAAAGAGGATAAGAGACGCTGCGCTTTAGAGCAAAACAAAAGTAATCTATTGTTTTTCATAACTTTCTTCTCATTCCATTCTCTTTATGTAAAAGACAGTTTGAACCACAGAGTACACCGAGGCGCTTCGCGCTGCACAGAGAAAATAATATTAACAAATAGATTATGGTCTCTCCTTCTCTTCCTCTGTGCTCTCTTTGTCCTCTGTGGTTAGAAAAAAAATCTTTAACTCACAAAGAGGATAAGAGACGCTGCGCTTTAGAGCAAAACAACAAGTAATTTATTGCTTTCCCTCATTGTCTTCTCATTCTGTTCTCTTTGTGAAAAGACAATTTGAACCACAGAGAACACCGAGGCGCTTCGCGCTGCACAGAGAAACATTAAAATCACAAAGAGGATAATAGACGCTTCGCTTTAGAGCAAAACAACAAGTAATTTATTGTTTTCCCTCATTTTCTTCTTATTCTATTCTCTTTGTGAAAAGGACAATTTGAACCACAGAGCACACCGAGGCGCTTCGCGCTACACAGAGAAAACAATATTTACAAAGACGATTATGGTCTCTCCTTCTCTTCCTCTGTGTTCTCTGTGACCTCTGTGGTTAGAAAAAGATCTTTAACTCACAAAGAGTGATAAGAGGTGCTGCGCTTTAGAGGAAAACCAAAAGTATTTACTTAACTATCCCAAACTGATTTTTTCTAGAAACTTCGAACACTTTCTATGACTTAAAAGCAGCTGCTACAATTCGTGAATGTTAAGCAAAATGCGCAATTTCAATCAGGTAACGACTTAGGGGCCATGGCAAACTGGCCCCACTTCTGAAAAGCATTAACGAGTAACCATGAAAACGAAGCAACAACAACGCATTGAGCTAGTATGTGACTACATTAGCCAGCATCTTGATGAACCTTTATCACTGGAGACACTCAGTGAGGTGGCATGTTGTTCGAAGTATCATTTTCATCGTTTATTTGTCGCTGGAGTTGGCCTAAGTGTTACCAAATATGCGCAGCTTGCGTGCTTAAAGCGTGCCTCATTTCGACTTGCATTTGAGCATCAACTTAAAATTATTGATGTTGCATTAGAAGCGCAATTTGATAGCCCAGAAGCATTTAGTCGTGCTTTTAAGCGCACCTTTACACAGTCGCCAAGCGAATTCAGAAGCAAACCAAACTGGCCTAATTGGCACTCACAGTTTGAATTTTCATTACCTGACAAAAAGGTTTGCCCTATGAATGTAAACATTGTTGATTTTAAAACACAGCCGGTGGCTTTATTAACCCACCAAGGCGCAGCTAATACCCTGATGAATACCGCTGCACAATTTATTGAGTGGCGCAAAGAATCAGGCTTTTCACCTGTTAAAACCAGTAACACGTATGGGATCCCGTATAGCGATCCGGCCACCACTGAAGACCATGCGTTTCGTTTTGACTTCGCAGGCAGTATCACCTCACCGATTACTGAAAACCCGCAAGGTGTGCGAAATGGTGAAATTCCAGCAGGACGCTGCGCCGTTGTTCGTCATAATGGCTCTCATGACACCATTAGCGATACAGTTTACTACTTATACCGTGAATGGCTGGTGCAAAGCGGCGAAGAAGTCAGAGACTTCCCTTGCTTCTTTCATTACCTCAACCTCATCCATGAAGTTGATGAATGTGACCTGCAAACGGATATATATTTGCCGATAAAATGATTGCGAGTTTCGAGGCAAAGATTGTAGGCGCGATTTTACATCGCGCAATACTTCTATGATTCACAAAGAGGATAAGAGACGCTTCGCTTTAGAGAAAACATTTTGAAAAAGACAATTTGAACCACAGAGTACACCGAGGCGCTTCGCGCTACACAGAGAAAATAATATTAACAAAGAGTTTATGGTCTCTTCCTCTGTGCTCTCTATGTCCTCTGTGGTTAGAAAAAAGATCTTTAACTCACAAAGAGGATATGAGGCGCTGCGCTTTAGAGCAAAACAACAAGTAATTTATTGTTTTCCCTCATTGTCTTCTCATTCTTTTCTCTTTGTGCAATTTTTTTAACGCGAAATAAATTTCACGCCTATGTCAAAGACATTTATTTGCACAAAGAGGATATGAGGCGCTGCGCTTTAGAGTTAAACAACAAGTAATCTATTGTTATTCCTCATTGTCTTCTCATTCTGTTCTCTTTGTGCAATTTGTTTTAACGCGAAATAAATTTCACGCCTACAACAGCTTATTTCACATTTGTATCAAGCACGTGACCTGACTCGCTAACTTTACTCTCGTAACTAGAAGCTCTGGTTTTAATCTGAAAGCTGAAAGCTCGTCATTTTCTTTGTGAAGATATTTCGGCACCAAAAACCTCCTACGAGCTAGGCCTTTGGTAAAGGCCTATAAGCAACACCGTTCAGCTTCAAACTGACAGCTGAAAGCTGATAGCTTTCTCTAAAACCTATAACTCACACTGGCATTATACGAGCGCCCTTGCCCTGCAAGTTGCTCAAAACCATTGCTCATATCTTGCTTGTAATTAGCAATGCTTACACCGCCAAGTGGCTGTTGGTAATATTCATCAAGTAAGTTGGTAATTGCTAACTTAAAGGTTAAATTTTGCCACGTTTTCTGACTTGATATAGCCAGTAACTGATAGCTGTCGGTTTGGTTTTCTAAACGGCGCTCATCAACATAGGTTTTACTATCAACCCACTGCCAGCTCAGTGCGTTTTGCCAGCCTTTGTATTCGTGCTCTAGGCTCAGCTCAGTGTGTAGTGGCATAATTTGATATAAGTCTTCATTGCTATCATCACGTTCGCCATGAATACTGGTTAGTGAGCCTTTTAATTGCCACTTTCCTGCTTGCTTTGTGTTGTAAAGTTCAATTAAGCCTGCCAGTTTTGCACCGTAAAGTGTCGCATCTAGGTTGGTGAATGTAAGAATATTACGCTTAGTATGCGCCATGTCGGTGCGATTAAAGCTCTTAGTCACTTCAGCATCAATATAATCATTTACTTGCGTGTACCAAACATTTGCCGTTACTTGCCAGCTGTCGTCTTTGGCTAATTTGGTGTAGCTAGAGCTCAATGTGTGAGCTGTTTCGGCTTCTAAATCTGGGTTACCAATATAACCATTACCATCACCAAACCAACCAATCATGGTGGTTGCCATCGTGCCTACACCCCAGCTGTAACGCTCATATAAATTAGGTGCACGGTTTTTACGAGCTAAACCAAATTGCAGCTCATCGTTATTCGATAATTGATAGCGAGCAAGTAAGCTAATATCAACTAAGGTGTCGTCACGTTTACGGTCTAATTGGTTAAATTCCATCGCAGCTTGGGCGTCGGTTTTTGACATATCCATCATTGAGCCCATATTAGCCATACCGCTCATGCCACCTTCGTTATAAGCCTGCACTTCGCCAGTATCTGTGGTGACTTGCTCAACTCGAACACCTGCCGACACCCACCATGCTTGATTTACTTGGTTTTGGTACTCAGCAAATGCCGCAAGGCGGTCACGTTTGCCATCGTTAATGTTTACGTATTCATTTGGGCCCATCATCATTGACCCTGCAACCGCCGGCCACCAATCATCAATTCGATAACCGTAGTATTCTTGCCCTAGCATTAATGATGACTGTTTTGATAAATCAGTGCGCCAATGAACTTGATAACTGTAATCTTGTGCATCGGTATTCATTGGCATCATGCCGGTTTTCTCATTACTGAAAAAACCCATTTCGTGTTTTACATCATGCGCATTCACTTGCACCTGCAAATCACCATTTTCAAGCTCACGTTGATACTGAGCAACAAAACCATAGCTGGTGTTATCGGTCATATCCATGTATTGATTTGCAAAGCCTTGATAAGGAATTTTTTGATGCGTCAGTTTAACTACAAGCTGTTGTTTCTCATCACGAACAGCACCCGTTAAGGCATGATTTTGCACTCGATATAAGGTATCAAGTACACGCTCACCATGCCCATCATCATAGCTGTTCGCATCTTCAAAGCTGCCTTGGTAAGACAAGCTAAACTGTTTGCTCGCAAGGCTGGCACCTAGCGCGTATGCTTGGCTATCGATAACGCTTTTGTACTGGGCGGTAACATAGCCCGCGCGCCAGTTCACTGAGTCTGAATCACTAAATTCAGGGGCAATCGTATTTACCCTAATAACACCGGCAATATTATCCCCGCCACTGCTCACCGGTGATACACCAGCAACGACACTGTAAGAGGCAATTTGGTTTGCCGACACATATGAGAGTGGCGGATTCATTTGGTTAGCACACGCTGCTGTAACATCAGCACCATCAACTAAAACTTTAACTCTATCGCCCATCATGCCGTTCATCACCGGCAAGTTAGACACCCCTCCGGCCGCTGAAAAATCAACACCTAAATCTTTCAGTAACGCGCCTGCAGAGCCAACTAATTGATGGTTATTTTGGGCATGACCTTGTACTTCTATCACTTCAATAGAATCATCAGCAAAGGCCGAAATACTTAATACACAGCTAAGTGCTGCAGCAATTTTAGAAAATAAAAAACCAGGGCGAGAAGATTGCGTGTTCATAACTCTTTTAAAATCAAAGCAAATAATTAATGACGCTGATTATAAAACTCATTAATTAGTCTGAACACGTGACATATTGTCGCACCCTGTCACAGGTAAATAACTTAGCGCAACACCACTAAAGGAATACGGCTATCTTCAAGCATTTTTAAGGTCGTGCTGCCTAAAAAGAATTGTCGCCATTTAGAGTGACCAAATGCGCCCATCACCATTAAGTCAACGGCGTGGTCACTTTTATATCGCCACAGCGCTTGGTAAACATCGCCATCGAGCATGCGCGCTCTCACATTAAAGCCATTTTCTGCCAGCCTTGCTGAGGCAGTATCGAGTTTGTCTTGGCAGTGACCGTCTTGTTTATCAACCATCACCAAGTGGCAATCTAAGCCGGATAAAATACCGCCCTTGATAATTTGTGTAATCGCTTTGTCGGTACTTTCGCTGCCATCATAAGCCAGCATAAAGTTTGTGGGCTCATGAAATTGCGGCGGCACAATAGCAACCGGGGTATGCACCTGACGGATCAGCGTTTCAATATGTGAGCCCAGTACTTTAAAATCATCATAATGACCTTTACCAGAGCGGCCAATAATCATCACGCGGGCATTGTCTTCATGTTCAAGTAAAGCATCAACAAGACTCATTGAAAGCTGCTGTTGCTCAATCTCGGTTAGGCCTGCATGCTCGGCTTTTTTCATTGCTTCATCTAGCAATAATTGACCGTGCTGCGACGCTACTTTGTTGCGCTCTTGTTCAAGTTTTGCCAATTGCTCTAACAATGAGGTTTGCGAACCTAAACCAATAATTGCGGTTAAATCATCACTGCCCTGTGGCAAAGGTGGCTCTAATGCATGCAGAAAATTAATTGGATGGCTGGAGCGCTTAGAAATCCAAATAGCCGCTTCTGTCACCGCATCGGTCATGCATGAACCGTCGATACAAGCAAATATCTTTTTCATTACACTCTCCTTCAAACCAATTTAATTAACCAAGTATAGTTGGCTTTTTCTCTGTATTTATTTTGAACAGCAAAGACTTAAGAAGTTCAGGTTATTTTCTTATAGCAAACAAATATAGAACGTTCCAAAAAGTACTGTATCAACCCCGTTAATTTGTATTACAATAGCGCTGGGCACACATCTCTACTCCAGAACAAAGTATTTGTTACTGGCATTTTCAATTATCAAAAATCTATTTTGTTTTTAAATTTATTTTAAAGGAATTACATGACTAACGTAGCCAACTCCCAAGGCAACGCAAGCACGTTTACCATTCTGATAGTATTGGCTTTAGGCACATTCATTTTAGGCCTATCAGAATTTTCTATGATGCCAATGTTGCCCCTGATCAGCGAAACATTTTCGTCTACGCCAGCGCAAAGTGGTTATGCCATCAGTGCTTACGCGATAGGCGTAGTCGTTGGTGCGCCGCTATTTATGATCACAACCGCCAACATGCGTAAGCGTAATGCACTGTTGATGTTTGTCAGCATGATGTTTTTATTCAATGGCTTAAGTGCTTTTGCAAACTCACTTGAGCAACTTATTTTATTTCGATTTTTAAGTGGTTTACCACACGGTGCCTACTTCGCCGCCGCTATTTTATTGGCTGCCGACATTGCCCCTGCCGATAAACGCGCAAGCTTTATGTCAAAAGTATTTATGGGTTTAACCATTGCTACTATCGTTGGTGTGCCCATGGTCACCTTAGTGGGGCAAAACTTTAGCTGGCGTTATTGTTTAGCGGGCACAGCTGCACTTGCGTTAGTTGCCTTGGTATTGATTGTGAAATACGTACCTAACGTAAAAAATACCACGCCAACATCGATTCTCGATGAGTTAAGTGTATTAAAGAACAAGCTCGTATGGACCATTCTGGGTATCATCATTATTGGTTTTGGTGGCGTATTTTGTGTTTACACTTACATTGCCGACACCATTTTAGAAGTCACCCATACCCCTGCTTACACTATCTCTATTGCTATGATCATGTTCGGTATTGGCTGTACTTTAGGTAACTATGTATTAGGTAAAGCCGCCGACCACTCACCGCTGAAAACCACAGGCGCAGCGCTAATTGGTGCAGTGGTATTTGCAGCCAGTTATGTAAGCGCAAGCCATAATATTTGGCTGTTATACGCGGTGATTTTCTTTATTGGTTTTAGTGTTGGTTTAGGTACCGTGATCCAATCGTTATTAATGGATGTATCACCACAAGGGCATGCCATGATTGGTGCACTGGTGCAGTGTGCGTTTAATACAGCTAATGCGATTGGCCCTTGGCTTGGCGGTATGGCTATTGCCGAAGGCGCACTCCCTAGTCAAACAGGCTATGTTTCGGCCGCACTATTCTTAGGTGGCTTTTTAATGTGGTCGTTAAGTGCGATGCAGATGAAAAAACAAAGCTGTAAGCCTTAAGCTATCAGCTCTCAGTCTGATCGCTGAAGGCTGAAGGCTTATTCATCCTGAAATATCTCTTCGATACTCAGGTTGAATAAACGCGCGGCTTTAAATGCTAATGGCAAACTTGGGTCAAATTTACCTTTTTCAATCGCATTAATAGTTTGCCTAGACACATCCAAAAGCTCTGCGAGCTTCGCTTGGGTGTAGTTGTGCTCTGCACGAAGTACTTTCAAGCGGTTTTTCATTCTTCGCCCTCGTCGTTTAACTGCTTATTCATCATTAAAAGACTCACTAAGTAGGTTAAGCCCATAAAGAGCACGAGGTGCGATATATCTTCTTTAAAACTAATTAAACCGCTTGATTGCACCACCGAGTAAGCTAAACCAAATACCAAGCTTGCACCCAAGGTAATGGCCATTGCATTAAGGTGCATACGCTGCTGCAGCTCATCCATTCCTTGTAGTTGTCGTTTGTTAGATAAAATCATCATGATGCCAACTACTACATTAATTAAGATTGCCACAACACTAAAAAGAGCCTGCTCTTGCCATAAAAAATGTGGCCCAAATGAGGCAATTGCTAATGTAATCACCCATGCAGATGTCCATTTCGCGAGGTTTAGCGTGTTCTGCTTATTACGTTGTTTAAAGGTTAATCCTGTTTGATTCATTATTCTCACCTTAAAAGTAAAGTAAACTTGACTAAAGATTAACCTAGCAACACAAAAAGTCAAACAAACTTTACAAAAAGTTTTATATACACGACATCAATATGATTTTTTAATGTCAGAAAAGGCAAGGTGCTTGCTGTTAATCTCATAATATTGTATTAATCAAAGTATCCCGTAATCTAATATAAAATCGGTCCACTTGGACTGCGTTTCTAACAATAACAATGAAGATAACACTATGAATACGGCACTGTTTTTCGTTGGCGAATGGCAAGTTACCCCGGCCACCAACTCAATCCGACGCGGTGAACAAACAAAGCATCTTGAACCAAAGGCGATGGATGTATTACTGCTGCTATGCGAAAAACAAGGTGAGCTACTAACAAGTGAAGAAATTATCAGCCATTGCTGGCCAAATGTAGCGCTGGGTGACAACCCCCTACATAAAGTGATCACCCAATTACGTAAAGCCTTTGAAGATAAAGCAAGTGATCCGCATTACATAGAAACCATTCGTAAACGTGGTTATCGGGTTATTGCCGAAATCAACTTTCCACTCAACGAAGAACAAAAAGCCAGCCAAACCAGTTGGCAAGGTGATTCGCCCTTTGTTGGCTTAAGTGCGTTTGCACCTGAGCAAGCCGATGTGTTTTTTGGTCGTAACAAACAAATTGCCACCTTGTTACAGCGAGTGTCGGCTCAAATAGAATTTGGTCGCGCATTTTGCTTAATTTTAGGCGCCAGCGGTTCAGGTAAATCGTCGTTAGTTAACGCAGGTGTATTGCCCGCTTTAATGTCGAGTAATGGTTACGATGGCATTAGAGTACACAGTTACTGCCAACTCGACTTTGCCGATGTCAGCAAAGAGCGCTTACTGCTTGATTTAGCCTCAACCTTGCTCGATTTAGAAATAAACGACGCACCAGTACTTAGCGATATAAGTGCCGATGCGTTGGCTGAATTGTTACTAACAGATCCAGAACAGGTTATTTCTCGCTGTAAAGCAGCACTTGCAGCGCTAAATAAAGAGCGCACTACGCCCTATTTATTTTTATTTATCGACAGGCTCGAAGTGCTATTGTCATCGCCGCTATTTAGCGATGACGAGCGCAACCAGCTGTTAGCACTTATTGAGCGCTTAGCAACAAGTGGCTGCATGATCATTTTTAGTGCCTGTCGTAATGACTTTTACCCGCAAGTAGTGAGTCAACCAAGTTTAATGGCAGGTAAAGCAAATGGCGCACACTTTGATTTATTAGCGCCAACTCGCTCTGAGCTAAAGCAAATGATCCGTTTGCCAGCACTTGCAGCAGGCTTAAGTTGGCAACATCACCCAGAGCATCACACACCGCTTGATGAACAACTTTGTAACGATACTGCCAATAACCCAGATGCATTGCCAATGCTGCAATACACCTTGCAGCAGCTTTACTTGCAGCGCAGCCCAGACAACGAATTATTGTTTTCTGAATACCAAGCCCTAGGCACTATCGAAGGAGCTATCGGCCAAAAAGCCGAACAGGTATTTTGCCAATTACCCAAAGACCAACAAACTGAACTTGCCGCAGTACTTTCTAAGCTGATCACTTTAAGCCCAGATGGCGAAACGCTCACCAGCCGTGCTGCGCGTTGGAGCGAATTAACCAGCCCTGCTGCGACCAAGCTTGTTCAGGCCATGGTCGACAGCCGCTTGTTTGTATCACACCTTAAAAATGAGCAAGCCTGCTTTAGCCTTGCCCACGAAGCGCTGCTGCGCCATTGGCAACGCGCCATAGATTGGGTGCAAGAACACCAACAAAGCTTAGCAACTCAAAGCCGTGTGCAACTAGCCACCGAGCGCTGGCTGCTTGAACATAAACACAGCGACTTTTTATTAGCCCAAGGTAAACCGCTGCAAGAAGCACAAAGCCTAGTTAAAAACCCTATGTTTAGCTTATCGAGCGACGACCAAGCGTTAATTAAAGCTTCTAACAACAAAGCCAAACGTAAAAAGCGCGTGTTACAAATAACGGCGGCTGCACTTGTGTGCTTAACCTTTATTGCCACATTTATGAGCGTGCGCAGCTATCACGCCGAACAAGTAGCAAAACAAAAACGCCAAGAAGCGGAGAGTTTATTGGGTTTTATGGTTGGTGAATTTGCCGATAAACTCAGAAGCGTTGAACGTATGGATTTACTGGATGGTATCAGCAATAAAGCCCTTGAGTATTTTACCAATCAAGACGAAGAAACAGCGTCTTTGTTTGACTTTAGCGATAAACAAGCCCAGTTTAATAACCGTTTTCAATACGCTCAAACCTTAGAGGCCATGGGCGAAGTGGCGTACTCGCGCGGCAAAACCGACGAAGCCTTCACCGCCTTTGAAAATGCGCGAACGCGCCTAGAATCATTACTACAAATTCAACCCAACAACCTTGATTTACTAATGCTCGCAGGGGCTAATGCTTTTTGGCTTGGTAATTTAACTTATGAACAAAGTAATTACTTAGCGACTGAGCCAATGTTCAAACGTTACTTGGCTTACAGTGAAAAGATGTATCAACTTGCCCCTAATGACTTTAATTCAATTATGGAGCTATCTTACTCACACAATTCACTTGGCTCGCTGTATTTAAAACAGTTTAATTACGCACTTGCAAAACAAAGTTTTACTGAATCTTTAAAACTTAAAAACCAAGCTCTTGAGCTTAAACCTAATAACAAAAATTTATTACGCGATAAGACAGATACTATCAGCTGGATTGCAACCACAGAAGAAAGGCTCGGTAATTTAAACGCAGCACTCGAAATGCTTGAGCAAGCCTCTCAACAGCTAGTCAACATGCTTAAAACGTCACCTAATGATGCAAGTTTGCAAAGTCATTTAGCAAACACTTATATGCAGCAAAGCTTTTTATTGAGCTACTTCCCAAACAAGAAAGCGGCATTTTTTAAAGCAGAAAAAGCAACCAATGCGATTAATCAAGCAAGAATACAAGATCCAAAAAATCAAAACTTTCAACGCACCTTTTATAGAACGCTTGCATACCAATTAATGCTGTTAGATAAAAATAAAACTAGTGAAAGGGTAAAAGATGTTTTGAGTTACATTGATAACCAAGGGTTTTCAAATACAACTTTAATAAACATTCAAATAGGTGTCATTCATTATTTAATAAATAGAAATCTTTTAAGTGAAGCCGAATCCCATTTATTACAATTAGAAAGCAACTCAGACTTTATTGAGAGATTGTCTGATACTAAAAAAATAGAAAACAACTCTATTCTAATAAAGATTAACTTAATTAAAGCAAAGCTTGCTGAAGACAAAATAGCAAAACAACAAGCATGCCAAGAAGCTATTAATGCAATTGAAGAAAACAACAATGGTAATAAAAGCATAAAAAGAACTTACCCACTTATTCAAGCTTACACCTGTTTAAATAAGGTAAGTGAGGTAAGCGCGGTTAAAAATAAACTAATAGAGTTAGGCATTACTAACTTTGAACTATAAAAACAACTAGAAGGTAATAACAATGAGCGAAAGTCAAACTTACAATTTTACAGTGAACGTTACACTTAACACTGAAAATGAAGCTGTATTCACATACTTCCAAGACGGTCAGAAAGTTTCTGGTGGCGGTACTGTCAATGAAAGAAACAGCCTAGGTATTTATACACTTGATAACGCAACAGTTGAAGCGGGCTTTCAATTTACAGGTGCTAAATTTGCAAACCTTGAAGGTAATTGCGAGCAAGACTTTAGCTTTAAAGTCACTAATGATGGTCAAACAATTGAGATTGCCGATACAGATGATAATAGCGGTACTGCGTGTATGATTTTCATCGTAGAGTGCAATGGCACAAGCTATGAAAGTGCCGACCCGCAAGTAAAAAATGATAAAGAAGACTAAATACCTCTCGTGAAAAGCTCCTTCTTAGGAGCTTTTTTACATTACAAAACAACAAATTAAAACCAGAAGATTACCAGAAGGTTAATTTGCACTTTTTTAAGTAACTTTATAGACACCAAAATCGTTTGCATCGGCAAAAAGGAAACGAACGTGTCTACTAATAAAAATGAACAACCAAGCACTAATAAATCAGAAGCGAAAAGCGCACTACCGCAGTCTATCAATTCAGAGCAACTTGCGCTGATTGCCCAAATGTTTCAGAACATTCCTGAGGGAGTGTTTATCATTAATGGCCAAGGCACGTTTGAATTTGCAAACCCGATGGCAGCACAGCTTTTAGGTGACAACCAAGAAGCGTTAATCGGGCAAAACATTTTACATTACCTACACGACACCGACCGTGATAAATACATGTATACCCTACTCAGTTGGTTAGACCATAAAGACTCGCCGATAAGCCTTGGGCCAAACGAAGTTAAAATAAACCGCGCCGATAGTAAAACCCTTGAGGCGGATTTATGTATATCGAGCCTGCCAAAAAACATTGCCGTTGCAGAAAATTTATTTATTTGTGTATTACATGATTTATCATCACACAAAGAGCAATATAATCGTTTAATTAAACAGGCTACCACTGACCATTTAACCGGCCTTGCAAATAGATTAACCCTTGAGGAATCATTAAAAGAGCATTGGCAAGAAAGCGTACAAACCAACCAAGCCATTAGCACTATATTAATCGACATTGATTACTTTAAATTATTCAATGACCGATTTGGTCATGTAAAAGGCGATAAATGCTTACAAAAAGTAGCAAGTATAATCGCAGATTCACTCCCTTCTCGCGATTGTTTAGCAGCCCGTTATGGCGGTGAAGAGTTTGCCATTATATTACCTCGCTGCCAAAAAGACACGGCCGCCGCCATTGCTAAACATATTCAAATAAAAGTAAATAACATGCCATTTACTGATATAGGTCTACCAAGTGACTTTAGAATAAGTGTAAGCCAAGGAATTGCCTGTGAGTTTAATAATCAATATCGTACTTCAGAGGCATTAATTTGTGCAGCAGATACTGCTTTATACCGAGCAAAAACAGAGGGCAGAAATAAAATAAGCATTAGCGCATAGAGGTTAACAAAATGTAAACCTAGTGAGCTAAATAGCTTGCTAAGATAATCATATAGTATACTTTTATGTTATTTGTTTGTTCCTTTTTTATTGATAAACTGCGAAGCGAAATCAACGTTAGATGGGATCCAACAATGACAATTTTTAAAAAAGTACCTTTGCAACTTGCTATTGCAAGTACGCTAGCTACATCAGTGACTGCAATCGCTGCTGAGCAAACAACTGACAACACCGTTCAAGATGTTGAAGTTATTTCTGTTACAGGTACTCGCCGTAGCCTTCGTAGCATTTCTGAAAGTACCGTGCCTGTCGATTTATTAACAAGCCGCGATCTATCAAGCACAGGCCAGCTTGATATGAGCCAAGTATTGGCATCACAATTACCAAGCTTTAACTACCCAAGTGCCACCATTGCTGATGGTACTGACCACGCAAAACCAGCTGTTTTACGTGGCCTTGCTCCTGATCACACATTAGTGCTGATTAATGGTAAACGCCGCCATGCCGGTGCATTATTAAACTTAAATGGTACGGTTGGCCGTGGTTCAACGGCCGTAGATTTAAATAATATTCCGACTTCTGCGATTAAGCGTGTTGAAATTCTTCGTGATGGCGCTGCAGCTCAATACGGTTCTGACGCGATTGCCGGTGTGATCAATATTGTATTAAAAGATGCCGATGAAGGCGGTAGCGTGAGCTACACATACGGTGAATACGACACACAAATGGCAGGCTCTCCTCAGCTACTAAACACCACAACGGATAGCGAAGGCAACTTAAGCTTTGAAACTGGCAGCGACCGTGAAGTAAACGACGGCATTACGCGTACAGCAAGTGCTAATGCGGGCTTTGCACTAGGCGATAATGGCTTTATTAACGTGTCAATTGAGTCACGTAATAACGAGCCAACAAATCGCTCTGGCTTTGATGCACGTGAGCAATATAGCCGTGATGAGAATGGCGATTTAGATTCACGTGAATTTGACTTTGACCGCTATAACCACCGCTTTGGTAAAGCCGATATCGAAGACTTCGCGCTTTTTTATAACCTAGGTTATGAGTTTGATAATTCGCTGTCGCTTTACTCATTTGCAAGTTACTCAAACCGTAAAGGTAACTCAGGTGGTTTTTATCGTCGCGCTAAAGATTCTCGTAACTTAACTGAAGTGTATCCTGACGGTTTCTTACCGCAAATTGATACCGATGTTGATGATTACTCATTTGCAATTGGTCTAAATGGCGAAACCAATGATTGGGCTTGGGATGTAAGCACCAATTATGGTCGCAACGATTTTGGAATTGGCGTAAGCAACAGCTTAAATACCTCGATGGGTGTTAGCAGCCCAACAGAATTTGATGATGGCTCGCTTGTTTATGAACAATACCTAGTGAATATGGATGCTAGCAACACACTAGATTTAGGTTTACCTGATGATGTGTTTGTTACGATTGGTGCTGAGTATCGTCACGAAAACTACCAAATTAAAGCTGGTGAAACAGCCTCTTACCTCACTGTATTAGATGACGATGGCAATCCAGTTGCTGCTGGTGGCGCGCAAGTATTACCTGGTTTCTCACCAGAAAGTGCAACAGATAAAAGCCGTCATAACATTGCGGTATTTGCAGAGTTTGATACTTACCTAACTACAGATTGGAACCTTGTTTTAGCAGGTCGTTTTGAAGATTACAGTGATTTTGGTAGTACCTTTACCTCTAAACTTGCTTCGCGCTATAGCATTAACGAGTCGCTGTCGCTACGTGGTGCAATTAGCACAGGTTTTAGAGCACCTTCACTTGCCCAAACATCTTATAAATCAGTAAGCACTGTTTTTGAAAATGGTGTGCCAAATGAAGTGGGTTTATTCCCTGTTGATGAGCCTGCAGCGCAAGCACTGGGAGCTCGTGATTTAGACGCTGAAGAGTCCGTTAATATGACGGCGGGTTTCATCTTTACGCAAGGCGGCTTTAGCTTAACCCTAGATGCGTATCGCATTGAAATTGACGACCGTATCGTTTTGTCTGAAAACTTAAGTGGCTCAGAAGTTGAGGCGATTTTAGCCGAAGCAGGCGAAGTAAATACGCAGCGCGTTCGTTACTTTACTAATGCCATTGATTCACGTACGCAAGGTGTTGATATTGTTGCGACCTACTCATTAGGTTTAGAAAACTATGGTGATTTACGCTTAAGTGCAGCAGTTAACTTTAACGACACTGAAGTGACGAATGTTAAAGAAAACCCAGCAGAGCTAGAAGCCCTTGGCGATAGCTACGAGTATTTTTCTCGTCGCGAAATCACACGCTTTGAAAAAGGCACACCAGCCGATAAATGGAACCTATCTGCAACATGGGATTATGAAAACTTCCAAACGACATTACGAGCAACTCGTTATGGTGAAGTAGTTGATACATCAAGTACTCCTGATGGAGATGAAGTACTTGATGCTAAATGGATTGCTGACTTAGAAGTGGCTTATCGCCCTGATGAGCAGTGGAAGTTTGCATTAGGCGCCAATAACCTGTTTGATCAGTACCCTCAAGATACTGTAAGTAATATTGGTTATAGCGATTTCAACCAAATTTTCCCTTATAGTGGCTTTGCGCCATACAGCTTAGATGGCCGTTTTATTTACGGTAACATCACTTATAGCTTCTAAAAAAGTCGGTGCTGGCTTAGGCTAGCACCGCAACCTCTTTTATAGCCAAAACCCTCGATTAAAATAATTCGCTTTAAACAACCTTTTTCACACTTGCGACGACTAACTAAATAACATAACCCATTAGGACATCATTATGAATTTAGTACGTATTAGCGTAAGTGCACTCTTAATCACGGCCACTACTGCTTGTATTGGCCTCTCTAATGCCAGCACAACAAACAACCAGGGTGATTATCGCGTTATCACTTTTAAAGACTGTAAAAAGGTAAGCGAAAGTACCCTCAATAACGAACAGATTGCTGCATACCTTGAGCTGGAACGTGAGCAGGTAAAACTAGAAGCGCTAGAACAACCTATTAGTGACATTGAGCTACAAGTTACTGAGTACTCTGAGCAAATAGAAGCAATCACTGAAGAAGCAGTAATTGAAGACGAAAACCATCTGCGAATTAATAAAAGCTTATTAAAAGAGCAAGATAAGTTGGCTAAAGAGCTCAATAAACTTATGGCTGCTCATGATGCCGATTTTAAAGCACTGGAACAGCAAGCAAAATTAATTGAACATGCCGCTAAGCAGTTTGATAAAACTATGAAGCCTTTGATGGAACAAGGTGAGTCAACCCATCTACAAATTTTAGCGCCGGGTGAAGACGAAAAACCAGGGTGTTTTTACACTATCTAAAGCACGTTACCTAGGTGTGCATAAAGTTTCGCATGTGATTGCCGAATGTCTTCTTTATGCACTTGCTTAAACCATTTTAATGCTTGATCTTGCTTTCCTGCTTGCCAATTGATTTCAGCAAGACGTAACTTATATATAGCAATCATATTTCGATCTGAGTCTGAGTCCATGTACTTAAGAGACTGTACATAGATTTCATCGGCTTGCTCATAATTTGCCAGAAGTTGGTGGGTACGCGCTAAATTACCTAAAGCAACAGAGATTTTGCGGTTATGATTAGTTTTTAAAATCCAATCAGCGGCGGTTTTTCGGCTTGCAAGTGCACCGTCTACATCACCTAATGAGTGATAAACATTTGCTTTATTCGAAGCCAATTCAAAGTGGAAAATGGGATCTTTGCTTTTGCCAAAGCGTCGCTCTGCCCTATCAAGAATTTGCAATGCCGTTTCTTTATTACCAAACACGTATTGCAAATTAGCCAATTCAACCATACGCATAGGGTTACCAAATGAGTCGAAGATTGCTTGCAGTTTTTCAAAAGCCTTTGTGGCATATTTACGACCAGTTTCAAAGTCGCCTAAATAGTGCATTGATTTGGCGTAATAAAAATACACTTGTACTTGAAAGACAACAGGTAACTCTTCACTGGTTATGAAAGGCTCAGTGCTATCTTTCAAGATTTGAAATTCCATTTTGTCGTAGAAATAATCAAACTGATAAGATTTAATCTCATACCAACGCGCAGAACCAAGTTCACTGCTTGCTAGCTGTTGGTTAATGTAATCTAAGCAACTAATTTGTGATTGTGGATCACAAAACATCTCATGATCACTAAAGTTTTCAGAGGCACTGGCATCAAGGCTCGATAATCCTAACAATAACAAGGCTAACTTTTTCTTCATGCACTATTTTCTCAGTGATAACTCACTCAGAAAACTAACAAAATTTAACAACTTATAACAGTAGTTTTTAATTAAATTGATAGGTGTAACCCAGCACTAAATTTTGATCTGAGCCATAATCACTGTCTTCTGTTGCAGCAAATAGTTTAAAACTTTGTTGCTTATCAAATTGATAACTTGCACCAATAGCGGCGAAATACCCTGAATAATCGTTAGACCCCACCGAATAAGCCGCAGCAGTCATTAATGTCCATTTTTCGGATAATGGCTTTAAAGCAAACGCGCCCAAGTAACCACCATCACTACTGTTTGGAATGAGCACCCAACCCTCAGGGCCAGGTATTTCTGTTGTTAAACACGCACCTTGCCCTGCTAAACAAGCAATTTCACCATCAACATGGCTATAACCACCCATAGCGAAAATTTGCCAACCATAGGGCGCAATATCAAAGTAACTCAGTGGCATAAAGGTGCCAACACTATAGGTTGTACGCTCAGCTCCCTGATCATAACTTTGCTTACCAAAGTTAAAATTAACAATGCCAATATCAAATAGCCACGAGCCACCAACACGCCATTCATCGCCATTGGCACTCACACTGGCATTAAGCTTTTTAACTGCTCCCAAACTTAGCGAACCGGTGATCCTTAATTCATCTGAATAACTTGCTCCAAACTGAGTGACGACCTTGGTGGGATCTTCGCTCAGCTTAGTTTGTTCACCAGTTGTAGTTTGCGCCGCTGATACATTAAACACTGAAATTACCGATAAAGCAGCGAGCGCACCTTTTTTACCTAGTACCATATTAACGTCCTTTTAGTTTGACTGAGTCACAATTCATAATAACTGTGTATTAGGTAAATAAAAGTGTTTATTTTATGTTCTTTGAAAAACTTCACATTAGAGGGAGGATAATCTAGTAAAAGCCGGCTAAACACTACTTTAGCCAGCATCCGATCCCTTAAAGAAGGAGTAAACTACCTAAACCTAGGAAGGTAACAAAACCGACGATGTCGGTGACTGTGGTCAGGATCACAGAACCTGAAAGGGCTGGATCGATTTTAAGCTTATCTAAAATCGATGGGATCACTACCCCTGATAATGAAGCAGCAACCAAGTTAAGTAAAATAGCGATAGTGATGGTTAAACTTAACATGCCATCGTTGAACCAAAAATAAGTGAGTACACCAATCACAAAGGCCCAAACACAGCCATTTAGCGCCCCTACTCTTAGCTCTTTTTTCAGCAGTGCTCTACGGTTGGAGTCGGTAACCTGACCGAGTGCTAAACCGCGCACAATAACCGTTAACGTCTGACTACCTGCAATACCGCCCATAGAAGCGACAACCGGCATTAATACCGCCAGCGCAACCACTTGCTCGATAGTTGCACCAAACAAACCGATAAACCAAGAGGCCAAAAACGCCGTTGCTAGGTTAATACCAAGCCAAATACCGCGGTTTTTTGCCGATTTAGTGACGCTTGAGAACAGATCCTCGTCTTCACGAAGACCACCGGCTTTTGCAGCGGCTTCGTCGGTCACTTCTTGGCGCAATTCATAAGCTGATGACACTGATAACCGGCCTAATAGTTTGTTGTCGGCATTCACAACTGGCATCGCCATTTGCTCACTGTGAATAACCACTTCAGCAGCCTCGTATAGGTCGTCATCAGCATGTAAAGCCGATACATCAAGGTTCGCGTAATCCAGCAGGCTGTCGTTATCATTAGCTTTAAATAAAGCGTTGATAGCCACTTCACCAATGAGAGTGCCCTTACGGCTGACTAAATAAATCACCTCGGTATATTGCGGTAAACCTTTTTGAAAAATTTTACGCGCCCCTGCCACTGTGAGTTTTTCTGACACTTTTAGCGCATCAAAATCGAGCCAGTGACCTAACTGCTCTGGATTATATTGCTGTGCAAGGTCGTACTGCTTTGTTTGAACTTCATCGAGTTGTCTGCGTGCATAATCAACAAAGCGCTCAGGAATAATTTCTTCAAGTTCAAGTAACTCTTCTACGCTTACTTCGTCAAGTAGCTTAAAGCCTTCGGCTTCTTCTAGACTTTGCAATAACCAACGACAGCTATCGCCACCTAAGTTAATGAAGATTTCATGTTGCGTATCTTCATCGAGTAATTGCCAAATCTCTAAACGCTGTTCTTTAGGTAATGCTTCAAACAATAACGATAGATGTTCTGTAGAAAGCTTTTCTTTAGCATCAGCAAGTAACTTATTTTTGCGTGTTGTGGTGTCACACTGAAGCAAGTCATCAATTAACTGGGGAAGTTGGTCAACAGGATACTCAATCATTTGAGACCTCGGTTAATTACATCAATAACAATAGTCTAACGCAGCTCAGGAAAAATAACTGCTCTGAAAAGGTATATTTTTTTGCAACATACCACTTACCGCCCACTGCAAGAGTTAGTTATTTAAGGCACGACCCAGGCTAGGATCACAGCAATTGCACAAAAACGCACAACCAAATGAAATTAAGATCTATTATCATTCGTATTATATGATATTATTCCACCTCTTTAAAATTATTTAATAATAAATACGAGTATAGGAATGAGGAAAAAAATAAAGTATTTACCACTTGTAATTGCATTTGCACTCACTGGATGTGGTGGTTCAGATAGTAATAATGCACCTGAGTTCACAAGTAACTTAACGTTCACTTTAGATGAAGATTCATCTATTTCAGGCCAAGTTGTGGCAACAGATGATAATGCTGTTAGCTATACCCTCGGCTCAGCATCAAGTAACGGACTATTTGCTTTAAATGCTGATGGTACTTTTACCTATACCCCAAAAGAAAATTTTGCAGGCCAAGACACGGTTACCGTTACCGCCACTGATGGCAACTTAAGCACAGATGCAGTACTTACTTTTACGGTTAACAACGTTAACGATGCGCCAACGCTTACGAGCCAGTCAGTCACAGTAACTACCTCATCTACAACTGAAGGTACATTAACTTTTAATGATGTCGACGGCGATACTGTGACAGTCTCTTTGGTAACGCCTCCTGCCAACGGTACCCTTAATTTAGATGAACAAACGGGGGCATTTACATTTACCGCGGATACGCTGTCAGAAATTAACGATAGTTTTGTTATTGAATTTACCGATGGCAATATTAGCTCGCCTATCAGCGCAACCATTGAATTAAAACCGTCGTATGTTACGAACGAGGATAAACTCAATTATTACTACAGCTCTGATAAGTCTCATTTAAAACAAGCTGAAGCGGTTAGTGAAAATATCAATGACGATATTTACATGGACGAAGTAAACACACAATTAGCAGTTGGTTATATTGCAGCAGGCTTTGAAGAACAAGCAGAACAAAACTTTTCTGCCATTAGTGCATTAGATAAACTCGCAAGAGCATACCGAGATGCTGGTGAAAAATTAGACTCACTATTTCTTTCAGATAGAGCTGCAGAGTACCGTTTAAAATCTGAAGCAGCATATAATCAATACGTTGCTGAAAAGGGCCTTGAGAACATTAACTCAAGCGAGCCTAGTTTCTATTTAGGTCTAATAAATGATTACAATGAAGCTAAACAAGTTACACAAGCTAGTGACTTATTAGATATTTTGAATCTTTACGCAAACACAGTCCGAGAAGAAGAGTACAACAAACCTTACGGCCGATTCTTAACACCTTTCAAAAATGCATCAGAAGCTGCAATTGAAGCCTATGTAGAGGATAGAACAGATTCAAATAGAGCTAATGCTTTACAAATTATTAGAGCCTATGGCGAATTATCAGTTAAAACTGGTTACGAGATTCAAAGAAGTGGCGCTTTTAAAGACCAGCGTGTAGAAAAGAGAAAGGCCTTAAACATCAGTTGGGCTACTGAGTTGCTTCTTTCAGTAAACGAAGTGGAGCTTGCAAAAGACTATACAAATTTGGTCTTATCTTTATATGGTGTGACAGGTTTTGATGCAAATTATCCTTATGAGTCAAGCCCATACTCTGAGGCAACATTAAATACTTATACATACCCATTAGTCTCTTTATCAGCATCAATTAAAGCACTTTATGGAGTGAATGCAGAAAATAACCCAGCTTTTTCTTTACTTACAAGTGATAAAAATAAAACCAATGCTAGAGAATTTATGTTCGCTTATGAAATTGCAGACAATTTAACAGCTGGTTTCTCTATGGCAGATGCTGTTACAACTGCAAAAGCTTATTTCCTAGAAGGTGAAGAGGTTGAAGCTAAAAGTTTTTATGATTCACTAGTGGGTGGCTCTTCAGCTCCTGGTGCAGCAATGATTTTACAATCACGAGATGAAGATGAATTAGCAATTGAAGTACTAAATTATGCAGCGACAGTACTTTATTCAGAAGACTATATTTTAAATGAAAGAGTAGCTCAAATTGTTGGCTTCCAAGGCTGTGCAGCATTAGTACGTTTTGATTTATTACTCGGAGCAACTGAGCAAGCAAAAAAACACGCTGATGAATGTGCAATTGCTGTAAATAACTACATTGCTAGCAATAACGGTAATTTTGAGACAACATCTAGTATTGAAGCCTATTCAAACCTAATAAATGTATATGAAAGTGTAATCAACTATGATGCTATCCCTACAGTAGTTACAAAACTTGATTCTGAAATTAAACTGTTAGAAAGCAAAGAGTCACAAATTAAATATCGCCTCAAAAACTTAGGATATCTAATTGCTGCAAATCAGGTTGATACTGCACTTAGTTGGTTAGAAAACTCACTAGCTGAACTAGAAACAGAAAAAGTTAATATGGAAATTGATGATTTCACTGATATGCTTGAAACTGTATTTAATACAACAATTAACGATCAAGAATCAACGACTGGCTTCTTTGCTCAAGACTCAGTTCTCACAGCACTTGCTAAACATCACACCAGTGATGAAGGCTATGCGGCTAACTATGAAAAAGTTATCTCGTTGGTTAAACAATTTACTGATAAAGCCACAACATTTATAAATCTGCAACCTGATAAAGTTGTGCAAGACAACATGGAAACGCTTGTTTCAACCTATACTTTCTTAGGTGAATATGAAGCTGTACTTGAGTTAATTAATTTAAATCTCAATGGCGATGCTGACAAGCAAGCTTTATTTACACTCTATGCGAGTATTGTTGCACGTAGAGATGACTTTCCTGCATCTTCGATCGCGAGTATCGATACAGACCACGATGGCAAACCCAACTTCTTCTTATCAGGCGCTTCAGAGCAAGCAATTGCCGACTCAGGCTTAATTGCTGATAACGATGCCGACAATGATGGTATTGAAGACAGTATCGATTTAACTCCTTTAGGGGAGTAGTACGTTCATATCACGGCGAGGCAGTTATGCCTCGCCCGTCAAGTTAAAAATCTCAAAAAAATTCATAAAAATACAAACTAAAAGAATTTAATATTCCTTAAAAAGTTAAAAACCCAACAAATACAATTGAGATCTATTTCTATTCGCATTTTTAATTGATACAATCACCCGCTCTTACCTTTGTGCAAAATATGCAACAAATTAAGCTATTTAATAAAGGTAATTAACTATTGCCAGCTCTTAAGCGGCCTTCTCTTTAATCTAATTGGTACTATTTCAGGAGTTTTACCATGCAAATGCGCTACTTATCAGCGTGTTTGATGCTTTTACTTAATGCCCCTTTACACGCTAATGAAGTAAAGCAACAAACAACAGATCCTCAATGTAACGATAAGAACAATAAGCAATGCAAAGAGATAGAGCGCATTACTGTTAAAGGGCAATACATCGGAATTGAAGTACCTGAGGTGATAGGTCGTGCCTATTTAGATAGAAACTTTATCGAAGCAACCCCAAAAGGTAATGGTGACATCAACGAATTGATTGCCTTACTACCAGGCGTGCAATTAAGTGAAGACTACTACTCGATTGATAACCTTGCTGAAATTAGCGCCCCTGAAATAAGTATCTCGGGTGCAAAGCCTTGGCAAACAGGCTTTATGATTGATGGCATGAATTATAACAACCGTCTTGATCCTGCCAGTGCGAGCCGTATTGGCGCCTCTGAAAATGAGGTGTCAGGCGGTGTGCAGAGCATGAATATTAACAGTCAAATTGTTGAGTCGATTACTGTTTACGATCATAACATTCCAGCAGACTTTGGTGACTTTTCTGGTGGCGTTGTCGATGCCGAAACTATTTCACCTTTTTCTACAGATACTCGTGTGAGCTTTGGTATTCGTGGTAACCGCAGCGACTGGGGTGAATACCATATAATCGATAACGATGAGCCAGATGACACTACTGAAGGGCAAGACGCCATTGAACCACCGGTTTATGAAAAAACTAATATCGATTTTTCAATACAAAAAAAGTTAAATGAACAGCATGCTTTACTAATGAGCGTAAGCTATTTAAAAAGTGATATTTCGGATATTTCGCTCTCAGCACAGAAGGTAGAAAGTAGAGAAAACATCAACGCCCTACTGAAATACAGCTATCGCGATGGCTGGGTTGATTCACTTGATTTAAGCGTTATGTATGCCCCTTATACTTCAGACTCGTACTTGAAAGACGTTCTCAATAGTGACTATCAAGTTGAAGGGGGAAGTTTTGGTTTTACTGCAAATTTAGCTGAAGAAACTCGCTTTGGTCACTTCAGCAGCAAATTTAATATGAGTCAAAGTGATAACAACCGTACAGGGCCTGCGCATTTTTATACTTGGCTTCAAGCAAAAGGTAAAGAGTGGGGTCAATTAGCAGATCAAAGCGCCGACTCAACTCCTGTTTCAGAGTACGGCGGCTATGGCAATCTTGATAATACGCAAACCAGCTTTAATTGGCGAAATACCTTAACACTTGAGCGTAAAAAGTGGGGCAATACTGAACACGCAATTCGCGTTGGCGCTGAACTTAACCATCAAAACTATGAGCGTACTCGCCAACAAAACTATTATAAGTATGACTCGCCAATTCAATACTCATCAACCAACGAACAACTTAATTGTAGTGGCTATACCCTTGATTGTGTTGAGCAAAGCTTTTATGTCGATTTAGATACCCTTGCCGAACAATTAGGTGGCAGTATCGACTTTAATAACCCAGAGCACTTACTTGCCTACTCTAATAACGTAGCCACAACAGCCCAGTATTTTAACTCTCGTCTTGTCACACCAAGTGAAAATATCGATGTAAGCTTAAATAAAGCAGCCCTGTATGCTACCGATGTGATCACCTGGAAGCAGTTTGATTTTCATTTAGGTGTTAGATACGACTACGATGATTTTTTCAAAAATCACAATATCGCGCCACGCTTATCAATGGGTTATGACGTATTTAACGATGGCAATACACTACTGACTGCGGGTTTAAACCGTTATTACGATGCAGGCCTACTCGGTTATAAAATCAAAGAACAGCAAAAGTTTGCTTATCGTGAGTATCGCCCTATTCAAAACGGTTATTTACAAGCTTGGCTTCCTTCTTCTTACACAGGTAACTTTCGTTATATTTATGACAATGTGAAAAATCCTTACGATGATGAAATTGCCTTAGGTCTTCGCCACGCTACCGAGAGTTTCGGTAACTTTGCAGTTAAATACGTACATCGCGACAAAAAAGACCAGTTATCCAGAAATGAAAAAACCAATCTAAAGAACGACGGTTATCAATATATTACTATTTATAATAGTGGTACTGGCGAAAGTGAGCGTTATTCGCTGTCTTGGGATGCCAAATTTGGCGACCATTCGATATGGGCCAATGCATCTTATAGCCAAAATAGTGAAAGCAATAGCGACTACACAGCAACTCCTGACAACACCCCTATCGAGACACTGGTTTCCTATGAGGGTGAGCTCATGAGCCTATCTGAATTAGATACCCTTAAAGCGAATTTTGGTCGCCCTGTAACTGCAAACTTTGGTTGGAATACAGATTGGACTGATACTTTTTCAACTGGTTTAACAGCAACTTACAGCGGCAGTTACACAACTGCAATTAAGTCTAGTAGCGATCAACGAATTGGTATTGGTAGTGAGTGTACTACGTGTGAAGCAGTTGAAATATTTGTGCCAAAGTACGAAGCACATACCTTTGACTCTCGCATTATGTTTGCCTTAAGTAGCCGTTGGAATTATCAAATAAGTCAATCTCAATCTCTTGAGTTCCGTCTTGATATCAGCAACTTATTCAACGCACGTAGTCATGCTATTACAGAAGGAAACTCTGGTATTGAACCCGGTAGAATGTTTTGGTTAGGGGTGTCGTATAACTATGAATAAATGGTTATTTCTCTTTACGTGCAGCATTTTTACAGCGAGCGCCTTTGCGCAAGAGCAGTCATTACGTGAATTATACGCAAAGCCACAGCATGAGTGGCCAGCTATTATTAGCAGTAAAGATGTGCCAGCTGCACCGCTCAAACCTTTAAAAGCCAAGCCGATTAATCAAAGTGATGAGATCATCGCATTAGGTGAAAAACTATTTAACGATACCCGTTTGTCGCGAGATAACACGGTAAGCTGCGCAAGTTGTCATGAGTCTCGTTTAGCGTTTTCAGACAGGCGAAAGTTAGCTGTCGGCATTGACGGTCAAGTCGGCACACGAAACACCCAAGCCATTATTGGTATTGATCATTGGCAAAGCTTCTTTTGGGATGGCAGAGCTAAAACTGCAGCTCAGCAAGCGTTATTGCCAATTGAAAACCCAATAGAAATGGGCAGTTCGGTTGAGCTTGTGCTTAAAAAAGTAAACAGTGCTGAGGACTATAAAAAACCAATACTCAATGCCTTTGGCAAAGAAGCGCTTAATAAGGAGCTATTAGCTCTATCGCTTGTTGCCTTTGAACGTACCTTTGATGTACCTGAGTCATTATTCACGCGCTTTATTGATAAAGCGCAAACGAATCCTAGTGAAGCAGTTGCACTTTTAAACGATCAACAACTTGAAGGTTTACATCTATTTAGAACCAAAGCGAGGTGTATGACTTGTCATGAAGGAGCTTTACTCAGCGACAATGAATTCCATGTAACTGGGCTACATTTTTATGGTCGAAGACTTCAGGATTTAGGGCGTTTTGATGCCACCCAAGACCCCGCTGATATTGGCAAGTTTAGAACCCCATCTCTTTTAGCATTACAACAAAGTACACCTTGGATGCACAATGGGGGTTTTCAAAGTTTGCTGGGAGTTGTCAATTTATATAACGCAGGTGGAGCTCGCCCTAAGCCAAGAGCTAAGTTTAAAAATGATCCCCACTTTCCTAAAACGACTGAGCTATTACATAAACTAAAGCTCTCGAAGCAAGAAAAAAATGCTTTAGTTGCATTTTTACAAACCCTTTAAGTATTAAGCCCCTCGTTTTGTGGGGCTTAATTACATTTTAAAAGACTATTTTTTAGAATGTCACTCCACACCAGATATTGAATACAAATAAGATCTATTATCATTAATGTTTATATGATAACCTTCCCCTGCCTTCAGGAATAAATTAACTAGGATTTAAAATGAATAACAAACTAAAATATTTACCGCTTGCTATTGCGATTGCTTTAACAGGGTGTGGAGGATCAGACAGTAATAAAGCTCCTGAGTTTACAGGCTCGATGGCATACACTTTACAAGAAGATACTCAATTAACAGGTCAAGTAATTGCCCAAGATGATGATACTTTGACTTATACTGTAGCGTCAGCTGCGAGCAACGGTTCATTTTCTTTGGATGAAAATGGCAACTTCACTTACACACCAAATGAAAATTATTTTGGGGAAGATAGTGTTACTGTAGCCGCATCTGATGGCTCATCAAGTACTGAAGCAGTGATTAATTTTACGATCAATAACGTAAATGATGCCCCCATTCTTACGAACCAGTCAATTACAGTAACAACTTCATCTATAACAGAAGGAACACTAACGTTTAGTGATGTTGATGGCGATAACGTAACAGTTAATGTAGTAACACCACCCGCGAATGGTGAGTTAGCCTTAGATAGCCAAACAGGTGACTTTTCTTATACAGCACAATCTCTTACAGAAATTGATGACACCTTTGTCATTACTTATACCGATGGTATTATTGATGAGCCAATTACAGCGACAATTTCATTAAAGCCTTCGTACATTACTAACGAAGATAAACTAAGTTACTATTACAGCTCACCAAAATCGCACTTGAAACAAGCTGAGGCTATTGCGGCAAAAATCAATGACGATATCTATCTGGATACTATCAATGCGCAACTAGCTAAAAGTTACTATACGGCAGGCTTTATTGACAAAGCAGATCAGTTATACAGCTCAATTAGCCGGTTAGACTCGCTAGCAAATGCCTATAGAGAAACTGCAGGTACTTTAAATAAGCTGTCTCAAATAGAGGAAGCTGCAGAATTTAGAAACAAGGCAGTAACTGCATATAATCAATACATAGCCGAAAAAGGACTAGACAACATTAGTCCAAGTGACCCTACTTTCTTTATTAATCTTGCAAATGATTTTAATGAAGCTGGTCAATATGAGGACGCGGCTGATCTTTATAAAGCTCTTGAGCTTTATGCAAACCAAGTTAGAGAAGAAGAGTACACACCAACTTATGGGCGCTTTATAACAGCATTTAGAAATGCGACTCAAGCAGCAGTCGATTTATACCAAACAGAGCCAAACACCACCAACTTAACTTTAGCAACACAAGTTGTAAAAACTTACGCGGGGTTACTAGAAAACACAGGGTATCAATACCAAAAAAAAGGTGAATATAAAGGCCAGCCTATTAACCGTTTAAAATTAACATTCATAACGGGTGTGATTAATTTTGCTATGCAATTAAATGATACTGAAATGGCAAAGTACTATATAAACTATGCACTATCACTATATGGGCACTCAGGGTTTGACAGCAACTATCTTTTTGATGCCTCTCCTTACGGCGAAGCAACACTTGCAGTATATCAAAATCCTTTACAAGATCTTTCTGCATACATTGGGTTTATATATAAAATACCGCTTAATGATAACCCTGCTTATAACTTAATTTCCGAAAAAGATGACCAAGCAGATGCTGTGGCTAATACCCAAGCATACGAGATTGTAACCGCATTAAATGCTGGATATACAATGGAAGATGCCATTGCTGAGGCCAAAAATTACTTTTTAGAGCAAGATGAAGCTAATTATACCGACTTATATTTAGCGCTTGCTGATGGTTATTCTGAGCCAGGTGCGGCAATGATAGCCTACAATAGTGGACAACCAGAGATTGCTTTAGCTTTGCTTAAAAAAGCTAAGGAATATATGTTCACAGCACAGTTTTGGGATGAGCAAGTGAAAACGCAAACTAATCGATTGGTAGGGGCTCAAGGGTGTACTAAACACCTTAACTTAGAAATGATTGTAGGTAGTCAAGAACAAGCTCAAGAGACTGCTCAACAATGCCTTAATTGGTTTGAAGAAAATGCCAACTCATTATCTACCCGTGTTGTTATCGATGGTTATTCTGATCTTATTCGTGCTTTTCAAATAACAGGCCTCGATAACGAAATAACTCCACTTATCACTAAGCAAAAAACGCAGTTAGACCGCTTAGAAAAGCCTCAAGACAAAGTCACGATGTTACTTGAGTACTTGGGATATTTAATTGAGACTGACCATGTTGACATAGCTTATTCATGGGCATTAGAAGCTATTAACTTAGTAAGATCGAATATCTCTACTTATGATGCCGATAAGTTAGATGTTACCTTAAAGCACTTATATAATAGCTTACTATCTCCTGAAAAAGTCGGTAGAAACTACTTTACCCGAGATTCATTTATAACATCACTTAGTAAGTATCAGTCAAACAGTGAACAATACGCAGATATTTATGCTGATCTAAATAACCAGCTATTGACACTCGTCAGCTTTAGTAAAGATTTTGTGTTAACTCAAACAAATAAAGTTATACAAGAGAATATGGAGGGCTTTGTTTCACTATTCACTTTATTAAATGCTACAGATTTAACAGCAGAGTTAATAGAGCATGATGTAAATGGCGAAGCTGATAAACTGGCCTTGTATGCGTTACAAGCATCGTTAATAGCTAATAGAGATGACTTTCCAGGACAACACATCGCAAGCGTGGATACAGATCACGATGGTAAACCTAACTTCTTCTTATCAACTGCAACACAACAGTCTATAGAAGAGTCTGGCCTCATTGCTGATGATGACGCTGATAACGATGGCATTTTAGATGAAAACGACCCTACTCCACTAGGTGAATAACACCCATAGCCCATGCAATAGCATGGGCTTTCTTACCCTTTCAATTGACTTGGCGTAAGTCCGGTCCAGCGTTTAAACGCTCGTCTGAAATTAGCAATATCATAAAATGATAAGCGCATGGCGACTTGCTCATTGCATTGCTCACGCATGGCAAGTAGGTAAATCGCTTTGCGCTTACTTTGCTCATCATACAAGGTAGAAAAACGTACGCCATGAGCTTTTAATTTACGCTTGAAGGTTGCAGGGCTCATGGCAAATTGGCTAGCTACTTGGTCTAAATTTAACGCCGGAGTTTGATAAATTAATCGGCTTACGGCTTCCACAAAGGTGCTATTTGCAGAATTTAATGCCGCTAGTTGCGAGTTAATTTGTGAGAACCTAAAACTACTAAACGCGGGGTTAGTAAGCCTAAGCGCGTGTTTATTCAATACCCAACGGGTTATAGGCTTTTCAAAAGCGACTTTAAGGCCCAAATGCTGCTCGTATTCTTGGCTATGTCTGGCGCGTTTATAGGCAAACTCAAACTGACAAGGGACTCGCTCACCCGCCACTTTTTTAAGAATTTGGTAAAACGCAGCGCTGTAAATTTCCATAACATACTGGCTTATTTCATCATCCAAGCCCACAGCATTTTGCAGCACAATGTAATACTGCTCGTTATGCACATAACTATAACTAAATAACAAAGGGGCTAGTTGCATGCGCAAATTGTGTAACTGCTTTAAAGCTTGGCCAATGTGCGCTGCATGTAACACGCCTTGGGCGGCAACAGAGGTATCGTTCGCCAGCTGACTGCCTAATAAAAAGCCGCTGTCGGCAGATTTCATCAACTGCTTAAACTGCGTCAATAAACGCACTTGCTGTGAAATACTAAACTGATGCTGCACACTCATTAAGTCTTGCTCAAACACCCCTGTGCCTCTGAGTAACTTATGTAGTGCAATGCCGCGACTTAAGGCCAGCTCCACCAGCGTGGTAATTAGCCCTTGTGCGGTTAGGTATTTATCATCTTGGTTAAGATACGGCTTCACAATGGCTGACTCTTTGTTGTTTTTGTTGTTGTAACTTAGCGTGTAAACGCGAGCTTAAACTTTGTGGTGTATCGCCTTGCATACTTCCCACTAATGCCGCTGTTACATCTTGAAACTTCGCGTGTTTTTCACCTTCGACCTTAAATGCACAATGGCTCAGCGCCGAGGTAATTTGCGCCACCAGTTCTTTTGCTTGTACTGCGCTGGTATTTGGCATTAGCACCATAAAACAGTCTCCTGCATAACGGCACACGACATCGCTAAGGCGGCAATTCATCAATAAAAGCTCGCTTACTTCGCCTAGTAAGCGGTCGCCTTCGATAAAACCAAATTCAGCGTTAAAATCAGCAAAACCGCGAATATCAATGGCGGCTAGTTGCAATGGCTGTGGCTCACTTAACTGCTCTTTTAGCACTGCTTGTAAGTAATCAGCCTTATACAACCCTGTTATTGAGCACACTAACTCATGCTCCCGATGCTGTGCTTCACGGCGCTTTAGCTGCCTGTTAAGTACGTATTGTTCTTGGTGCCACTGATAAAGTCCAAGACTTGTGAAAATCATACCTATCGGTGCAGGCAATGATTCAATCCAAGTAAGCCACGTGTTGGTTGGTTGATGTAACCACTCATCAAATAAATCAAGGGAAGCTGAAAACATAAAAAGCCCAAGCCCTAGCACTAAAAAGCTGGTGACTTTGCCCGGCGGCCTCGAAATAAGCAGCGCAGCTATCCAAGTAAGGGTCATAAGCACAATGCCACCCTCGCCTAAAATATCTAACCATGCGATATCGGCTAGAGGCTTTAACTCTCCTGCTTGCGCGCTTAGCAAAAACGCAATTACAAACAGAGCAATAACGGCATTGGTTAAAAATCGATGATGAGTAAAGGGGTTATATCGCATTCTCAGTACCTAACAATAATTCACGCTGCCATGCTAACTCGTTAGCGTTTAAAGCAGCAGGGTCATATTAGCTCAATAATGTGACAGCAAAACGACAGTCAAACCTTGTTAAACCCTTTAAGCACTGTATTTACCTTAACAAGATGGGGTTATTGCAGCTCAAAAGTACTTTTAAAACCCGCTAATCACTTGTTTTTGCTGGCTGTTAGCGATTTTCTGTCACATTTGCGTCATTTAAGCTGCGTACTTTGCTCATCAAACCAAGGACAACCAGGAGCAAACCCATGAAACAATTTAAAACGAAGGCGTTAGTAAGCGCCCTCGCCTTATGCCAATTTGCCGCTTACGCACAAGACGAACAAAGCAGCGATGAGAAAAAAGTAAAAGTCTCTGAAGAGCTTGTTGTATACGGTGAAATTGGTTATCGCAACCGCTCACAAGAGCTGGCACCGACGCTTGAATACTCACAAGAATACTTTCAACGTTTTGAACCGCTGACTGCCGGTGATGCATTAAAACGTGTACCGAGTGTGACGTTTTTATCGGATGTTTTAGAGTCTGATGGCGCGCGTATGCGTGGCTTAAGCCCAGCTTACACAAAGGTACTTATTAACGGTGAAGAAGTACCTGGTGCAGGTGCTGACCGCTCATTCTTTGTTGACCGTATTCCTGCTGAGCTAATTGAGCGTGTAGAAATTATTCGTGCTTCAAGTGCAAACCGCTCTGCCGATGCCATTGCCGGTACTCTAAACATTGTATTACGTGACGGTTACAGCCTAGATGGTGGTTACTTGCGTGCAGGTGGCCTGCGTTATGACGATGGCGAATTAAAAGAAAGCTTTGCTGGTGTTTACGGCACTGAGTTTGCTGGTGGCCGTTTATTACTTGGCGCTAACCTACAAGGACGTTATAACCCAAAACAAAAATCAAGCCTACGCTATGGCGACAGCCCAGAGAATAACGCCAATTACAAAACCGAAGAATTCGATAACCGCGAAGATCAATCAGACATCCGTGACGGTGACGACACCTCGCTAAACGCCAGTTATGAGATCGCTTTTGATGACGGCAGCAAGTTCGATATCAGCGCAATTTGGGTTGATACCGACCGTACTGAAGATGAGCGTTCATTCGAATATGACGATCCAACAGCAATCAATAACTCAATTGTTGAAGGCGGTAACCTTGAGACCGACAACGCCAATGTATCTTTCATCGATCAAACCAACTACAACATCAACTCGGGTTATGAGTTACCCCTTTTTGGTGGCACCAGTAAATTTAAGCTTGGTTTTGCAAGCTTTGAAGAGTCTGTTTACGAGCAAGAAGTAGAAATCGATACTTCTGAGCTACCTATGGTGTTTGAGGAAGAAGAAGAAACCGTAGACCTTGATGACAAAGAATGGTCATTACAATGGCAACATAGCTTATTTGCAGGCGAGAACAAAACCATACAATTCGGTGCCTTTGTCCAAGGTAAAGAACGCGATACTGCGGTTTATCAAGCCGAAGGTGAAAGTGAACAAAGCTTTACTAGCTGGGATCAGTTCAGCAAAACACCACTGTCACTAGCAGGCTTTAACAACGAGTTTGAAGCAGCCGCTGGTGGCGTCAATAAACTCGAAGAAGACCGCCTAGATGTTTTTGCATTAGTTAAGCACGAAGACCAAGACTTCTCGTGGGAGTTAGGTGTGCGCTACGAAACAACCGACTCAACCATTACTGACAAAGCAGAAGGTGTAAGCGCTAAAAACGATTATGACTTTTTCTTACCATCGGCACATTTACGCTACAACGTCTCTGAAAACGGCCGTGTCAGTGCATCGGTTGCACGTAGCTTACGTCGTCCTGATTTTGATTACATCACCCCAGCTCTACTTGAAAAAGAGTTAGGCGATAACGACTTTTTAGGTAACCCAGACCTACAACCAGAATCATCGTGGGGTATGGACTTAGGTTATGAGTATCGCTTGGGTAAAAGCGGCGTCATGGGTATCAATGTGTTCTACCGTGATGTCACTGACCTTATCGAAATAGCTAATACAGGCCAACAAGGCTCAGAAGGTGATGGTACTTACATTTTGCAACCGCGTAACACCGGTGATGGCAATGTAAAAGGTATCGAGCTTGATTTATCAACGCCGCTAAGCGCCATTAGCATGCCAAACACCGGGGTATTCTTTAACTACTCATGGCTTGATTCAGAAGTAGATGACACTTTCGGTAGTCGTAAATTCAACGACCAATCTGACTATGTGTTTAACATTGGTTTTATTCAAGACCTACCTGATTTAGGCGCTTCGTTCGGTGCAACTTACCGTAAACAAGGTGATGCGTATGGCCGTATCGTGGGTGAAGAAGTGACCACACACTATGGCGCAGACCTTGAAGTATTCGTAGAAAAACGCTGGCAAGACGTCACGCTTCGTTTAGTGGGCTCAAACCTATTAGATGCAAGTAAAGACGAAACCTTTAACAAGTTCGACACGGTTGATGACCAAATCAACCGCGACTTTGACGAGTATGAACTGGAGTCTGAAGAAGCAGGCCCTGTTATTCAGTTAATGCTGCGCTACGCATTTTAATACACAAAAAGTTATTAAGGCAGCGCATTGCTGCCTTGTAGTATATTTGGGGATCCCATGAATTTTAAAAAACCACTTAATCTTGTTGCCAGTGCAGTAATGCTAAGCACCCTAGCTGCGTGTAGCCAAACAACGGCAACCGAGGCACCAAGTAAAAACCAATTAACAGCTTTTGGCACAACTGAAAATATGCAAGGCTCACAAGCGGCAGCCCTTGCTGATGACGCTTGGCTATTGAGCTCACAAAGCCAAGGCCTGCAACTTATTGATGCCACAGGTAAACAGCACGGATTACAAAAAGGTAATTTCGAAGCGTTATCTGTTAAGGCGATCAACAAAAACAGCTATCTTGTTGCTAGTATCGACAACGAAGCCGACCAGGCGGTGATTTTTAGCTTACAAAAAGCAGCTAAATGGCAGCTAACTGAAATTAGCCGTATCAGCCCACCAAAAGCAAAACCTGAGGCGGTGTGTTTATTTGCTAACCCGACAACTCAAGCAGTTTCGGCATTTGTGGCAGACGCTCGTGGTCTTATCCGCGAAACACTGGTGTTTGATATGGCAAACAAACGCGCATTAAACCTTGAATTACGTGAGTTTGCTGGCGTAAGTGAAACATCAGGCTGTGCGGTTGATGATAACAGTAAAACTCTTTATTTAAGTGAAGGCGAGCTAGGCATTTGGCAAATTAACGCAGATGCTGAATCGCGCGCCGATAAAAAACCCGTGGCTTTGATGTCGCCATTTGGCAGCTTAGCGCCTGAAGTTGGCGGTTTAAGCACAACAGATGATGGTAGCTTATGGTTCACCACCTCTGAAGATAACCAATTACATCGCTACGAAAAGAGTACTAAACGTTTTAGCAGCTGGCAATTTGCTGGTGAACTGGCGATTGAATCTGCCGCAGTGCGCTTTAACAATAAGCAAGCTGATATCGTGTTATACGATGATGAATCAGGTCATTATGTAAAAGGTCAAATAGATGGGCAGGCTAAACAACATAATAGCGCTAAAACAGCCGCTGTTACTTACATCAATGCACAAGCGCAAACCGATGCAGTACGTGCTTTTGGTGATGCCGCCGATGACCCTGCTATTTGGGTAAACCCTAAAAATGCAGCAAAAAGCCTGATCTTAGGTACCGATAAACGCCGTGGTTTAATGGTGTATGACCTTGCAGGCAAAGAGCTACAAGCGCTAGAAACAGGCCGTTTAAATAATGTTGATGTGCGCCAACATGCAAGTATCAACAACGCAACAAATACCTGGATTGCAGGTAGTAACCGTACTCACAACAGCATCAGTGTTTATAGCGTCGATACTCACAATCAGGTGCAACATCTTGCTGAGCTGCCAACGACTCTAAAAGAAATTTACGGTATGTGTATGTACTCATCAAACACAGGCAACTATGTGTTTATGAATGACAAATCAGGCCTATTTCAGCAATACAAACTAACTGGTAATAATGAGAGCGTATCAGCACAACTAGTGCGCGAATTTAGTGTTCCAAGTCAACCTGAAGGTTGCAGTGCAGATGATAAAACCGCACAGCTATTTTTAGGTGAAGAAGACGAAGGTATTTGGTTTATTGGCGCTGAGCCAACAGCAGGAAATAAACCTGTAATGCTGCAAACTGTGAACGATATGTTGGTTGATGATGTAGAAGGCATGGAAATCTACCACGCAAAAGATGCCCGCTATTTAGTGGTTTCTAGCCAAGGTGATTACAGCTATGTGCTTTATAAAATTATTGATGGCAATACCCCTAGCCTAGAGTTTGCGGGTAAATTTGCAATCAGCAATAACCTAGAGTTAGCAATAGATGGCGTATCAGAAACTGATGGCCTAACGGTAACACCGGCTGCGTTACCGGGCTACCCTGAAGGGGTGCTAATTGTGCAAGATGGTTACAACCGTATGCCACAGGCACCGCAAAACTTTAAGATTATTGACTGGCGCGAAGTAAAAAAAGCTATTCAGTAAATTACTCCGTAAGGGTGCTCGGTTTATCTGGGCACCTTTTTTATCTGAACATGTTTAATCAGTAAAGTAGATAACTAAAACACCCAACTATTGCACCGTAAATTAGCATAGGCAAAAAGGTTTTCTTAAGCACGGGCCCTTCTTGATTATTCACTCCAACAATACTGGCTACAGCAATAATATTGCTAATGCAGATCATATTCCCCATCGCCGCCCCCGTTGATTGCAATGCAAGCACTAAGGTTTCTGACAAGCCCACTTGCTCAGCAATGCCATATTGAATACCGCCAAAAGTAAGATTAGACACGGTTGCAGAGCCTGAAAAGAAAGTCCCAAGAGCTCCCAAGTACGAAGCAAATAACACCCAGTGCTCCCCGCTTAAATCAGCAAAAGTACTCGCCATATAAAATATGGGCGCATTATGGCCGCCTTGCATTAAGACATTCACCATCACCAGCGCCCCAATTAAAGCAATACATGGCATAGCAATACGGCCTAAGGTGTCGGAGCACATTTGCTTTACTTGTGGCTTGCTCATTTTAAGTAACGGCACACAGATCAACACCACCAATACAAACGGGATCAACGCTGGTACAAACAAGGTTTTATACGACCACCCCACTGAGGTGCCGAATATCTCATGTAAAGATAAGATCAGCGCTTTGCTTAATTCAAATTGTGCAAAGCCCAAATGAATACTCACCCAGAGCGTTTCGTCGTTAAGCAATGCTTTAATACCCAACTGATGAATACGGGTTATCACCAGCACAACAATCAAAAGTAATAACGGGAATAATGCTAAAAATAGCGCTTTGGGTGTGAGCTCAACCTTGCCTTTCGTGCTTTGTGCATTTGCAGCTGACTTATCTAACCCCACTCCCCTACTTGCTAAATAGATAGTGACTAATAGCCCCACTGCACCACCAATCAACGAAGGAAATTCATAGTTCCACTGGGCAAACAACCAATAAGGCAAGACACATGAAAACACACTTAAATAAATGAATACGCTATTTTGACGCACCTTTTTTAGTGGCAGCACAAGACACAGCGCAATCATAGGAATAACCAAAGCAGCAACAACATGACAAAGCGCCGTCCATCTTGAGATAGCCAACACTTGCCCATCGTCTAAGTTTAGCGCCGAAAAGCCAAACCATGTTGGTGTGCCTACTGCACCAAAAGATACGGGGATCGAGTTTAAAATTAGAGTGAAAATAATCACTTTAAAAGGCGAGAAACCAAGCCCGACCAAAATAGGCGCAGCGATGGCCGCAGGCGTGCCAAATCCCGATGCACCTTCGAGCATAAATGCAAATGCCCAACCAATGATCATCAACTGTGCAACTTGATTACTGCTAATTGATTCTAGCCAATGTTTTATCGTGGTTTCGGCCCCAGATATTGCCAACATGCGGTTAAGTAAAATAGCCCCTGCAATAATCGAAATGGGCGTCATAACAGACAACACACCAGCAAACGAATTAGCAAGCAACAGCTTTAAATCAGCTTGAAAGTAAAACAGTTGCAGTAAAGCAGCAAGTAGCGCTGTTATGGGTAAGGCAATATAAGATGCGATGGGGCTGCGTTTTACCATCATCCAGATCAGCACCAAAATAGGTAGTGCAGCCACTAGGGTATTCATGGGTCATCCTGTTGTTTTATTTAGCGCTTTCCTTAATTCAAAGTATAGACAGGATAACCATAATCAGTATTTTTTATTTGTTAAATAAGTGTACTGAGCCACCAAAGTAACAGTACTAACACAGAAATAGCGACTAAAGCTTTGGTTTTGTGCTTTTGAATAACTCGCTCTGCCTGATTACCCGCGTAATAAACAACTGCAGCAAGGGCAAAGTAGCGGATTGAGCGAGCAATAACCGTTGCCAGTAAAAATAGAAAAATTGAATACTTAGTTGCTCCAGCAGCCAGCATGGCAATTTGAAATGGGATGGGCACAATACCGAGCGTCAATACAAACCAAAAGCCTTGTGCCTGCATTTTTTGCTTAACTTGCTCGAACTGCTCAGGGTTTGAGAAGGTATTAATAACCCAGTCCCCCACTACATCAAATAGATAGTAGCCAAGGGCATAACCAAAAATAGCACCAATAATACAACCTATGGTCGCCATTAATGCGATTAACCAGAGCTTTTCGCGGCGGGCTTGCATTAACGGAACAAGCACAGCTTCAAGAGGAATAGGCACTATGGTTGACTCTAAAAAGGATGCCGCCGTTATTGATTTAAGCATATGTTTAGAGTCGATAAACTGCCGTGTTTTTTGCTTTAACTTTTTAGCAATTGCCATTATTCATCCCTTGGAGTTTTGTTGCGATATAGGTTACAACAAAAACCCTTAACCGTCCCTTACGGTTTATGAACATAACGGCTACGGCCTTGGTTTTTTGCCAAATAAAGCGCTTGGTCGGCACGTTTCATGGTGTTACTAAATGTCTCTGTGGCACGTTTTATAGCCGAACCCACACTCACGCTGAGCGTTTTACCCGGCGTCACCATCACATTATTAGCAAGGCTGAGCAGTTGCTCACAGGTAGCACGTAACTCATCAGCGTCGTCGGTGGCTACATAAAGTGCAAACTCCTCACCGCCGATTCGTGCAAATAGAATGTCTTCATCTAATGCTTGATGACATTGATATACAAAATCTATCAATACCTGATCACCAACATCATGGCCATATTCATCATTAATCGCCTTAAAGTGATCGATATCAGCTATCACTAGGCTATGTGGCTTATCTTGGTTTTGCTGCACATAATGATAAAAATAACGACGGTTGTACGCCTTTGTTAATACATCTGTTTTTAGCTCTTCTTCAAGCTGTTCGCGGGTTTTAGCTAAGTCTGTAAGGGCAAGATAAAGACCAAACCCAGTTACTAGCATCCCTAAAGTGCGGGTAATATCTTCGATATAAATGCCAACCCAGATTGGTTGAAATACCAGCTCGTCTAAAAAATCAAAAGTAAGCCCAACACTCCAAAGGAAGATACCCACACTTAAAAATAAGTAACTGCGCTTAGCAACCACCGAGGTTTGCACAAACGCGAAAATACAAATCAAAATAAGCAAATTGATGGCGTCACTTAGCACGCCATTTAAGTAGATATCGTTTTCGAGCCGATTAAAGTAATACAGATAGGTGATCACTATCAGCAACAAAAAGACAATAAAAGAACTAATAAATAACTGCTTTATTATGAGTGGCACTGAGTTTAACTCAGCCTTTACTTCAGGAGGGGATGCTTGCTTATTCATAACTAATCACGACAACGTACTGCAATGAACTCAACATTAGCAAAGCAAATTTAAAAGTGCATGATAAAGCCGCTTTAAAGGGCAAAAACCAGCGTTTTTACTGGAGTAAAAAGTCTAAAAATAAGCCGTTTTAGTCAGTAAAAAAGTCTAAGTTCATGCTATTTGCCACTAACGGTCGCAATTCTGCTGTTATTTTTTTATCATCGCTGACAATTTAAATGACACAGCAAGAATCAATGAGCGACGCACGATTTATTCCTTTTCGAAAACACGACATCATCAACCTTTGCCAAGCCTATTTAGGTAAATCGCAATCAGGTTCGTTTATGGAGTTTGCTACACTTTTGCAAAGCGTGACTCATTATCAATATCACGAGCTGCTGGAGTCATTAAAAAACAACTATGCGCCATTTGACCCAAACAGCGACACCCGTACTCTAACACCGATTACTAACGAGCAACGTGCCAGCTACCAATCTGCCTTTGCAAAAGACTTTGCCACCGTACTCAATGCTGCCAATTTTGAAACCATTACCAATCAAGACTTGCAAGATGCACTGAATGAAGAGTCTTTATTTAAAGTGCGTTTAGCCGTTGAGTTTGATGACTTTGCAGAAGTAGTCTTTTACCGCCGCGGCGAATCGCAAAAAACTGAGACGCTGCGCAGTTTTTGGGGACTTAAGAAAAAACAGATTCAATTTACTAACTATGACCGCGTTGCCATATTCATCCGCTTTAAAGACGAGCAGTACTTTTTAGAAAAAGGCAAAATGCCAGTGGGCTTTGAACCAAATTCAACCATCGTCAAATTATTTCAGAATGTGCCAAAAGCCGATTTAGAAATGCTGTTTCCGAATAGCGAAGTAAAAATGCGCCCAATAGATAAACTGATTATTGGTTCATCAGCATTGATTGGCGGTGCTGTGGTGTTGGTAACAAAATTAGGCGCGTCAATTTTACTACTGATTGCTCTGATTGCCTTTTGGGGTGGTTGGCGCAGTGAAGAAGTGCATATGAGTCAGCAACACTTTATTACCTTTGCAATCGGCATGGGGGTATTTGGCAGCTTTATTTTTAAAGAATGGAGCAAGTTTAAAAACCGTAAAATTCGCTTTATGAAAGCACTGGCCGACAACTTGTATTTTAAAAACCTCGATAACAATGCAGGTGTTTTCCATACTCTAGTTGATGCAGCTGAAGAAGAAGATGTTAAAGAGGCGCTGCTTGCCTACACCTTTTTACTAAAAAGCGAATCAGCGATGACGGCAGAGCAATTAGATAATCAAATTGAGCAATGGTTTAAGGAGCAACATAATTGCCAGCTCGACTTTGAAATTGATGATGCTTTAAACAAACTCGTAAAGCTTGATCTAGTTAATCAGCAAAGTGATCTTTATTCAGCGGTTGATTTAGATGAGGCCAAACAGCGCTTAGATGCGCGTTGGGATGACTATTTTAAGTTTGCCTAATACCAATTTGCTTAATTAAGTAGTCTATTTTGAGGCAAGGAAACCTAGTTGATAACAAGGCAAAAATTTCGTTATTTAGTTGTTCTAAATGAGAAATTTTTAACGCAGGTAGCGACAGGTTTAATCCCTCAAAATGATTAAGTATTATTGCGGATTGGTATAAGCCTTTAAAATCAGCTACTAGCAAGTACAAATAAATTTAGAGTCAATTCAACTGAGGTAAATGCAACTTTATCTCAATGTGCTTGCGCAGCGAATGGTCTGCTTTTAGGATAAAATTTTACGGCTAAAAAAAGACCATTCCATGCAATTAAAAAAAACAATCCTTATTGGAGCAAGCTTGCTGTGCGCAGCAACAACAGCTCAAGTATATGCTAACGACAAGTTTGTCTCTGAAGATATTTTTCAACTTGAATACGCAGGCGACCCACAAATAAGCCCAGACGGTAAAAAAATCGTTTATGTTCGCAGCGGCTACGACATCATGAAAGATGGTAATAAGCGTAGCTTTTGGCTGTACGATATAAAGTCTGGTCAACACACACCGCTGTTTTCAGATGAGCATAGCTATAGCCAACCTACTTGGTCTCCAGATAGCAAGAAAATTGCCTTTACCAGCAACTCAAGTGGCTCAAATCAACTTCACGTTTATTGGTTAGCACAAGACAAACAAGCATTATTAACGCAACTACCAAAATCAGTACGTAACTTAACTTGGTCGAATGACTCTGCACAAATTGCTTTCACCATGAGCATCCCTGAAGGTAAATCTGCGTTCGCTAAATCAGTAAAATTGCCGAAAAAACCAAAAGGCGCTGAGTGGTCAAAACCAGTGAGAGTGTTTGAAAAAGCACGCTATCAAGCTGATGGCGCAGGCTTTTTAGAGCCTTCATATCGTCACGTTTTTGTTATTCCTGTTTCGGGTGGCACACCACGCCAATTAACATCGGGTGATTATCAGCACTATGGCCCACTTGCTTGGGATCCAAGTAACACAAAACTAGCTTTTTCTGCTGATCGCAATGATGAGTGGGAATATCGCACAACTGAGTCAGACCTATATGAAATTAATGTAAAATCAGGCGAGCTTACGCAACTAACCGATTTACCAGGTCGCGAAAGCAACCCGCGTTACGCACAAGACGGTGATGAACTTGCCTTTGTTGCGCGTGACAACGCCCCTGTGCCTTACATTAACTCGACACTATCTATGCTCGATTTAGACGATAAATCAATCAAGCATATTACTGAAAAATTAGACCGCTCAGTGGCTGATTATAAGTGGTCAGGCGATGGTGACTTTGTTATTCAGTACGATGATTTTGGTAAGCGTAAGCTCGCTAAAGTAAACAGCCGCGGTAAGGTCACTGACTTAACTGATACCGTATCGGGCACTTCAATTGGTCGTCCGTATATCAGTGGTAGTTTCAGCATGGCCAATAATGGCGCTATTGCGTACACCACAGGCAGTGAATACCGCCCAGCTGATTTAGGCTACATCTACAGAGGTAAAAGTAAAACGCTAACTTCATTAAACGAAGATGTATTAGGCCATAAGAAGCTTGGTAAAGTGCATGAGCTGAATGTTAAGTCGCAGTTCGACGGCCAAGCCATTCAAGGTTGGTATATCACACCACCTGACTTTGATGAAAACAAACAATACCCATTAATGGTCGAAATTCACGGCGGCCCACATCTTGCCTATGGCCCAAGCTTTACTGCTGAATTACAACGTTATGCCGCTGAAGGTTACGTGGTTGTATATGTGAATTACCGTGGTTCAACAAGTTACGGTAAAGACTTTGCACTACTGCTAGATGGTAAATACAGCTCTGAAGAAGACTTTGCCGATCACAACTCGGCAGTTGATGCCATGATTGCTAAAGGCTTTATCGACAAAGATAACCTATTTATTGCTGGTGGTTCAGCAGGTGGTATTGCAACGGCTTATGCGGTTGGTTTAACAAACCGCTTCAACGCTGCGGCAATTACCAAGCCTGTGATCAACTGGTTAAGTAAAACTCTTTCAGCCGACAGCTATATTGGTCAAATTCGTAACCAATTCCCTGGTATGCCATGGGATAATGTTGAGCACTACTGGAAACGTTCGCCGCTTTCATTAGTGGGTAACGTAACCACGCCATCATTGATCATGACAGGTGAAGAAGACCGCCGTACGCCTATTTCAGAATCAGAGCAGTTCTATCAAGCATTAAAACTGCAAAAGGTCGATACCGTGCTTATTCGTGTGCCGGGCTCACCACATGGTATTGCGGGTCGTCCATCACGTATGATTTCGAAAATTGAATACACGCTTGCGTGGTTCAAACAATATCAGAAGTAATGAATTAAGCAGGAGTGAGCTGCTCACTCCTGCTTAAAAATAATGATGACTAAGCGCAAGTTGAGCAGACCCTATCGACTGCGCTTTTTCCCCGCACACGCCCAAACCCACTTCACAGCTACGTAGTCCACGACTATCTAAACGTGCAAATGCTGCAATTGATAACTGCTTGAGCTGTTCAAGCGCTTTACTCGGTAACGGCGAATCAATAATCACAGCTTGCATATCTAATAAACTTAAACTGTTATGCATGGCAATACTGATAGCCTCAGCAGATTTTTCAAGCCAAGGCTGAACTAGCAATTTATGGGTTGTAAACTGACTGTCGGTAAGCTCATACACTGAAATGCTAAGTTGCTGCTTATCAAACTCGCTTTGCAATGATAGTAATGAACATTGACTAAGTAACTGCTCCCGATCAGCGTTTAGCATTGAGCCTATAGCACCGGCATTACCACTTTTACCTTCGAGAAGTTGGTGGTTAATCACCACAGCTCCACCTAAAAAAGCCCCCAAATAAACATACAAAAAATCGCTGTAGTTATTAGGGTTACCAAGGCTTAGTTCTGCACAGCAGGCAGCGTTATTATCGTTACTAATATAAACCGGTAAATTAAACTGACTTTCTAAGTAACCTTTTAAGTCGAAATTTTGCCATTGGCTAAGGGTATTTGTTGCAGTATCTGAAGCGGCTTGCCATTGCCAAATATCAAACGGCATAGCGACCCCTAGCCCACACACATGTGAGCGCAGTTCAGGTTCTAATTGACTGATTAATTGTGGGATATATGTTTCTAAGAATGATTTAAGCTCATCGACAGATGCTTCATTCACCTCAACAGATACCGATGCTCTTTGCGTGCTTTGTAAGTCAACGAGTATCAGGTCGAAGCGTCGTCGCCCGATTTTCAAACCAAAACTAAATGCGCCATCTGGATTGAGCCTAAACGGCACGCTTGGCTGCCCTACTCGTCCTTTTACAGGTGCATCACGAAGCAATAGCTTATCTTCTTCGAGCTTGTTGATGTTCACTGTTGCAGCCTGAGCAGACAAGGCTAACGCTTTTGCTATTTGCGCTTTAGGCATGCTTTGCTGTTGCCTAATTAAACTTAAAATTGCGCGCTCGTTCTTGCTTCTTGGTGCTCGCGATAAACTGCTCTTCATAACATCCTTCTTGATATAAGCTTGATAAGCGGCCTATTAGACCTGTTTGGCGTACTATCTACCAGTTAAAATAATAAATCAACTAGGTTGATTTATTATTTATAGTCGTGAATACTGTCGGCCACAACAATATGAACACATTAATCTGGTGAACTATGCAAACACAGCCTGCTATTGTATCGCGCCAAATGCTTTGGCCTTTTATTCTGCTTACAATTTGCTTTGCTGCTTGGGGTACTGCGGCCAATATGACAGACCCATTAGTGAAAGTTTTTAGCAAAACATTTTCGATGAGTGCGTTGCAATCAGCACTTGTGCAGTTTAGTTATTACGGTGCTTATTTTTGCTTAGCTTTACCGGCAGCCATGATCAATAGACGGTTTAATTATAAAACGGGGCTGTTAGTGGGTTTAGCCATGGCCGCAAGTGGTGCCTTATTGTTTTACCCTGCTAGCCAAACCATGCTCTATAGCCACTTTTTATTGGCCTTGTTTATTCTTGCTGGTGGCTTGTCTATTTTAGAGACCTCGGCAAACCCCTATGTCATGCAGTTAGGATGCGAGCAAACAGCAACCCGTAGACTTAACCTCGCGCAAGCTTTCAACCCTGTTGGTACTAATATTGGTGTGTTTTTAGCGGCGACGTTGATTTTACCGAACTTAAATCAAGCTGATAGCGCAAGCCGTGCCCTAATGAGTGAAGCGCAACTAAAAACCGTTGTGAGTGCAGAACTCGATGCTGTGATGGTGCCGTATGTGGGTATGGCCTGTTGCTTAATCTTACTATGGCTATGTATCTTTTTTAGTCGCTCTCCTGCCACAGCAACAAAAGCCGCCGCGCAGCCGCGTAAACTTAAAAAGACCTTTCAACATTTGTATCAAAATAAGCACTACCGATTTGGCGTGCTGGCACAGTTTTTTAATGTTGGCGCCCAAACCTGTGTATGGACCTACACCATTGGCTACACCATGGAAGCACTTAACACTACAGAAGTCACCGGCGGCCAAGTCTTACAATATTCTATGCTGGTGTTTTTAGTATCTCGATTCATTATGACTTGGTTAATGCGCTTTATTAGCGGCGCTAAATTACTGCGTTTTATGGCTTTAGTTGCAGCCGTGCTTTGTTTTATTGTTACCACCCAAGTTAATTTAGTGGGCGTAGTCGCACTTGTCGCTATTTCAAGCTGTCTATCTTTGATGTTTCCAACCATTTACGGCACAGCACTAGAAGGCCTCGGCGAAGATGCAAAAGTTGGTGCGGCAGGTTTAGTAATGGCTATTTTAGGGGGCGCATTTTTACCTCTGATCCAAGCTGCAACCATAGATGCCTTTAACACTGCGGTTTCGTTTGTTGTACCACTTGTTTGCTTTTTAATCGTTGCTTTGTATGGCCACCATACCAAAGTAGCAGCAATACCCGCCAAAGCGCAGTTGCAGGACTAAACTCATCAATGAGATAATGCACCTCGTTTACCTACTTAAGCGAGGTGTATCTTCAATTAATGGCACATATTACATTTTTCATGGTCAAGTTTTTGGCCTTTTCTGTTGGCTGTTTTTCCTGCTTTTTACTTCATGATCAAGCCAATGTTGCCCTTGTGTTATCTGCTGCATTTACTGGATTAGTTGGCACATTTATTTCTTTTCCTGCTCGTTTTGGTAACCATCCTTATGCAGCCATTTACGCTGGTAGTTTTGCTGGTATGTGCTCATCGAGTTTAATCAACAGCTACTGGGAGCTGAGTTTTATCTCTTTAATTGGTGCCAGCCTTTACGTATTAACTATGAACCTATTTGCAGGTTTTGGTGGTCGTCTTGGTAGCGTTGCTTTTGCCAGTGTGGCGCTTTACATGCTTGCAAAAGGAGTCTTTTAATGGATTTGTTTATTACAATTACCGCTTTACTTGGTGCCTACTCTACTTACTTTTTAGCGCATCATAATCGCTTTGATGGCATTCGCGCCTCAGCCGCCACTAGCATTATTGCATTTGCAATTTTAAGCCTATTCCCTGTTGATGTAGAACTTTACAGCGTGGCGTTTTTTGGGGGGACTTTCATTGGCATGAGCGCACCAAAACGCTTTGGCATTTTTACATTAGCCATTGCTTCAATATTGTTTGCTTTGTTGTTTGAATACCTTGTGCCGCGCTTGCATGGCTATGGCGGTGCATTGGGCTTGAGTGCTTTTCTATCTGTGTGTGTTTGCCATATCGGTATCTTGCTAGGGGCACCCCGCAGTAAAAAAAGCAACTAAATCTGACTTGGCAATTAAAAACCTATACCTTTTCATTAAGATTCTTTAGTATGTTAAATACTTGTTTAAGGATAAAGGATCTTTATGCTGTTTCGCTCATTACTGATTGCTACCATGCTTTGTTTCATCAGTTGTGCAACGGCTGCGAAAACACTGACCTTTATCGCTGAAGATCTACCTCCTTACCATTTTAAAAATCAGCAAGGCGAAGCCGATGGTGCACTTGTTGAAGTAATAAAAGCCGCCTTAACACACGCAAACATCCCCAGCGAATTCGCAATTATGCCTATGGCGCGGGCTTTTCATGAGCTCGAAAACAATCCAAACATGTTAATGATTTCGCTACTAAAAAACCCAGCTCGTGAGAGTCGCTTTCAGTGGTTAGCACAAACCTACTTTTCGGACGCTTACCTCGTTGACCTTGCGAGCAAAAGCCACAAAATATTTAGTTTAAAGCAAGCTCAGCAGTACCGTGTCGCGACTATTCGAGGCTATTCAAGTGAGCATTACTTGAAGCATGCCGGATTTAATGAAGATAAAAATTTGGTGCTAGTCAGTCATTACCATCAACTTTGGCAATTGCTTGAAAAAGAGCGCATAGACTTTGTGCTGACCAACACCCTGACTTTGCAAAACGAACTGGCATTATCTGGGGTTGATCCGAGTGATATTCATAAAAGCCTACACTTAGATGACTTTCCGTCAGGTCTTTATTTAGCTGCAAATCTTAATTTAGATAAACAACTCGCTGTGCAATTAAGAAACGCGGTTGAAGCTTTGAAGCAAAGTGGTCAATACCAAGCAATATTACAAAAATGGCAGTTGCCTTTACCTAATTAAAAATGAAAAACACTCCATTATTTTATAAAAGCTTAGCCTTAGCTTGTGCCCTTAGCTGTCTAACGCTAAGCGCCTATGCTATTACCCCTGAACAAGCGTTAGAAAAGCTAAACGAAGCCCAGTCACTACGCAATAGTAACCCAAACCAAGCCACTGAAATATTTGAGCAGTTAACTAACGACTCAACTCTCGTCAATGAGCCTAACATCATACAAGAGGCATTCGAATCGCTGGCATTTATGAATGTGAGCAGTGGTGATTATGATCAAGCACTGAGCTATGCAGAGCAGCTACTGGAGTACGGACAAAAGCAAAGTAATCAGGCTATCGCAGTACGAGCGATGCTTATTCAGGGCTACGCACAAGGCAGAAAAAGTAACTTTCTAACAGCAGAGCAGCACTACCGAGATGCATTAGCTATTGCTAAACGGATAAAAGATTCTGTGCTGATTGCCCAGTCTTATGAGCGATTAGCTGCCATTTTACGCTGGCAAGATAAATACATAGCCGCCCTTAATGAGGCACAAAAATCTGTTAATATCTTACATGAGTTTGATGATGAAAAATCCTATGCATCGGCATTACTAAACTTAGGAATAATCGAAGCCATTATTGGCGATCACAATGCGGCGCTTGCAAGTTTAACTCAATCATTTTCTTTGCACCAAAAGCTTGATGACAAAAAAGGCATAGCCGATTCGCTTTACGAAATTGGCGAAGTTTACCGCCGTATGGGCGACAGTGCTCAATCGTTAAAGCACTTTAAAATGTCTCACGTGTTAGATTTAGAAATTGGCTCAAAAGTCGACATCGGTAACAGTGCCATGAAGGTCGGCTACGCTGCGCTAAAACAAGGTGAACTTGCTACAGCCACAGATTACGCAGAAAAGTCGATTAGCTATTATCAGCAATCATCTTCAAACACAGGGCTATGTCGCTCTTATAATTTAATGGCATTAATTGCTTTAAAACAAAATAACATAAGTGAAGCGCAAGCCTATATCAACCGCGCTTTGGCAATCGCTACTGACTATAATTTTCGCTCACACTTGGTATCTTTAGGGATCACCCAAACACGTATTTATCAAGCCCTTGATGATCACGCTGAAGCAATTAAAACCGCAGAGCAGGCTTTAAAACAGGCTGATGAGCTGCAAGATGTTGAAGATCAAATTAGCTTAAATAAGTTACTCACTGACTCTTACCTTGCTTTACAACTGTATAAACAAGCATTTGAATCGCAAAACCGCTATCAAACCCTTGAAGATAGTACCGGTAAAAATCAGCACGACTTAACCGTGGCCGCGATGCAAAGCCAAGTAGCTTTTATGCGAAATCAGCAAGAAATCAACCAATTGAGTGCTGAAAAGCAAATTCAAGCGGCTCAACTAAGCGAAAGTGAATGGCAATTCAAAGCGTGGTTACTGGGCTTAAGCTGCGTGATTTTGCTGATATCTGGCTTTGGTTACCGCTCATTTAAAAAGCGTAAGCTTGCCAGTGAACGAGCACAGCTACTCCAAGAAGTCGTTGATAAAAAGAACCGCTTACTAGCCGATGTGTCTCATGAAATTCGCACGCCACTCACAGCACTACAATTGCAAGTTGAAGCATTGCAATACAATATCGCCAAAGACGTAGATGCCTCTTACGATGCCATTAATCGAAAACTTACCGATATCAATGTGCTTATCCGAGATATCCATCAACTAGCACAAGCTGACTCAGATAGCCTATATCTGAACCTAAAACCCTATTTACTTGCTGATGTATTATCCGTTTGGCAGCAAGACTTTACTACTTTTGTAGAAAACAAAGGCTTTGAATTTACTAGTAACATTCACCTTGCTGCAGATATCAAAGTGACATGGGATATCGATAAAATTAAGCAAGTACTGACTAACCTTTTATCAAACAGTACTTTTTATACTGATAAACCCGGCAAAATTAAATTTATAGCGACAGCATCAGAGCAGAGTATTACTTTTAGTATTGAAGATACCCCACCCGGCGTTACCAATAATCAGTTAGTTGAAATATTCGAACGTTTATACCGCGTTGATAAGTCGCGCAGCCGTCAAACAGGCGGCTCAGGCCTTGGGCTTGCAATTTGTAAAAGTCTGATTGAAACACACAAAGGCACTATTAAAGCTGAGTATAGTGAGCTAGGTGGCGTTAAGATCCTCATTTGCTTACCGCTTATTAGTGAACAACAGGTTTAATTAGCACCACGATTCCCTAAAATCGCCCCTAAACAGGGCGATTTCACTACATTTAGCTCAATTAATGCCGACCAAGGTCGCATATTATTTAATCAAAAAAACACCTACATTTTAGATATCCAAGCTACCCTAAGATGCGAGAATTCAGCAAGAGATAAAACGCATTTAGACAAGGCATTGATTGCAAATAATGGTGTTCCCTTATTAAAATCAATAACGCTGGATAAATGCGTTTTAGCCTTGCCCTTTGGGCGCTTCACAGGAAACCCACTACTGTGTTGTGACAATTTGAAAGGTACCCACATTCCTACATTGCCACGCCTTGTATTGAGTTCCCTGTGATAGCGCTGAAACATGCATCTTAGGGTAGCTTGGATATTACTCTCACTAAAAAGTATAGGAGCCTCACAATGGCGGGCGAATATCAACAACAATATCAACAGTTCCAGCGCGATCCGGGTCAGTTTTGGCTTGAGCAAAGTAAACGAATTCCTTGGTTTAAAGAGCCAAGTGTCCCTTATCAATATGACGATAATGATTTTTACCATTGGTTTGCCGATGGTCAGTTAAACACTTGTTACTTAGCCCTCGACCAACACGTCGAAGCAGGCTATGGCGATCAAACTGCACTGATTTACGACTCTCCTGTTACCAATACCAAACAACAATACACTTATGGCGAGTTACAAACTCAAGTTGCTAAATTTGCTGGGCTCATGCAATCCCTTGGTGTAAGCAAAGGTGACCGTGTAGTCATTTATATGCCAATGATCCCACAAGCAGTTATTGGTATGCTGGCGTGTGCGCGCCTTGGTGCCATTCACTCCGTTGTATTTGGTGGTTTTGCACCGCACGAACTCGCTGTGCGTATTGATGATGCAAAACCTAAGCTTGTGCTTACTGCGTCTTGCGGGGTCGAAATTAATCATGTGATTGAATATAAGCCACTGCTTGATGAAGCACTCGAAAATGCCAAGCATGCTGTTGAACACTGTATTGTATTTCAGCGTGAACAAGCCATTGCCGAGATGCAAGATGGCCGAGACATCGATTGGCAATCAGCCTCTGATGCAGCAAGTGAAGTCGATGCAGTGCCTGTTGCAGGCGACGACCCGCTTTATATTCTTTACACATCAGGCACCACAGGAACACCTAAAGGGGTGGTTCGAGAAAACGGTGGTCACGCAGTTGCAATGCATTACAGCATGGAAACCGTGTATGGCATGAAGCCCGGCGAGGTATTTTGGGCAGCTTCCGATATTGGCTGGGTGGTTGGTCACTCATACATTGTATATGCACCGCTCATTTATCGCTGTGCCACCGTACTTTACGAAGGTAAACCCATTAGAACCCCAGATGCCAGTGCATTTTGGCGTGTTGTAGAAGATTATCAAGTCACCGCCCTATTCAGTGCTCCAACTGCATTTCGCGCAATTAAAAAAGAAGACCCCACCGCCGAGGGCTTTAAACAATACGATACCTCAAGTTTAAAACGTTTATTCTTGGCCGGCGAACGCCTAGATCCGCCAACGTATGAGTGGTTGAAAGACAACACCGGCTTGCCCGTACTCGACCACTGGTGGCAAACAGAAACAGGTTGGGCAATTGCGTGTAACCCAATTGGTATTGAACAACTTGCCACTAAACCGGGAAGTTCAACGGTGCCAACACCGGGCTTTGATGTACAAATTCTTGATATGAATGGTGAGCAGTGCGCCGCAAACGAAAGCGGCGCAGTGGTTATTAAACTACCTTTACCTCCTGGCTGCTTACCAACAATTTGGCAAAACAATGAACGCTTTCAAGCGGGCTATTTAAGTGAGTACCCTGGTTATTACCTCTCTGGTGATGGCGGCTATATTGATGACGATGGGTATCTATTTATTATGGGTCGTACCGATGATGTAATTAACGTTGCAGGTCATCGCTTATCAACCGGTGAAATGGAAGAAATTGTAGCAGCCCACCCTGCTGTTGCTGAATGCGCAGTATTTGGTGTTAACGATGCACTTAAAGGGCAATTACCTATGGCGATGATAGTGCTCAAAGACGATTACCTTGGCGATAGCAAAGAAGTCGAGCAACAGTTAGTTCACTCGGTAAGAAATCAAATTGGCGCCATTGCCTGCTTAAAGAATATTTTGCATGTTGAGCGCTTACCAAAAACCCGCTCAGGGAAAATACTCAGAAAGAACTTACGTCAATTGGTCGATGGTGAAGAACTGCAAATTCCATCAACCATTGATGATGCAAGTATTTTTGATGAAATCAACCAACAACTTAACAATCGCTGATCAGCTTTTGTAATGTTACCCAAAGGCCTTGTTTAAGGCCTTTATTCGTTTTGGCCTATGGCTTGCAACTTTACATGTAAGTTAGCAAACGAAAAGGTGGTTAACATGGCTGTTATCGCAGGTTATATCCAATTCAATGAATTAGGCAAAACAGAATTTCATTATATTAATCAACTAGCTGATGTATTTAATCGCTATAAAAAAGCAGATGCTCAGCGGTTCTGTCAGTGGTAATTGATAGTCATAATACCCTCATCTGAGGGCATTATTATGAAATACAAAAACTACTTTCTAAAAAATAATATTACAGGCTAGAATCAAGTCAGTTATTAATAATTTAAGCTGAGACTTTAATGAGAAAATGGACACTTCCTCTACTGCCATTAATCGTATTAGCAGGCTGTACCTCAGTCAGTAAAGATGAATGTTTACAAGCCAATTGGCATGGTATTGGTTATAAACATGGTGCAGATGGCACTGAGTATCGTGATGGCATCGATGCCTTATCACAATGCAGCGAATATGGCGTAAGTGCCAATATTGCTGAATATAAAGTGGGATACGATCAAGGTCTGGCAGTGTATTGTGAGCCCGAAAATGGCTTTACCCTTGGTATGCAAGGCGCATCTTACAATGGCATCTGTAATAGCACAGCTTTTCGTAAAGCATGGCAAGAAGGTAACGACAGGTATCAAGTACAGCAAAGGCTGATATACATTGATGACCGAATTGACGACATAGACCGTCGCCTAAAAGATATTCGTGCAGAGCTTAACAGCAATCAACTTGATAATAGCCAGCAAAAAGCGCTTTATAGAGAGCGTAAAGACTTAGAAAACGAACGCAAAGACTTACGCAAAGAGCGCGCTTTACTTCCGCTTTTAAATAAATTGCCGAGTGTCGAAATATCAACCGAGTGGTGATGCTTTATGTTTAAGCTTCATCTTATACATTTGCTCGTCAGCTGTGGCGAGTAACTCTTTGGCGTTTTTACCATCTTTTGGGTAAAGCGCGATACCAAAACTCGCACTCACAGGCACTTTTGTTGTGTAGCGCTTTGCTACGCCTTCAACTGCTTTTTGGCAGCGTCCAGCAATGTCTTGGCAAACAGAGAGTTTTGCTAACGTTGGCAACACAATCACAAACTCATCGCCACCAATGCGCGCTAATATGTCTTTATCACGCAGCTGAAGTGAAAGCTGCTCACTGATTTCAAGAAGTAGATTATCGCCCTGCTCGTGACCAAAGGTATCATTTACCAGTTTAAAGTTATCAAGGTCGACATAAATCAACGAAAACTGGTTACCTTCATTCGCCGCATGATGAGAAAATGAATGTAACTGAATATCTAAACCTCGCCGATTTAACAGCTTTGTCAGTGGGTCTTGATTGACTAATTCGTCAAGCAGTTGGCGCTTTTCTACTGCCTGTGAAATATCATCAAATGCACCAATGTAATGACTCACTTGGCCATGTTCGTCATACATGGCATCTATGGTTAACAACTCAGGAAAAACTTCACCGGTTTTGCGCTTGTTCCATATTTCACCTTGCCAGCGCCCAGTATTTAATAAACGCTCCCACATCAACTCGAAGAACTCTGTGGGTTGCTGCTTAGCTGAGAGAATAGATGGGTTTTTATCAAGCACTTCTGCCTTACTAAAACCTGTAATTTGCTCAAAAGCAGGGTTAACATCCACAATTTTAGGCTCAGGGGTGGTGATCAATATACCACGGCTTGTTGTTGAGAAAACGGCTGTAAGCAGCTGTATTTTTTCGTTGCTTTTAACTTCTTCAGTGACATCTTCTGAATAACCATTCCACTCAACACTGCCATTAGCACGGGCAATTGGTGAGGACTTTCCTTCAACCCAAATCACCCCTTTTGTGGGGTGATTAACTCTATACACCTCATGCCAATCGCATAATTCGACTCGCGATTTTTCAATGCTTTTTATAATGCGCTTTAAGTCATCTGGATGAATAATATGCATCATTAAATCAGCAGAATTTTTTATATCATCTGCTGTGCAGCCATAAATGTTGAAGACTTTGGAGCTGGCAAAAGGGAAATATGTGGTACCATCATTTTCGACCACATACTGATAAACAAACCCCGGTAAGTTATCAGTAAATTTTTGCAACTTAGCATGTAAAAACTCAATTTCACGCTCTTTTAACCACTGTTCAGTAATATCGATATGAACGCCTAACATCCACTCAGGGTTGCCATTTTCATCCCAACTTTGCACTTTGCCTTTATCGAGCACTTTAACCCAGTGCCCTTGTTTATGCTTCATTCGTGCTTCGCAAATATAGCGCTCAGAGTCACCTTTAAAGTGAGCGTTTAATAGCTGTTCCGATTTTGACAGGTCGTCAGGGTGAGCAAAGCTGAGCCAAGTTTCAATTGAAACTGGCAATAATTCTTGCAGTGAATAACCGATAATATCGGCCCACTTATCATTAAAAATGGTTTCGCCTGTTTGTACATTCCAAAGCCAGATCCCCGCATCCCCACTGTCGAGAATTAGCTGAGCAATGTCTAATCCAAGCTGCGATTTAATCGCATCATACCCTTCACTAAATGCCATAATTAGCCTTGTTAACTAGCTCACCCGAAATAAAAGTAAGCCTTAATCATTATTTTAGTTAACAAAATAAAAAAACACTAAAAATCCGTGAAGAATATTGATCTAACGCAGGCTATTACATATTTGGCCAATCCACCTCATCAACACTGTCGATTGTGCTTACGATGGTTTGATCTCCTTGCCATTTTCGAATGTAACGCGCCAGAGGATCATAAAGGGCTGTTTGCTTATTAATATGAAAATGTCGACCACCTCTAGGGTCAACGCCGACCCCCGCTATATATTGCCAATTACCCCAGTTTGCAGCCACGTCATAATCAATGAGTTGCTGTTCGAAATACGCTGCACCATAGCGCCAATCAAGTTCAAGCTCGTTAACTAAACAACTTGCCGCAATTTGCCGAGAGCGGTTAGCAATATAGCCTGTCGCATTAAGCTCATGCATTATTGCATTAACCAAAGCAAATGGCGTGCGACCTTGGCACCACGCATTAAAGCGCTGGCTGTTAAAAGTCGTCAGCGGTGCACTGTGCTTTTGCCCTTTAAACTGGAAGAGTGTTGCGCCAGAGCGCATTGCATGCCACTTAAAATATTCGCGCCACAGTAATTCAAACTTTATCCAATAGCTCGACTCATTTGCACCGTTTTGTAACTCATACACTTCCACTTCTCGGTACAGCTGTTTTGCGCTAATTGTGCCACCAGCGAGCCATACACTGAACTTAGTACTGTTACTAAAGCCGTCTAACTCATTGCGTGTTTCTTTATAACTGCTTGGCGCTTGAGATGAAAAGTACGCATTACAATGCTGCTGAGCTGCAATTAAGCCACCTTTAAAACTTCCTGAGTGAACAGGGACAACATCTATAGCTTGCTCAGGGCATAGTTGAACTGGGTGAGGTAAGTAGCTAACCGCTTGCTGTGGCGCCGCTATAAAGGTTGGCTCAGCTTCTACCTTTTTGCGAAAGGCAGTAAAGTTTTTAGGTAAGTCATCAAGCTGAAAAGGCAAGTCCGTTGCTTTAAACAAGGTATCTTGCTGATAGGTTTTTACTGTCACTTCTGGGCATAACACTTTGATTTTATCGAGCTGTTTTTGCTCATAAACGCCAACTTGCTCGGTACAAACCAATGTTTCAATATCATACTTTTGTAATCGCTGACTGATTACTTGCTCAGGCTCACCACTTAGCACATGGAGTGTTTGCCCAAGCTTCTCAACAGCTTGTGCAAATGCTGCTAGGCTTTCACGTAAAAAATGGTGTCTATGCGTGCCATACGGTTTTGATTGATAGTTAGTTTGCCTAAACCAGCGCGGCTCAATCACAAACACTAAATCAAGCTCGCCATCAAAATCAGCTAACTCAGATAGAATTTCATTGTCGACTAGGCGTAGATCATTTTGCAGCCAATATAAAACACGCTTTTTCATTGAATTACTCGTTGCTTTTAATATTCATACGAGTAAATCCATTATTTGGATTTTAAATGTCAAAATTAAATGATTAGGCATTATTTCGGATTGGTGTTAAGCATCTTGCTCTTTACTCATAAGCTCGCTCATACGCTGCATAAGCTCTTGCTCACTGAGGTCTTCTTTGTGTGTGCCTATAGTCCAAATGTGGCCAAAAGGGTCTTCTAAAGTCCCTGACCTGTCGCCATAAAATTGGTCATGTACTGGGCGTAGCTCTTTTGCCCCAAGCGACAAAGCTTTAGCAAAAACAGCATCGACATCTTCAACATACAGCATAATGCTCACCGGTGTACCGCCAAGTTGTTGCGGCGACTTAAATTGCACATCAGGGCAATTATCAGAAAGCATAATATGAGAGTCGGCTATTTTTATTTCAGCATGCGCCACTCCACCATCAGGCAAGGGCATTTGCATTATAAGTTCAGCAGCAAAAGCGTGTTTGTAGAACTCTATCGCCTTAGTGGCACCTTCAATAACCAAATACGGGGTTACCGCATGAAAACCTTTTGGGATTGCAGAAACAGCCATGTTACACCTCAACGTTTAGTGTGTGAGTTATAAAGGTAGCAGTTGTTGTGCAATTTCACGTTATAAATTTACTTTCGCAATGTGCTTGCAAAATCGGGTCTGGGTAACTTTTCGAGTATGGCGTATAAGTAAATCACCACAAGGCAAAGCCCTCCCGCTACAAAGAATAAGGTTGGGCCATCGTAATAATCTAAAATTAAACCACCACCAAGTGGTGCTAAAGCAAATCCTAAATCATAAAACGAAGCAGCGCCAAAGTAGGCTCCACGTAAGTGTGATGGTGCAAGCCTATCAAGGTGAACGTTCATCGTCGGAAACAAAATGGTTTCGGCCAAACTCATCACCACTATCGCACCAATCCAGCCCCAGAATAAATCGATTGGATTAAGTGCGAGCCAAAACTGCGACACCATCAATAGCACCAAGCCTATTTGTATTCGCACCGTTAGGCTAAATCGCGCCATCATTTTTAACAGCAGAAATTGACTTGAAATGATCACTAACGCATTGGTAAATATCAGCGCAGAAATCAATGCAAGTAGGTCGGGTGCCTCTGTACGAGTTAGGTATTGTATGAGTGAACTATCCATTTGCGCATAAATAAACATGCACAAAATATTGGCTAAAATTAAACACTGCAGCAGCTTATCTGCAAATAGAATACGTAAGATTTGCTTGCCCTGTACAGCTGGTTTTTTCTCTTCAGGCTCGTCGATTGCGGCAGTATTTTTGGCGGCTTTATCACTAAAATTAAAGCCCCAAACAAGCAGCACCAATAAAATAGCAAATGCCCCTGCGGTAATATAAAAGCTCGACTGCTCACCTGTTAAACCTAGCCATACTCCGGCTAATGGGCCCACCGCACAGCCCACATTAACAATAAAGTACAGCGACTGCATGGCCAGCTCACGAGTTTGTGCATCATCAATAATATCGCCAATCGCCGCACTGGTTAGTGGTCGCCAAAGTGCAGTCGCAATCGAGCATAAGGTCATCACAATCACATAACCGGCCACGGTTTCTACCTCAGCCAACAGCGAGAAAGAAATAATATACAACACGCCGGTAATGTACATCAGCGTATGCCGGCCCACTTTATCTGAGAGGCTACTGCCAATAAAACTGGTAAACACAGAAATCACGGCTGCACTGGTAAGTACCAAACCAACTTCTGTCGCCGATAAAGCAAACTTTTCATACAAGATCACCGCAAGAAATGGCCACACCATGTAATAGCTGCCACGGGTAATAAACGAGCCAAATAAGAAGATCCACATAAGCACTGGAAACTGCTTAAAGCGCGCTAAAGAGATATCTGAATTCATTATTTTAATTTTTATGATGATGATTAAAACACTATACAGGAACTGAATCTGCCTTGGGTATTTAATCTAAAACTTGTTTGTAACAGCGTATTAATTAGCTAAAAAACAAACGCAACTTAATTGTGAATACTGTTAAGCCAACTTGAAAAAGATTAATCTAAATAAGAATAGTTATTGATTGTATTTTTCATTTCTGTAATATACGCAGCGTTCCTCAAAGGGATAACCAACAAAAAGAACTGGAAACCTACAATGAAATCAATAAAACCAAGCTTACTGGCACTTGCCATAGCAACACATTTTTCAGCCTTTGCTGATGACGCTAAGCCAAAACAAGATATGGAACGCTTAGTTATCACAGCAACAGGTTATGAACAAAAAGTTACCGAAGCACCTGCAAGTATTTCAATTATCACTAATGAAGATATTAAGTCTCATGCCTTCACCTCAGTACTTGATGCTGTACAGTATTTAGAAGGTATCGACATTGGTACAACCCGTGATAAAACAGGCCAAGGTAGTGTAAGTATGCGTGGTTTAACAGGTGAATACACCCTGTTACTTATTGATGGTAAACGCCAAAATAACCATGGCGACATATACCCAAACAATTTTGGTGGCAACGCGTTTAACCACGTACCACCGGTTGATGCCATTGAACGTGTTGAAGTAATCCGTGGCCCTGCATCAACGCTTTATGGTGCAGATGCACTGGGTGGTGTAATTAATATCATCACTAAAAAGCACACAGACAGCTGGAGCGGTGCAGTATCTTTTAGCCGTTCATTACAACAAAACGATGATTTTGGTGATGACATTACCACTGACTTCAGTGTGATGGGTCCGCTTATCAAAGACGTATTAAGCTTAGGTGTACGCGGCAGCGTTTACGAGCAACAAGCATCATCGCCAACATTTGAACCAGCAACCGATCCTAATGGTGTTGTACATGCTCGTTCATTAGGTTTTGGTAGTGGGGGTCGTACCGTTGATAATACAAACGAGCAGTATGGTTTTACTTTAACTTATACACCGTTTGAGTCGCATCATTTACGTTTTGATTACGATAACTCAAGCCAAGTGTACGACAACACGCCAAGCTACGACATTGAGTCAGGCACCATTACTTACCCGCTTGGTACTAAAGATAACATTGAATCAATTTGGCAAGACCGCCGCGGCCAAGTAAACCCGCGCGCAGGTTATGCGGCAGACCAAGAGTTTGACCGTGAATGGTGGTCACTCAGCTACGATGGTGAACTTAATTGGGCAACGATTAAAGCCTCTGTATCTTATGTTGATACGCAAAACAATGGCCGTACTTTACCACTGAGTGTAAGCGAGCGATTAGAGCTGCAAGCTATGTACGATGGTACTGGCGAATACGAAGGAATGGACGAGCAAGCACGTAAAGACTTAGCCGAAGAAACATTCTTACCGCGCCCTGCTCGCCCACTTGAAAGCAGCCAATATACCTATGACTTACGCTTTGATATTCCTATCACAGGTAGCTTTGGTAGCCATAACCTAGCAATTGGTGGTCAGCTTATCGACGGTGAATTAAAAGACGGCGTATTTGGCCTTGAAAGTGACCAAGCAGGTCAAGTACAAGAGCAAAACATGTACTCAATCTTTGCCGAAGATAACTGGATGGCAACTGACAACTTCACCTTTACATTAGGTGCTCGTTACGATGACCATGATGTATTTGGCAGCCAAGTATCACCGCGCGTTTACGGTGTATATAACCTCTCTGACACTTGGACCTTAAAAGGTGGTGTAAGTACAGGTTATAAAACGCCGCAAACCACCGATCTTTACGACGGTATCACCGGATTTGGTGGTCAGGGCACAAGCCCATTTGCGGGTAACCCAGATTTAGAACCAGAAACCAGTGTGAACTCAGAAGTTGCACTGTACTGGACTTCGCTTGATGGCGATCACAACATTAATGTGACTTACTACAACACCAAGTTTGAAGACAAAATTGCCCGCGGCGACACTATTTTAAGCTGTGAACAAACTAACGATGTACGCCCTTGTGTGAACTTAGGTCAGTACGATCAACTTGGCTACGATAGCTACAGCCAAAAGATCAATATCGACGAAGTAGACCTTCAAGGTGTTGAAATTGCTGGTCAATACACAATCACTAAAACAGTGTCTGTTAACGGTAACTACACGTGGACTGATAGCGAACAAAAGAGCGGTCCTGAAGAAGGTCAACCATTAACTAACTCAGCTGAGCACATGGCAAACCTTACCCTAAACTGGGAAGCGACTGACTTTATGAACTTATACCTACAAGGTGTATATCGTTCAGACCGTTACCGCGGTTGGGATAACGTGCACGACAAAGCGCTGTATTACAAAAACTACAACCTACTTAATTTAGGTGCGCAGTTTTATGTAAATGAGTACGTGCAAATCAATGCCCGTGTAAACAACCTATTAGACGAAGATTTCACCTCGTATAGCACAAGCTATACCGACCTAAATGGCGATGGTGAGTATGAATACCTAACAGGTCGCGGTGTAGTTAGCGAAGTCACATTCACAGACGACTACAACGTTAAAGATAAAGGCCGTAATTTCTGGATTGGCGTTACTGCTTACTTCTAAGAAAACTCCCTGAAAATAGACAGCATGCAGTCATGTGCTGTCTATTTTTCTAACTACACTATTACTCTTACTGTCAGTATTCTTTTTACTGTCACTAAACTGCCAACTTCACACACTAAGCTGATGATACCTGCGTAAGCTTATTTGTCAGTCTATGGAACATATCCTTACAGCCAGCGGTATCTGTATTAGTTATCAAGATGAAGGCGATAAAAATGCGCCAGTGATCATCTTAATTATTGGCTTAGGTGCTCAATTTACCGTTTGGCCAGAGTCGCTATATTTTGGCTTGGTCGAAAAAGGCTTTCGGGTTATTCGTTTTGATAATCGTGATGCAGGGCTGTCCTCATCGTTAGATGAGTTAGGCAAGCCGAGTCTCGTAAAGCATTGGCTTAGCCGCCGATTACCCATTCGCTCAAAGCTGCCCTATTCGCTCGATGACATGGCTCGCGATGTAAAAGAATTAATGGATGCACTTACTATCAAAAAAGCGCACTTAGTGGGGGCTTCGATGGGTGGCATGATTGCGCAAATTGCCGCGGCAAAGTATAAAAAACGTGTACTGAGCTTAACTTCAATTATGTCGAGTAGCTCGCCGTTATCGTTTTCGGGTTCAAACATTAATCTGCTAGTAAAGCTCGCTAAAATACGCCCCCGAAGCAGTAATAAAGAAGCCGCGATTGATTACAATGTTAGGCTCAACCAACTCATTGGCAGCCCAGCCTACCCACAAGATGAACACGCTTTATACGCCAACGCAGAACGCTATATTGAGCGGGCCCACACGAATCAAACAGGCTTTAAACGTCAGCTTGCAGCCATTGCCGCAACGCCTTATCGCGAGCAATTACTAAAAAAGATTAAAGCCCCCACATTAGTAATTCATGGCAGCGCTGATCCTGTTATGCCACTGTCTGCGGGTATCAACACCGCACTGTTAATAAAGCGCAGTAAGTTAAAAGTTGTGCCTGGAATGGGCCATGATTTTCCGCCCGCTTTAATGAAAAAAATGACTAAGTGGATTGCTAAACACGCAGCTAAAGTCAACGCCAAAAAAGCCGCTAAAAAAACCTAAAAGCATGATAGAATTATCATACAATTTATAAGGTTAGCGTTTTATGTTGCGTGTATTTTTTAGTCTGTTTTTAATTATCCCTTGGTTAAGCTTTGCCGGTGTGTCACTAAGCGAGCAGCGCATTATTTATCAGGGCGAAATTAGTGCCAAAAACAATCAACTTGTTGCACAGCTTTTGGCTGAGCAGCCAAGCATAAACAGCATACAAATTACCAGTGGTGGTGGAAACGTTGATTTGGGTATAGATCTCGCAGAATTGATTTTGGCGCATAATTTAAAAGTTCATATAAAACAATTTTGCTTTTCGTCGTGTGCGAATTACGTATTGCTTGCAGGAAACCCTACCACCATAGCTAAGAACGCCATTGTCGGTTGGCACGGCGATGCCGCTTCAGCTCGCTGGCGAGATAGCGATATTGATGCCATGGTAAGCCATTTAAAAGAGCCAGAAAAAACAACCAAGTGGCAGGCTTTACGCACTCATTACGATGAAATAATTGCAAAAGCCGTGGCACGTGAAAAAGCCTTTTATGCAAAACGCGGGGTTAATCATGACTTGCTAACCATTGGTTTATCTGAAGAGCTAAAGCGTACAGCTGTGGCACAAAAAGCCAGAGGCTGGAGCTACTCAAAAAAAGCACTCAATACACTGAATGTCAGCAATATTGAGTTTGCAGATTGGCAGCCCCGCTCGGCAAAGAACTTTCCGTTACTAATAATTGATGAATTAGAGTAAAGCTCTTTTATTTGTTAAACACTAAACTGATGCCATGGGCCTGTTATAGCTAGCGTTTTTGAAGGTGAGTAAACATTTACAAATAAAGTGCTACCATCTGGTGAAAAACAGGCACCTGCCAGCTCGGTTTGCGCCACTAAACGGGCAAAATTATAAACTTGCCCTTGTGGTGTCACACCTCGAAGATGATTATCAACCACGTCGGTGTATTGGTCTTCACAGACAATTAAGTGACCATTAGGTGACACGGTTAGGTTATCGCCAAAGTTGTAGAGGGTTTTACTAGTACTTTCTACAAACAACGAGATTTTACCTGGTTGCTGTGCTTCTTTATCTGTGCCCTCAAATTCTGATGGCTGATATTTCATAACCTGACCAAGTTGTTTTTTACCACCATTGGTACAGCAAAAATAAAGCTCTTTATCACCCCAGTGAATACCTTCACCGCGAGCAAACAGTGCAGCTCCTTGTTTATAGCCGCGCAGGCGTAAGTCGTCTTTCGGGCTTTCAGGGTTATCTAGATTGACCCACTCAACCTCAAGCTCTTGATGTAGCCCCATGGCTTTATTATTCCAGTTACGGCTATCGAATTGTGGCTTACCTTTTACCACCATCGCTTGTAATTGCCCGCCTTTATGCAGCTTGCCATATTCATTTGGAATAAAACGATAAAAGACACTATCACCTTTATCTTCAGTTAAATAAACAATGCCGGTGCGCGGATCAACAGCAGCCGCTTCGTGGTTAAATCGACCCATGGCTTTTAATGGCTCAGGTTTAATTAAGCCTTTGCTATTTGCGGGTACTTCAAAAATATATCCATGGTCTTGGTTAAATCCATCGGCTTTGGTATCTGTGGTTTCTTCGCACGTAAGCCAGGTGCCCCATGGCGTAATACCACCAGAACAATTACGAATAGTGCCGACCAATGACAAGTATTCTTGCTCTTTTTGATGGGTTTTTAAGTTATAAACGATATGACTTGTGCCACCCGGTAACGCCACACCGTCACTGTTAGTATCAAAAGCCAGGGGCGTTTTATGGTTGGCAATACTTGCTTCAGCTTTCGCTAAATCTTTTGGTTTGAGCTCATGGTTTCGCACTAATGCAACGCGGTCATTCCCAAGCGCTAGGCAACCCATGCCATCGGCTTTGTCCGGAACCGTAAATCCATCAGACATTTTCTCACCTAGGCTTGAAACTACTTGATAACTAAAGCCCTCGGGTAAGTCGAGCAATTTATCTGGATCAGGAATTAACGGGCCAAAGCCCACAGCCGTTGTTTTTAAATCACCTAACGACACTTTACCTATGGCACTTTTTGATAATCCTAAAAAGGCTAATGTGCCCGCCCCTACTAAAAACTCTCGACGTGAAACCATGCTAACTCCAAGCTAAAAACCAGCTTTATCATACAAATAAAAAAGGTATTATAAAGCAATGAAACGATAAAAAGTTACATTATCACAATATTCACGAAATTGTCATAAAGCTTGATTTAACTGATAAAACACGTAAAACATTAAAGCAATTGCCCTACAGGAACCTCAATTGCAAATCATTTTTAATCGCATTAAGCTTTTATCATACAAGTAAATCGCTTAAACTAAGGCTTAATTTTATTTCAAGAAGCAACGGCTATGTTCCTAAAATCAAAAACATTTATTGCATTTTCATTGGCGCTTTTAAGCTTTAGCCAACACGCCTTTAGCTTACAGTTTGGCAATCCAGTCGACAGTGACAAACTCATTAAAATTTCGACGGTTATGGCCTCACCAGACGATTACCTTGCAAGTCCAATTACCGTGGAAGGGACTATCACTGGGGTTTGCGAAAAACGTGGTTGCTGGATGACGCTTGCATCTGACAAACGCTTTGAAAACTTACGTATCAAAGTTGAAGATGGCGACATGGTATTCCCGATGACGGCTAAAGGCAGTAAAGCTATCGTAACCGGTAAGCTCGATAAAATTCAGCTTAGTCTTGGCCGCACTAAAGCGTTACTTGCTCACAAAGCGCAACAAGCTGGCGAAAGTTTTGATGTAAACTCTGTGACTGAAGCAATGGCTATTTATCAGCTTGTCCCGAGCGGAGTTGAAATCATTGAGTAATAAATCAAGTATCAACTGGTTTAAGTTAAACAGAAACTTACACCGCGATATTGGTTACTTTTGTGTTGGTTTAGTGATTATCTTTGCGGTTTCTGGCATTGCAGTGAACCACAAAGATGATTGGAACCCAAACTACAAAGTAAGCCACCAGCAAATCAGTGTGAACGATGAAACTTGGCAATTAGATAATGACGAGTTGTTGATTGAGCAAATTATCTCCCATGCTGATATAAGCGAGCCGGTAAAGGCTTCTTATTGGGTGTCGCCGCAAGAATTTAAGGTGTTTTTAAAAAACGGTAACAACCTAAGCCTTAAACTCAATAAAGATGTCATAAGCTATGAAGCTATTGAGCCTCGTCATGTATTGCAAGCATTTAACCGCTTACACTTGAACGAGACAAAAGCTTCTTGGGTGATTTTTTCTGATATTTTTGCTGGGCTGCTGCTGTTTTTAGCAATCAGCGGCTTGTTTATGATCAAGGGTAAAAATAGCCCATGGGGCAGCCGCTCTGTATTAGTCATTAGCGGTATACTGCTTCCAGCAGCTTATGTGTTTTTATAACAATCATTACAAAAAAGGCACTGGCGATTGCTAATGCCTTTTTCTCGAAAAGCCGAACTTAAAACCTAAATTCAAAGTTTACATTTGTTGCAGTCTCGCTTTCACTGCGATCAAACCAGTTCATCGATTTATAAACCGCTTCAACTGTAATAGCGAACCAATGCGTAAATGCATATTCAAGTGCAATGCTGACACCAGCATTATGACCGTCGTGATCAGCGCTAAAATCAAGGCATTGCGCCGGCGTATCACTACACGCTCGAGTTAACACAGCCCCTTCTTCGCTGGCAAGATAATACATCTGGGTATAATCAACATCGATCGTGCCTTTTTGATAAAAGACACTGCCGTATAACAAGGCTTTTGAGCTTAATCGGTAACCTGAAATAAGTGCAATATCATAAGTATCGTGCGATAAATCCCAATCATAGGTATCGTCATCATAATTACCCGCTAATAGTGGACCATACCCCGCATCTTCACTGCGAATATAGCCAAGGCTGACAGCCATAGAGAAGTTTTTCTCGACGGCCGATTCTAAAGGGCTGCCATAAAACTGATGCTTAATAGCGTATTTTTCATAATCATGATCGCCACCAATTCCAGCCCCTAGGGTAAGCTCCGTCGAATAACCTAAGGTCATATTCATCGAAGTCGTTAATGCTGTACTCGTTGATGTACTCTCGCTGGTATCTTTCGCAATGATCTTGCTTGTATCTGTACCGACGGTTGCACGAAAATGAAAGGGATCACTGTTGATCTCTGGGCTCTCAAAGCGTGCCATCGATACACCTGTTTCGGTTGTAGATTGACAGCCAGCTAATAAACCTAAAGCTATAAACACCAAAAGAGGCTTAAACGTTTTCACGTAATTTCCTTATATATTATTATTTTAACGCGAAGATTCTAGACTAAGGCCTTATAGCTCGCAATAAATTAACAACAAAAAAGGTACAACCTCTGTTGTTAAGCGCGTTCATCCTTCGGTGATTCCATCACGACATGAGTGGTAATGGTTCGTACCTGTGGAATTGAGCCGAGCACATCTGCATGAAACGATTTGTAGGACTTGAGATCCGCCGTCTCAACCCTCAGCAAATATTCGAACGAGCCAGTTACATTGTGGCACTCTTTTACTTCATCAATAAACTCAAGAGCGTGTTCGAATGCTCGCTGAGATACTGTTGAGTGCTCATTTAAACCAACCCCAACATAAGCGATAAACCCTAGGCCAACAGCCTGATTATTAATAACCGCCCGATACCCGGCAATAACCCCAAGCTTTTCTAGTTCTTGTACTCTACGAAGGCATGCCGATGGCGATAAACCCACTTTATCTGCCAGCTCGGCATTGGCAATTCGGCCATTGCGTTTAAGCTCATGCAATATTCTGTCGTTAATTTTATCTTTTTTCATTTTTTATTGTGAACCTTAAACATACACAACAACATTAAGCGCAAAAATTGCGCGCATTACAACTTATAATTGCATCTTAATTTAAATGGAGAGATAGCGATGAGTTTTGAAATTTTAACAGCCTTGGCATTATTTGCTTTGGTGTCATCAATTACCCCTGGACCAAATAACTTAATGTTGATGAGCTCAGGTGCTAACTTTGGCTTTAAAAGAACCACACCACACTTACTTGGCGTGACGCTTGGCTTTATGTTGATGCTGGTTTTGGTGGGCCTTGGCATCATGCAGCTATTTGACTTGTTTCCACCAAGCTACTTGATATTAAAGGTATTTTGCATTGCTTACTTACTCTATCTGGCGTTTAAAATTGCCACAAGTAACGCACAACAAAAAGCCAGTAGTGAAAGTAAACCGTTTACTTTTATTCAGGCTGCACTATTTCAATGGGTGAACCCAAAAGCGTGGGCAATGGCATTAAGCGCGGTAAGCTTATATGCCCCAGACAAAAACCTCACCTCAGTGTTAATCGTAAGCCTCGTATTTGGCTTAATTAACCTGCCATGCGTTAGTTCGTGGACTCTACTTGGAGAAAAGCTACAGCACTGGCTTGCCAGCCCAAAGCGCTTAAAAGCATTTAACTACCTAATGGCAATACTATTAATCGCTTCAGTGATGTTTAGTTTGTTTTAAATGATTATTAAGATTGAAATACCAATTCACTTGATTAAGTGAATTGGCTTGGTTCTAAACTACATAAATTCAAACTGCTCAACAGTTGCGAGCTTTAATTTGTCTATATCTTTTTTGGCCGCTTTACAATGACGACGTAACTTTGAAGGAACATCTTTATCTGCAACAAGGCTTTTTAGCATAGCTTGGTAACGCATCGTTTGTGCATTGGCAATAATTTTACAATAGTACGCGACACCATCTAGCATACGCCCATCGACAGTATATTTATTTTGCCAGAGCTTATTCGCTAATGCGTCTAGGTATTGCTCTTTGTAAACACCGATATTATAAAATTTCTTACCAAGGATTTGAGTTTCGCTACCATCAGCTTGGTTCACTACATCAACAAACTGATAATGCTCTTGGCTATTAACATTATAAGTTAACTTAGAGTAAAACTGCCCATCTGCAGGTGACTTAACCATTTGAACACTGCCAAGATCTGTGAAATGAAATATTTGTATTTCAGGTTTGTTATTAAAAAAACCTTTTTCAATATAACGAATATGATCAGGCTCACCTAACTTCTTAATAATAGCTTCCGCGCTTAGGCCCTGTTCAAGAAAAAACAATGGATTATCAAATGACTCTGTTGTGATAGCAACCTGCTTTGTAATAGTCGCTTGCGTTTTTGGCGGCTCGGGAAGTACAACTTTACCCTTAACTAATTTGGCGATTACAGCTTCACTCTTATCAGGATCACCTTTTAAAACAACAGCATCAGATACTTGCTCACCAGCGCTATTTACAAGCCAAACAGAAGAAAAGTCACTACTCAAATACCCCTTTACTAGATAGCTTTGCCCTGCTTCTGGAATAAAAGATACATCACCTGTAACAATGTAATTCGTTCCTGAATTAAACATATAGTTAATAGGTGCGGCATGATGGACCTGCGCTACTAGTGTTAGTATCATTTCCTCTGCTGGTACTTTTCGACTAAACCCAACTGGTGACAGAACCATACCTTGTCCATAAGTAGCTTGGTTTGTTGCCCTAATAGCGTTATTGACATCTTTACCATTCACTTTACTCAAGTAAAAGAACCGTCCGGTACTAGTTGCCATGGTTCTGAAGGTGTCATCTATAGTTGCTGTTTCGCCCTGATACCCTTTGGGAACGGGGTTATAAGTTGTCATACAAGCAGATAAAGTTGATACAAAGAATAAAATAGCAAAGATTTGTATTAATTTTTTCATATTTTTAAATTCTATATTTAATAGTAAATTCTAAATTAAAATGCTTAAGCTATGTGCATAGTGAGGCTTTAAGCAGATTAAATACAAACAGAGGCATGATTCTATTTTTCTTAAAGAAAACGTGAGGGACTTACTTAAAAGTGGCACAAGTTGAAACATCCATGTTTTGCGCAACGTACTTTATCAGCTTTCAGCTGCTTGTTCACTAAAACCGTATAATCTAATAAACAATTCTAACCGTAATGAATTGAAGACTATTTTTCACACGGCACTAAAAAATCAACATGGTAATGTTCATCATGTCGCACCCAAGATGGTTTAGTCGAAAACTGAATATGCTCTTGTAAATAGTCGGCATACTTGGTTTTATAAAGCCCAGCTTGCAGGGTTGGGTCAAAGATCACTCGCCAAAGATCGTACCCTTTTGCTGTTGCCGATTTATGCAGCTCAACAATATGAGCTGCTAAAGCGGTATAATCAATCTTAAACTGTTCAAACTGGCCTTGTTTATCAAATTCTATGTCGTAGCCAAAACGATTAAACATATGAGTAGGCAAATGAACTGATTGCCCCTTTTCGTTAACAACAGGTGTCATAAAATCAACCGACAAGCCATTTTGATGGGTTTTATGCGGGCTAAACTTCCCGCCATTTTCTGAGCCCGTTTCAGCGTATTTGTATCGTTTATCTGGATGGGATTTCAGGAGCGCTTGGTAAGCATCAACAATGATGTTTTTTACCTGCGAATGAACATAAGTACGCCCTGCCAGTTCAGCCACTTTCCTGTAGCTGGTAAAGTTATCACCCTTGCTGGGTAATTTTACTGCATTACGTACATAGCCATTGGCAGTAGTTCCACCACAAACGCTATCAGCCAAAACCGACCCAGAGCAAAATAATAAGGCTAAAACTAAACATGTTTTCATTGCAGTAGCTTCTTTAAAAATTTTAAGCTTAGCTATCAATAAATGAACTAACGATTAAAGCATTTTTGAATCATAGGTAGGATTTAAAGGTGAGTAAATTTTCCTGTGCTAAGCTTTATTTACCTAGAGCTTTTCAGTGCGACTCATGGCTAGTAACGTAGAGAATTACTTTTACCACGGCTTTTTTGTCTTCTTACTCATTACGGTAGTAACCTGCTCCATTATAGCCACGCGCCTGATGCGCAGTAGTTTTAATAACCGCTCGATTTACTTATTTAACCTGTTTTTTTACCTTGGTGTAATTGGCTTTGCATGGCTGTGGATCCAAGACTTATTAGACCTTACGCCAAGTTTTCGCTCTGGTGTGGTGATTTATATGATCTCCATGACATTACTGCAATTATCCATTTATAACCATGATGAACCCAGCCGCTTTAATAAGATAATCATTGCGCATGGTGCTATTTTTTCTGTATTTGCCCTCCTTACTCAAAATATAAATCAACTTGCCCTTGTTGAAGCCTGTTTTACGCTAAGCGTGTTACCTGCACTTATTTACTACACAACAAAGCGCGCTGTCTGTGAGAAGAACATAGGCAATACAGTGTTGTCGATGGCGCAGTGTATTCTTCTTTTAGTGCCTATTTCACAGCTGAGTATTATTACCCATGAACACAATTTAGCGACCTTATACTCTCTCACGGTTATTGCCCATGCAACCGTGTTTGTTATGACTGGCCTTGGTCTCATCACTACCCTGTTAGTGGATGAAAAAAAACGCTATTTGGAGCTGTCTTTAAAAGATCCACTTACCGGGCTTTACAATCGCCGCGGACTACAATTCATTATCGAACAGCAGCAACTATTCAGCCCAAGTCAAACATCTAGCTTATTCGCCTGCGTAGTTGATATTGATTACTTCAAACGTATTAATGATAGTTACGGGCACGATGGCGGTGACCTAGTACTCGAAGTGTTCTCTGATCTAATGAAACACCATTTGAAAAAAGAAGATTTATGTTGCAGGCTCGGCGGTGAAGAGTTTTTACTGTTGTTCTTTGCTACCGACATCAAGTCAGCGACACAATTTTTAGAAGGCCTTCGTAAAACCATCGAAGGCAGTCAAATAGCTTATCGAGAACATCGTATATCGGTTACTGCTAGCTTTGGTTTAACCAATTGGCAACCAAATGACAGCTTTGAAAGCTTAGTAAACCGCGCAGACAAAGCTGTTTATGAGGCGAAAGATAATGGTCGAAACCAAATTAAAATAAACGCTTAAAGCATATTCTTTAGTGTCGCGTCTTTATCTATGAAGTGATGTTTAAGCGCCGCTAAAATATGGATTGAAAGAGCAGCTGATAACATATAGCCAAATAAAATATGAATTTGCCAGCCAAAATCGCTTAACCAGGCGCTTGACGCAACGGCCTGACCTGCTTCGTTATAATTACTAGCCACTAACTGCCATGAAAAAACCGCAATACCAAAGCCGCCGAAACCACTATAAAAAGCACCAGACAGTAACATTACAGCTAGCAAGATTAGCAAGCCCCAATGATATAAATGCAACCACTTAGTTAAGCTTGTTTGTACAGTAGATTGAAACGGCTGATAGAGCCTATAAACTATTCTTAACAGCCAGACGATGGCAATGATCACCGCAATTGATTTATGCCAATGATACAAACTGTAGTCAGTCACCCAGGTCATGTAGTAACCCAAAACAAGTACGCTAATGACTAATAGCGCACTGAGCCAATGCAGTAACTTATGTGTTTTCTGTGTATTTATTGTCATGAATTTTATCCTTAAAAACTGTATTCATGACTTAATAGTAAAGATTAAGCTTTTGTTTTAAATAAGATTGTGACGAAACTCTTCATTCTGTGACGAATACACTTGGCTCACTTAATACATTTGCTAATGCTGGTTTAAAAGTTTTGCTAACAGGAATGCTAAACCCTAGTTTCATATTTAAAGTTGCATTTGCTTTATGAAGATTAAAATCTTCAATATGAGCTAAGTTTACAAGGTAGCTGCGGTGCACTTGCTTAAATTCATTGCAAGGTAAGTGAGCTTGAATGTTTTTGATGGTATCTCTTTTTAAAAAGCATTCGGTTAATGTTTGTATTTCTACATAGTTACCGGCAGCTTTTATAAATAATACTGATTCTGGGGAGAGTCTCTTAACAACCCCTTTATGGTTTATTTCAATATATTCAGATAGACCTTTCTCTGGCTTGTCGTTCTTTGCTTTTGACAAGAGCGACATGCTGCATACTCGCCATAACGCCAATACCAAACAACATGCGATTAAGTACTTTGGTAAAAGCTGAATGAATGAAGCCGCAATTGCATAGCCATAAAAAGAGTAATCAACAAAAATACGTAACATCACCAAAGAACAAATAGTCACTGCGCACGTAATAATAAAAACAAATAAGTTGCTATTAATCCTGGCTTTTAAATCAACAAAAGCCACCAGAACAATATTTAAAGTACATAAAGCCCCCCACTCTTTTAGCCAAAAAATTTGTGAGTCAATAAACTGATATTGGCCTCCCGCAATTAAATGACGCCAAAAAAAGCAATATGCATTAAATAGAATAAAAAAAGCCCCCCATAAAAAAGTGGCCTTTTGCCAAAGTGTTGTTAATTGCTGCCAGTATTTATATATGATCATAGCCACTCCATTTGAGTCATAAAAGGTAGCAAAAATAGCCGCTTCCCTAAAAAGGCTTTTTCATTATATGTTAAAGCCAGTTGATTGATGCAAATGCTGACTGGTAAATTCGAACTCTGCCACTATAATTAGCTCGTGCTTATACTTAACTTGCAATATGTAGTGCTATGTCTTTAAAAGTATTATTAAATTTTAAATTAAACTGGGTACTTTTGTGTGCCAGTTTTTGGCTTTTTGCCCTGCCAATTCAGGCTAAATATGTGGTGGCTGTTGTGGGTAAAACCAAAAACGATAGCTTTTATCAGCAAGCCTTTAAAGGGTGTGAGCAATTTGCAAAACAGCATCTCGATTTTGAATGTATTTACGACGGCCCCAAAGACTTTCAAGATATTCGCACGCAAGTATTAGTGATCACCGACCTAGTTCGCAGAAACAACATTAGTGGTTTATTAATCGCAACCACAGATTCCAATTACCTTGTTGAAAGAGCATTAAAAAAGCTTAAAGATAACAACATTCCTGTGATCACGTTTGACTCTGATCTGCTCGAGAAAGATCAGCAGTACCGTTTAACCTACGTAGGTACCAATAATTTTGATTATGGTGTGGCCTTAGGTAACGAATTAAAAAAATTCACCAACAAAGAAAATAACCAGGTTTGTATTCAATCAGGGCACTCAACAACACCTAATTTAAACAAGCGTATTGAAGGTGTTCGCTATGCGTTATCTGGGCAAAAAGATAAACGTTTAAGCGGTGAAAATGGCTGGAGTGAGTTCGATAGATGCCCTTTATATAGCTTAGGCAAGCGAGAAGTCTCCCTCGGTCAACTCGACAAACTGCTTAACCTTGAAAATCCACCACTATTTTTAGCGGTAGCGGGTTTTGCTCAATTTAACTCTAACTATGCAAACGTGATTGCTAAACATAAACAACGCATTGCCAATCAAGAGGTGGTGATCGTTTCTGCTGATACTGAGCAAATGCAATTAGAAGTATTACAGCAAGGATTATCATCGGCCAATATTGGTCAAAACCCTTTTGAAATGGGCCGACTTTCTGCCGAGTTGATGTATCAATACCTCACTAAAGGTGAACGCCCAGCTAAGTCTCACTATTATTTAGACTTTCACTATTGTCAGCAAAGTAATGCAGGTACTTGCACCGTTAATCACTAAAACTTTGATCTAACTAAAGTGCAATTAACTCGATAAGCGCTAGACTTACCACAACTTGATTAATTGTAAGGATTTAGCCATGACACACCTAGTTAGTGATTTGATGACGCCAGACCCATTCGCCATAAGTGCGCAAAATACCCTTCATGACGCGCATAATCTAATGAAAGAGAAGAATGTTCGCCATATTCCAGTGATCAATGAGCACGGTGGCTTAGTTGGCATGTTAACGCAAAAAATCATGATTGCTCAGGTAATGAATATCATGGCTAATTACAGCGCCAGCGCCCTTGAACGCAAAGAAAAGCAAACTAAAGTAGTTGATATTATGGCTACCGATTTTACTAGTATCTCGCCAGAGCAACCGCTTCACGAAGTTGCTAAGTTTTTTGTTGAAAACCGTCATGGCTGCATGCCTGTGGTTGATAAAGAAAACAACCTAGTGGGAATTCTAACTTCATCTGATTTTGTTCGTTTAGCAGCTGCATTGCTTTCTTAAGTCGTAAATTTGTATCTGCACACTGAATTTTTTACAGAAGGTGTGCAGAGTTTTCATACTCATACCTCCCCACAAACACTCCACCTTAAAATGAAATTAAATTAACCTTTAAAATTCAATTATTTATAAACATTCCATTTTAGGCACAGCGCTTGCTTCTACCTAATCAAGCGCGCTTTTAAACTAAAAGCGAAAGGAATTTTATAGATAATCTCGGAGGAGTAATGAGTAATTCATCATCAAAAATCGCAGAATTTACAGCACCCGGTGTTAAAGACCAAGCTGCAGCTGACACGATTGCTATTCTAGACCAGCGCATGGTCGCTTTAATCGATTTACACCTCACTTTAAAACACATTCATTGGAATGTTGTTGGCCCTAATTTTATTGGTGTACACGAAATGTTAGACCCGCAAGTAAGCGCAGTGCAAGAGATGACTGACACGATTGCAGAGCGTATTGCAACTATGGGCGGCGTACCTGTTGGCACACCACAATCAATTGTAGAACGCCGTACTTGGCAAGATTATTCAATTGGTAAAGGCTTAGTTACTGACCATCTAACAGCCCTTGATAAAGTGTATAACGGAGTCAATAAAGACCACCGTGCAGCTATCGATAAGCTTGGTGAGCTAGACCCAGTTTCTGAAGATATGATCACCGGCCAACTGGCTGATTTAGAACAATTTCAATGGTTTGTTCGTGCACATATCGAATCGTCTACCGGCGAATTGAAAGGTTAAACCCCCCTAGGTCTATCCGAAGACCCCTTGCCCAGCAATTGCTGGGCTTTTTTATGCTTTGTTACAACCAACCTTTATGTTTAAAGAACAAGTATGGTGCAAAGCCAGACAGCAACATAATGCCAATTGCAAACGGGTAACCCCATGCCCATTGCAGTTCAGGCATGCTATTAAAATTCATTCCATAAATACTGGCGACGACGGTCGGCGGTAAAAACACCACAGAGGCAATTGAGAAAGTTTTGATAATTTGGTTTTGTTCGATGTTAATAAAACCCTGAGTCGAGTCCATTAAGAAATTAACCTTATCAAACAAAAATGTACAGTGAGACATGAGGGTATCAATATCAAGCACAATTTCACGTAGTGATTCTCGATCTTCTGTAGGCGCTCCTAGGTGGCGCAGTAAAAACGAGATATTCCGGCGAGTATCCATCAAACATAAACGCACCTTACCGTTATTATCTTCAAGGCGAGAAATTCGGCTAACAGCTTCTTCTAAATCAGAATCATCTTCTTCAAGTACGTAGGCACTGAGTTTTTCTAATTGGTGATGCATGTCTTCAAGCATATCAGCGTGGTTTTCGACTTTTTGGTCAAATAAAGTCACCAAAAGTTGCTTTGGATTATCACACGCAACTTGCCCTTTACGAGCACGCAGTCGTAATAGACGAAAATCGGCTAGTTCATCATCGCGGATTGTCAGCAAGCAGTTGTCTTGTAGCAAACAAGCCACGGTTACCGTATTAAAGCGCCCTTCATTTGGTGACATGAAAAGCGCATGCACATGCAAGCCTTCATGGTCAATAAAACAACGGGAAGAGGCTTCGATTTCTTCAACATCATCAGCACCAGGTAGTGTGATATTAAGCGTGCTTGCCAGCGCTTGTCGTTCTTCTTCGGTTGGATTTATGGTATCAATCCAGTGGGCATTTTTTATGGCGGTTGCAAGAGGCGTATCTGCAGCTGGCTCAGTTTCTGTGATCACACCTTGGTCTATAGAAAAAAATCGTAACATGCGCCCTACCCTGAATAATCAATGTAAAGCAAATACTATAGCTGTTCACGTTAATGAACAATGACAATGCTACTAATTACTGGGTAAAGCAGAAAAATAATTTAAACCTAACATCAATTGCTTATTTCGCTTTTTTGAAACGCACCAAAAGCATACCTATCAAGATGATGCCAAGGCCTATTAAGCAAGGTACAAAAGCACTTTGCAAGGCAACATCAAACGCTAAAAAGTCGGGGTAACCGGTTTGCCAAAGCGTCCATTCATAATCGAGCTTTGATGCAATATGTTCACCGCCGCTGCTAAGTACGATGATTGCATCATTGTTATCTGGGTTGATGCGAAGTGTGCTATTTATTGCTGGCTCATTCGCGCCATCATGGCCAAACACAAAATCTCCCGATGCTGTTGGTACATAAAGCATGGTACCTAGCCCCCAAATTGGTGCGCCTAAGCTAATTGCCAAAGGCGCTCGCATGGTACTGATCATTTGCGGGCTTAACTGCCCTGTTTGAGGTGATGTTAATGCTTGCACTAAAGCGATTAAGTCATGGCTACTTGCCAGTAAGCCTGTTGCCGCTGCCGATGCGTATTGAAAATGCCCCGCAGCTTGACCGCTTTTATCATAAGCAGGTGCGATGTTGTCTAACTCAGTGAGTACATCGTAACTAGCATCAGTCATATTGACTGGCTTAAAGACGTTATCAGCCATCCAAGTTGCAAAGCGTTGATTCGTTTTTTCTTCGACCAGCAGCTCGAGCATCAAATAGCCGCCCCCAGAATACTGAAAATCGCCCACAGGCTTGGTGACTTTAATTTCACGCACACCCGTTGATGATAGCGGCTTGTTTAGCGACGCAAGCACGCTTGGTACGGTTTCATTTAGCTCAATATCAGCAAAGCCTAAACCATCACCAAGCCCCGCAGTATGAGATAACAGATGAGCAAGGCTAACTGATTGATTATCAAACTCTGATTCAGGTAACTGCCAACCCGTCAGTTGCTCATTAATCGCGTGATCTAAACGAATTTGTTGTTGCTCTGCCAGAGTCATCACGCCATAGGCGGTAATAAATTTACTGAGCGATGCCACAGGGAACAAAGTATTTGCGGTTATTTCATCTTTGCTTTTTGAGTAATCTTGAAAAACCACTTGGCCATTTTCAATCAAAACATAAGCGATGCTTGCTTCATTGTTGGCAATCAGCGCCTGACTGTTAGCAATAAATTGCTCAGTATTGCCCGTTTCGGCAATGGGTTTTAAAAACCAACCACTGACACCACCATACACACAGGTAGCAGCCCAAAAAAATGACAAAAATAGCGTTAACAGAATCGTTTTAAACCAGCTCATACCCTATTCCTTGTGTTACAAAGCGTTGTTAAATCACTTCAATTTGCTCAGGCTTTTTGATAAAGAACACCATTAAAATTAATAATGCTGCTGGGAATAAAAACACATTCAAGTAAGCAAAAATCACCGTTAGCTGTAAGATGCACATCAGCAACAGTAGGATAGAAAACACCGTTAGCAACGATGACATTCCATGGCGCTTTGTTAGTAATAACGCGGCTGTGATCAAACCCACTAAGGCATACAAGCCTAAACTTCCAGCCGAGACCACCATGGCAATAATTGAAATACTTTCTACTACATCATTCGATGCTTTATCACCAGCTACGGCAAGATAAACATCACATAACACAGTGGCATGAAAAGCTAATACCAGCACCGCAAGCACACATAACAGTATGCGTACACCTTCAACATCGAACATATCTTTTAGTGCTTTGCGTAAACTCAGGTACACGTAAATTTCAAGTGCACCGATGAGCACGAACACAAGGTCTGAAAAGTTTAAGCTTTGTAAATCAAGCTTAAGCGCCTCTCCTAAGCCATCAAGTGTTTCGCCAAAAACTGAAATCCAGTACATGGGAAAAATCACAGCAAGTAATCCTGCTGCTATGCCGGGTAGTAAATAGTCACGGTTGAGCATATGCCCTCCAAAATCCTGTTGCGTTGTAAAGTTATTCGCTATCGCGTTCGTACACCAAAATATCGCCGGGTTGGCAATTAAGCTCTTCACAAATAGCTTCAAGGGTACTAAAGCGGATCGCTTTCACTTTTCCGTTTTTTAGTAATGATAAATTGGTCATAGAAATATCAATGCGCTGAGATAGCTCTTTCAGCTGCATTTTGTTCTTTGCCAATTCTATATCTAGGTTGATTCGTATTTTCATAGTCTAAAAAGTACACAAAGGATTTATGATTGTCAAACTTTATTTTACGATTATCATAAAATAAAGAATGAAAAACATAATAACTCAGCAAGTAATTAAACCCATATTTTGACCATTTCAGGCATAAAAAAAGCCAGTAAATACTGGCTTTTCGCTCTATTTATAAGTTAGACATTGGCTTGGTAAGCAGGGATAGCTATCGCCGCTACAATACCCAATAAAAATATGCCACCAATGATCAACACGCCCCAAAATGACCATTGTTTTTGTACTCGTTGAAAATGCTCAACGCTATCCCAACGTTTATTTTGCCATGCCATTTCTCGGCCTTTAAAACCCAGATAAATCGACACAATAAAACCAACATAAGGCACTAAGGCCAATAAGCCAATCCAAGTGCTGTTGCCAATTGCCCAAATCCAACTTAGCAAGAAAGCGCCCCAACTAAAGCCTTTAATGCCCTCGGGTAAATCGTCTACCTTCCCCTGCCCTGAGTTATTTTCAGATGCCATCTGAAGGCTTGCTTCAGGTGGTGTGTAATTATCTGTCATGAGTTTTTTCCTTATTATTAATTAAACAGAAACCCTAACTTATAGTACTGGGTGTCTTTTAAGCAAGCTAAAGATAAGTACCTAAAGCAGATAATTGTTACCTGATGTGTTTTGTAACATTTATCTCGTTTCCTTTTCATTTTAAATCACCTAGTCTGGGCACATAACTGCAAGGAGAGAACAATGAAAGACTTACAAAAGTTAGTGGGTAATTTAAATAAATCAGGTGCGCTGAGTGGTTTTTTAGGAGGCGTTGCTGGCGGCGGACTAACGAGCTTAATGGGCGGAAAAAGTAAAAAGAGCAGCAAAAAAGCCGTAAAATATGGTGCGCTTGCTGCTGTCGGTGGCCTTGCTTGGAAAGCCTATAAACAATACTCAGAACAAAAAGCGGCTCCAGTTCAGCAAACTAGTTCTCGTGGTTTTGATTTTACCCCAGCCACGCTGCCCGAGCAGTCATTTAATGATGTCATCGACGATAATCACAGTGATGGGCAATTATTACTCATGCGCGCTATGATTGCAGCCGCCTATGCTGATGGCCATATTGATGAAACGGAAAGACAAAAAATCTTCGCACAAGTAGAAACAATGCAATTGTCTGTGCAAGAAAAGGCCATGCTGTTCGATGAGCTAAGAAAACCAATGCAACTATCAGAGTTAGTTGCCGCTGTGCCTAACGCACAAATGGGCATTGAAGTATATGCAGCCAGTGCCAGCGCAATTGATTTAAACCAAGCAATCTCTAAACACTACTTAGACACGCTCGCTAACCAATTATGCATTCCTAATGAACTGGTAATGAGCATTCACAGAGAGCTTGCCGACTACCAATAAAAATGGGGCGTCTTCGCCCCATTTTTATTGGTAAACAGTGATGATTAATGCGGCTTTTTAGTGCCGTAACGTACCATATCTTTACCGTTTTCATACACTTCACTTGTTACGTAACGGCCAAGTAAAAGTTGATGTTTATCATCAAGTACCGCAATAAATGGGCGGCCATCACTATTATTGGTTGCAAGAGCAACACCGGTTACATTCTCTAGCCCTAAACCGCCAGTTTCAACTAGGCGTAAAAATGTTTCTAACTCGTCTAATGTTTCAATTACATCGTTATCGTTAATCATCTCAAATACTCAGTGATTGCTAATGGGCGTAGCATAGCAGGATTAAAAACAGGGTGCGAATAACAGCCCCTAATCTAGCTTACTTTTGGACTAAAAATTGACACAACGCTATTCAATTGATGATACTTTCGCTATCGATAGAGGCAGTGAAGTTTAATGAGTAACCATTTAACGCTCGAATTAATGATCCCAAAGGGCAATCTTGCCGATAGCATACAAGCTATTTGGTATGCCACAGCGCACTCTCAAGGAGAGCAATGGCTTGCCTGCGATGGTGCCACAGGGCTTGTGTTTCCTGTTGTTGGTGAAGTTTTAATTGATGACAAGCCGCTTGCTGCCTCTTATGCAGTTCAAGAAACATCGACTCAAGCATCTAAAGTCACATTTTCACACGATGCACAGTTTTGTGGTATTCGTTTTAACCCAACGGTATTGTCTGAACTAAAGCGAAACGCTCACCCACTCCTTGCAGAACGGTCCCTATCTGAAATTGCCGAAGATCTGCAAAATAATGCCAGCTTAGCCGCGTTTGTTACGCTTATTAGCCGCCACTTTACTGATAATAAAAACATTAACCACAGCAACAGGCACTCAAAGCACTTAATCCGTAACCTTATTGAGTTAACGCCACTCGAAACTGCTTACCAACTTGCCCCACTCAGTCAACGCCAGCTCGAAAGGCAAGTTAAGGATCAATGCGGCGTTACCCCTAAGTATTTTGAGCGTATCTACCGAGTAAAACTTGCTAAACAAGCAATTAAAGATAACCCTGAAATGAGCTTTGCAGATATTGCACTTGAATGTGGCTTTACCGATCAGCCTCATTTAATCAAAGAATTCAAAGCAATAATGCACATCACCCCAGCAAAATACCGCAAGTTATTGAAAGACTCTCAAACTAAACAAACAAAGCTTATTTTTCGTTAGTCATCCTCAAAACGCAGAATATCACCAGGCTGACAACCTAAGTGCTTACAAATTGCATCTAAGGTCGTAAAGCGCACAGCTTTAGCTCGTCCAGCTCTAAGAACTGATAAGTTTTGTGGCGTAATACCTATCGCTTCAGCTAATTCTGCAGACTTCATTTTTCGCTTTGCTAACACTACATCTAAATCAATAATAATCGCCATTAAATCACTAACTCTTGCTCTTTTTGTAGCTGCTGCGCTTGACCCATGATCCAACCAATAACATAAATAATTAATCCCATCACTAAGCCTATAATATCAGTATCTTGTATAGCCACGACCCTTCCGATATCTGATCCTGTTGCCAAGTTAAGAAGAGTTATAAGTAGTGACGGGTAGCACACAACTAGTGCAAATTGCGCCAATAATACGCCACCTAACCATTTAAAACATTGTATATTTTCAATAGCGAAGAAGGATCCACGCCGGTAAAGCAAAAATAACCGAATCAAAATTATGTTGATCAGCATAAACGGTAGCAATTGCACAAGACCAAGCCATAAAACACTATCAAAACCATGCTCATTTAATGTTTGTGCAACTCCTTGCCAAGAGCCGCTGACTTCAAGACCAATCCACATATGCGCACCATTACTTTGTGTAAAACTTAACACATTACTGTCACTGAAAAGCACAATAATGCTTGTTACTAACAAGCTAATAAGCGTAAAAAATAGCAGGCTTAGGATAAACGAACTCATCCAAACAATTTTTTTCATGACGATTTACTCAGTGTTATTTGTTTTAGAAGTTGCTCATAATGAGTCGCTAACTGCTTACCTGTTAACGCATTTGAATGGTGCTTCCCTTTTGCAATGTAAATCTGCTTTTGCTGAGATTTTGCATGTTGATATAGTGACTTAGCTAACTCAGGTGGAGTTTGAGTGTCTTTTTCACCGGTAATTATTAATAGCGGTGCTTGATAAACTTGTAACGCTTTTAAATTATCGACTTGTTTAATCTCTTCACTAAACTCAACGCTAACAAACGGTTTAGCAAACCACGGAATTCGTGCTGCTGTCATCTGTTCAACATTTGTCACACTCCCTTCGAGTACCAGAGCATCAACGTTACGCTGACTGGCAAGATAACCGGCAATCATACTCCCTAAAGAATGACCATGGATCACCACAGGCAAAGTATTTAGGTCTGATCTGCCTTTTACATAATCAAATACCTGTAATGCATCAGCTTGCAGATTAGCTACGCTAGGTACTCCAGAACTAAGCCCATAACCACGATGATCCATCATTAAAATATTAACTTGAAAAGGTAAAAGTAGCTTGGCAGGTTCCCCTCCTGCGGCACTAACGCGAAACTGGTTACCACCGAAGTAAATTACCGTAGCACGAGCATCTGCAACTTTAATAAGGGTACCCTTAAGTCTAGTACCCTCATCGGTGTTTAAAGTTATCTCCTGCGTTTTGGCGGTGGCATCAACACTTTGTATTTCCTGCATCGTTATTTTTTTATCCGGATATAAAAAGTGAGATTCCTCAACTTTAATTGTCGTACAACCAGTTAATAACAGCACAATCAGCGAAACCACTGTAATAGAACCAAATTTCATTTTCACGATCCTTCTAGTAAAAAAACTACTATGGCACTAGATAAGTTAAAAAACAAACTAAAATTATCGAAAAACGATAATTAATTACTCAATATCGAACATTAAAAGCCCTTCATTTGAGAAATAACTTTGATCAAAAGCGCTATCTCCTTTAATTCATTATTTTTCAAATTCTGTGTTGAGCGATTTTATTTGCGCTCGGCATTTATCCATAGGATAGTTAACGCAAGCCTACTAAACGTGCTGTAACTAAATAGGATAATCATGAAAAAAGTTTTACTTGCCACCGGCTTAATCGCCTCGTCATTTACTGCATTTGCAGCCAATTTAACCGTTGAAGAACTGCGTATTGAAAAAGCCAGCAAAGCCATGCCAAAGGTGTTGAGTGCTTTTTCTGATGAAGTGAACCAATTTGAAAAACAGTGGCAAGCGGCTGCTAGTTATCAGCAAGCAAGTGACCTTATTGATGATTACGCTAAACAATTATGGCGCGATGCCAAAGCGCGTATAATTAAAACCAACAGCTTCGACGACCGAGAGCTATATTGGGCGCGTTTACTTTCAAGCAAAATTATTCGTACCAGCAAACCCCAGTTTGCAATGACCGACAGCGAACAAACCGCGTTATTAACAATGCTCGAAAATGGCAGCCGTGGACGCACCGACCTTGATTACAGTAAAAAAACCGACAAACGCATTTTAATTACAGGTTTTGATCCCTTCTTATTAGATAGAAATATTAATCAAAGTAACCCATCCGGTGTTGCAGCATTATTACTTGATGGCCAAGTAATTAATTACAATGGCATTAGCGCCGAGATCAATACGGTGATGGTGCCAGTACGCTACGAAGACTTTGACCAAGGTATTATCGAATCATTACTTGCGCCATATTATGCACTTAACAATGTCGATATGATTGCCACTATCAGTATGGGCAGCAAAGACTTTGATCTTGAACGCTTTCCGGGTAAACGCCGCAGTGTAACGGCGCCCGATAACGCCAATATTGTGTATGGCGGCACAGCCACCGCACCGAAAATTTCGAGCCTTAACGACCGCCCTCTTCCGGGCAATGAGTTTGTAACGTTCAGCTTACCAGTTAAGCAAATGCAACAAGCCAAAGGGCCATTCCCAATCAACGACAATCATAAAGTCGTTACGCTTGAAAAAGCATTTGAGCCAAAATCACTTAAAGAATTAGAAGGTGCGATTGCAGTAAAAGGCGGTGGCGGCGGCTACTTATCAAATGAAATTTCGTATCGTAGTATTCGCCTACGTGATGAGCTGAATTCAGACATCCCTACAGGGCATATTCACACCCCACGTATTCAACAATTTGAGCCAGAAACAGAAGCAAAAATTGTTAAGCAAATTAAAGCAATGCTTGAGCAAAGCTTAGTTGCAATTTAAAGCGTTAAGCTCAGCTATAAAGCAATAGCTAAGCTTTTTCCAATTCACAATTGATACTTATTGTGGACCTGTTCCGCCATTCACTTTACTGCCCAAAGAACTTGGATCATCTAATCGATATGGGTAAAGTTGAATATCACCGAATACTGTTGCCCCGCTATCACGATATTGATCAGTTGCAGAACTTCCAGTGTAAACATTTCCTGAGGCACTAAAATAACCAGAGCCTTGATTCCAGTGAGGTTTCGCTGAATTTTCAAAGTAATTATTTTCCACTAAAACCTCAGCGCCATTCCCCGCACTAATTGAAAAATAAGTAATGTTCTTCCAGTAATTATTAAACATATGCACACGAGAGTTATAGCCATCTACTTTAGGGTTTCGCCCTGCAGCTGTATCCCAAAAATTGTGATGCGCTGTTATTTGAGAGTTTCTGAATAAATGAGTATACCAATGCTGGTTAGCGCAAACTTGAGGGTTATATCCATAAAAACGATTCCAACTTAAAGTAACGTTTTGACTATTGTCTACATCAATATATCCATCACTGATTTTATTAAATGCCATGTGATCAACCCATACATGACTACTATCATCTATTGAAATAGCATCACCTGCTTCAACAAGCGCAGGGTTAATATCCTCAAGCATAATGTTCTTAATAATAATATTTCGCTGCTTGCTAATAACGAGGCTGGCACCAATTATTTTCGAATTTTTACCTAATCCTTGCAGTGTTTTATTTGATTGCACAATGATACGTCTATCATTACGGGTAACATTCACGGTTGAGTTTGAGCTACTTCCCAACTCACTACAGCTTTGATTACCAACGGGAATTCTGTACCACGTTTTACCGTAATCTCCCCATTGACCACAATCAAGTGGACAAGCCGATACCGTTCTGTCCGCAGTTCGACAATCAATCACTGTGTTATCAGGAACCTGAATAACCGCAGCAGAGCCAGAGCTCAATGCAGCACTTAAATCATCACAGCTATATACTGTGATGGCAGTGTTATTACCACCACCGGTCGTTGTGCTCAATCCATCTTGACCTGCTTGAGATGCAAAGCCTATTAAGTCACTAGGAGTGGTTCCGGTAGTCCCACAGTCGCCATTTACTGGATTAATAAACCATCTTTGTGAACTGATCCCAGCATCATCATTTTGATAAACATTTGCAGTATTATTTGAACCTGCAACTGTCAAAGATTTACCAGTTAACTTATTGACGATATTGAAGCCGCCCGATGAAGATGCTTTTAACAACCAACGTTGATTAGCCCCTTGCCAATCATCATAAGCAATTATATTTGCACCATTTGATTGAGATGAGTTCAACACATCAAGAACTTTATTGTTAAATTTAGAGCGTATAATCCAATAGCCATCTGCTTCTTGAATAAGCTGAAACTTTTGGTTATTTCCACCCCAGTATTCGTAGCTAATAATATTCGGGGCTGAGCTAGAATCACTGGTATTTACATCAAGTGCAAGGCCAGAGCCTCTATTAATAATGGAATATACAGTGCCAGATTCAGGCATAGCACTACACTGTTGTGCATGAACAGCACTCTGAGCAAAACACGCAACTGCTAGTAGGCATAATGCTAACAGTTTAGTTTGGTTTAAAATCTTCAAGACTATCTCCTTTATTATATTTGTAATATAAAATTACATTATTAAAGAGATAGTTTAATTTATCCGTACCCAAAAGCACCCATTTATGTTTATTTTATGTAAACAAATGTTAAAAATCACCCAGCAACGCAGCAGTTTCGACCTTGCTTTTTCGCTTTATAAAGCGCGTCATCCGCTATTTTAAACAAGCTATCTGAATCAAACGCCTCATTAGCAGCCTTACAGGCAACACCTATCGATAAGGTAACATAGCTTAAGTCTGCACGGCCTTGGTGAGTTATGTGAGCTGATGCAACGGCGTTTCGTAGCGTTTCAGCCACTTTGAGTGCCTCCTGCTTATCTGTATTGCTGAGCACAATTACAAATTCTTCGCCGCCATAGCGGGCAACAAAGTGATTACTTGGCTGGGTATTTTCCTTAAGAAAATTGGCGACTTCACATAACGCTTTGTCACCTTGATCATGTCCATAGTAGTCATTGTAGAGTTTAAAATGATCGATATCGGCGACAATCATTGAGATAGGCTGCGATGCTAAATCTGTATCGCTGGCAAGCATTGCAAAATGTTTATCCAATGCCCGACGATTGGCAAGCGTCGTCATTGAGTCGGTATTACTGATATGTTTTAACTTCTGGTGGCGCTCTAAAATTTCTGCGCGTTGATTTTCTATCAGACTAAACAACTCATTCATACCTCGCCCGAGCTGATGCAATTCGTTATTGCCAAAGTACTCATCCCGAGCGCTAAAGTCGTTCTTTCTGATTGCTGAATTTACCAATATGTAGAGCTTTCTGAGTGGCCTTAAAACCTGTTGATTTATATATAAATAAAACAAAATAAATACAGAACCAGAGATCAATAAACCGGTAATTAAAGAGCTATCAAACAAACTTCGGTCGTAAGTCCGTTCACGAGATGCGATAGATAGCACAAACAGTAAGTCTCCAGCTTGATCATTGACTCCTAAGTAAAGCCGCCGATTGTATTGAGTCGTCTCGAGTGCACTCCTTTTTTCACCAAACACCCTAATTAGATGTTCCTTATATTTTGGTGCTTCATCAGTGCCATAAAAGCTAATATCATTTGCTAACCCTGGTGTTAGATTTTCGACAAAGTCTTCATCAATAAAGCTCCAAAGCAGTAACGTAGCCACAAATTCACCGGTGCCATCGGACTTCGTTACATTGTAAGCGACGGTCACGGCTGGCGTTTTATCTATGGTAATAAACCGGACTTTATGAATTAACTCAGATTGGCTAGTGGTTATATCGTCAGATGAGATTATTAGGTCGTTTTTTATCAACAAATTGGGGCTTTCTAAAATCGTTGGTGAGTAAGGCTTATAATCATTATTAAAACTGCCACCGCCGATAATATTTGCCTGTGTATCATATAAATACCAACCATTTACGTCTAAACGTTGTAATGCATCTGCAATAACATAGTCAGTATTGAACCACTGAGTATCACGTTGCTGTGCAGCTTTATACATGGTATCCCAAGCTGAGCTATCGAAGACCATTTTTGACAGGGCATCAAGCTCTTGCTGAAGCTGTGACTCCACCCGCTGAATATCAATCCGATCGTTTTGCTTTGTCATCGCTTCAAAGGTTGGCAATATCCAAAAGTGTCTGATGATTGTTTGCGCTAATAAAATAGCAAAGCACGCTGCGGTGAAAGCAAGTAATAAGCGTTTTTTAAGCCTTGTACCAATCACCATAAAACATCAAACCCAGCAGAATCAAAAATACATTAGTACTAAAAAGTATAACCCCGTTTGACCAGTTTGCTTGCTAGGCTTTAATTTTTCAGCAAATTTGAAACCTTATCCATACTAAAGTTCACCGGTGAAAAATTGTAATATCTCTCTTTACATCTGAACTTTTAGTATGAAGCTTTGTTGGGCTATCGTATGAAAGGTATTGTCTTTACCGAGTTTTTAGAAATGGTCGAAAAAACTCTTTTAATTGTATTTTGATGGGCTGCAAAATGCCAAAAATGGATGGATAGTTTGATAATTGAAAAACGACACACACAATCAGCAGAGTTTCATCGTTTTAACGGCCATGTGTTTGTTGTTGCTCCGTACAGCTGGAAAGCTTGTATCCCGCTTTTATTGCTTAACTAAGCCCTAAATAACAGAGCCTAGAAACAACAAAGCCACCTAAGTTGGTGGCTTTATGAACTTAATTTACGTCAATATAAAATTAATACAGTTCAAATAGTGGACGACCATTTTCGTCGTATTTCACTTCCATAACTCGAGCATGGCGATTTGGATCGTAAAGCGGATCTTTTACAATCTCTTCAAGTGGACGGGTGTCTGTTTTTGGCACTACACTTGGTTCACCAACTGCGTGCTCATAGTCTCGGGCATGGTAAATACACAGTGGCGTTTCACCATCTTCAGCTACTGTAAAACAGTTATGACCTGGGCCGAAAATGTTCTTTTCAACACTTGTTTCAAGCACAGGCATACGTGTTTTAGTCCACGAATTACGATCAAGTAAATCGCTGTTTTCATCGGCTTCCATATAGCCCATGCAGTAACATGCACCAGTTGCGCTTGCAGAGAAAGCAATAAAGATTTTACCGTTATTTTTAAGTACTGCCGGGCCTTCGTTTACCCAAAAGTCGACACGTTCCCAATCGTAATCAGGTGTAGTCAGCATAAACTGCGCTGTTTTTAACTTAATTGGAGATTCCATCTCAGCTAAATACAGGTTTGATGCAGCAAATTGACCGCCGGTTTTCTCTGCCCAGCAGAAGTAACGCTTACCGTTGTTTTCAAAAATGGTGGCATCTAAAGAAAAATCAGTGAACGACTTTTCATCACCCTCAGCCGCTTGCATCATGCCAAGCTCAACCCACTCATCATTTAGCGGATCTTGGCCTTTACACTCAAGCACATACGGGCGTAATGCCCAAATATCATCTTCTTCACTCGCAGCAAAGTAGATATACCATTTGCCATCGAGGTAATGAATTTCAGGTGCCCAGATATGACGGCTCATCGGGCCGCTGTCATGTTTAAACCAAATATCAAAGGTTTCAGCGTCTTTTAAGCCCTCTAATGTCGCAGACTTACGAAGTTCAATGCGGTCATAAGTTGGTACAGAACCTGTAAAATAATAAAAACCATCGCTGTGCTTATGCACAAACGGATCGGCACGCTGCTCTACTAACGGACTGTTTGTTTGTATTGTCATCTTGAAACCTGATCGTTAAATTTTAATTTGTATTATTTTATTACTTTTAAGTAAGAACACAAATATAACATTATTTTTAACAGACAGTGAAAAGAAATGTAAGGACAAGCTATAAGATGCCCAAGCTTTATTGGCGAAAGTTAAGGAATAGCATTACATGGAATAGGTTTAACATGGAGAGCAAGCTTAAGGCTTCTCAGTTAAACCTCAAACTTGCTTGAATAAAAAGGGGGATCCCCATCCACCCTTGATTTAGGTATCGCTACAGCGATTTGGCTTTATATATTTTCTTTGCTTTTTTCGAAAGCACTACATCAACGGGCATAACATCTCCCGATACTTTTTTAACCGTTAAAGTATGCGCTCCCGCTGCTAAATCATGTTTTTCAAACACAATACTTTGAACTTGGCGGTAGTTATTACCATCAAAAATAGAGTATATGCCTTGTGATTTACCATCTAAGATAACTTCAACGTCACCATGGTTAATGTCTTTTGAAGTCGCAAAGACAATACTCGAACCACTAAAGTCATAACTAAACGACGCACCATTGACAGTCGTCATGTGTAAGTCTTGTTGGTATTCGCCGGTATTTGTTTGCTCAGACCTCACCCAGTTGCCATTTTCGCTATATTGAATGCGAGGATCATCATCGTTTACCAGCTCGAGGCCTGAATAAGTGGTATCAGATGTTGTGCCAACCGTGTTGCCTACCGTTTGAATTTGCACTAAGCGGTCAACTAACCAGCTGCCGTTTGGATTAATAGCCACATCTAAAGTTGTGACGCCCCCAGCCCTTGCGATGTCTTTTACTCGGTTTGCTACCTCATTATTATTGTATTTTAAGCTGCGTTTAACTTGCCCCCAGCCACCAAATAATGGGTCTTCTTGCGAGGTATAGGTAAAGCCATGCCACTGTACTTTTGTACCGAGCGCTGTGGTTACTTCACCAGACTTTGGAATAGGTGGCAGCTCGTTATGCTCACCTTGGGTGTAGTTACTTTGTGGGTCATTTGGAATAAAGCTGTACTCAAAGCCATCACTAATAGTGATCACGGCATTCGGGTTGCCACTACGCACTGATTTCGCAAGCTGATCTGCAACAGGATAAGCATTATTTGCTGCCAGCTCTTGCTGCGATTCATCTGCTTGATACCAACCATCAAACCACCAACCGGCAATATTATCACCCCAAGTTTGGGCTCTTTCACTCACAAAGCCATTAATAAACCAGTCTGGGTATGGCGCTTTCACTTTTTTGCCCGTCCATCTATCACCTAAGTGTGAAGGTAGATATGCAATTAGCTTGATGCCTTTTGCTTTAAGTGCCAGCGCCAAATCCAGAACAAGGTCACGAGTTGGTGTGTAATCAGCCTGATTAGAATTAACCTGTGTGATACAACCCGGTGCAATTTGTTTGCTTGGACATACAGGTGAGTGCAAATCGTAAATATCACTGGTCGTAGATAAGTAACCGCGGTTTTGGGTAATGGTAAAAATTACATACCGATAACCAAGCTTAGCGGCTTTATCAGCATAATCGTTGACATCAAAACCATTAACGTAGTTATTCCACTCGTTATAGTCTGTAATTTGGTACCACGCATTATCCATAGTGCCACCAGCAAGGTAATGATGGCTAATCCCCCACTTAGCATCTTGCATCCATTTAACTTCATTAGGTAACTGAGACGCAGCAGCACTAATGCTGACAGCAGCTAAGGCAAAACTAGGCAAAACTTTATAGAACTTTCTAATCATAACGACTAAACCATGCAATAACGGAAGATAATAAAGAGCTTACGCAATTAACATTTAACCAACAATCAGATTACATTTAGTTCCGCTAGATAGAGCTATAAGTTTTACAGGTGAAAAATTTAATAACTTTAAATTTCAAAAACAAAACAACAAATATCAATCTGATTTTTCAGGATCACGCTAAACTCGTGTTAATAAAAAAGCCACGCATTATTGAATGAAAATTAACAATAATGCATGGCTTGCGACACAACTAGAATATTCCTTGTTATTATACTTCTTGCCTTAATGAGGCTATCACTTTCGGCATTTTACGCTTTACAACCCAACCAGACGCCACAATCACAATTAAGTAATAGCCAAAGGTTTGCCAATCTTCAAATAAGGCATTACCGATACCAAGCAACAATGAATAAATAAACGCAATGCTCGCACAACAGGCAATGGCGTTATCTTTAATCCCCGCTGCAATCGGTTCAATACCGGTTAAATCTCTGACTTTTTTCCAGCCGCGGCCATGAATTTTTAAACGGCTATAAAATTCGATAGTTTTCGGGCTTGGGGTTTTACTTGAGGTCATTAATGTAACAACTAAGCACACAACCAAGGTTGTCATCGTAGTTACCAACATGCGAACGGCAAACCACTTAGCCTCGCCTTCATCAGGTAGTATGTACATCATCGCATTACCGACAATAACAGCAGTAATCAGCGCGCTAATTTCTGACCACACATTTATTCGCCACCAATACCAGCGAGCGATAAGTACCACAGAGATTGGAATGATGATTACCGAAATATATTCATAAGCGCCTAGAATACTTTCAAGTTGAGTCGTTACAATCAGAGCAACCAAAGTAAGGGCTAACATGCTGATCCGAGCAGCCTTAATGTAATGTGCTTTTTCTCGGCCTTTAACTAAGTAAGGCTCGTAAACATCATTGACTAAATAAGACGAGCCCCAGTTAAGTTGAGTATCGAGCGTACTCATAAAAGCAGCAAGTAAAGAGGCGACCATAATGCCTTTTAAACCAACTGGTAAGAATTCATCTATCATCATTGGGTATGATTGCTCTGCATCTACCAACGATGGAAAGTAAACCAAAGAGGCAACACCCACGATAATCCAAGGCCAACTTCTTAATACGAGATGGCAAAAAGCAAACCAATATAAGCTTAACATGGCATCTTTTTCACTGCGGGCAGCAAGTGTGCGTTGTAAGAAAAAGCCAAACCCAGGCGCGTAATTTAGCCAGCCGATACACACTAAAATAACAAAAGTTGCGGTTTTTAGATCCCATTCAAAGTCGGGGATCATTTTGAGTGTATCGCTATTAAACCCAGGAGAGGCCTCTACCGCAGCAACGATGCCACCGTGATCTTGTAAGTCGACATAAACGATAACAGCTAATACCACAGAGCCTACAATAGCTAAGGCAAACTGAATTAAATCGGTATACACAACACCATATAAACCAGACATCGCGGTATACACGACCGCTGCAACAGCTAGCACAATCAAAATAAGCGTGGTCGCTGTGATAGCACCAAACAGAGGAATGTCGAATAGGGGTTCAGGAGAGAGTCCTAAAATCACCACAATAATTTTCGACATGGCGAGAGTCACCGAGGCAATGATAATACAGTTAACAAACACGCCATCAAAAATAGCTTTAAAAATTCTTAAAAAATCAGTGGCTTTACTCTTATCATATCGCTGTGAGATAAGCTCAATTTCGGTGAGTGCTTTTGATCTTCGCCATAAATTAGCAAAGAAGAACACCGAAATTATCACGCCAATTACACTCACCCACCAAATCCAGTTTGCGTAAATGCCTTGCTCTCGCACAGCTCCTGCTACAAACAAGGGTGTATCAGATGAAAAGGTGGTGGCCACCATGGATGTGCCCGCGATATACCAAGGTAAAGATCGCCCTGCGACAAAAAAATCAGCCGTACTTTCACTGGCCTTTTTTGTAAAGAGCATCCCGATAACAACCGCTGCTACTACATAAAATGCAACTATTAACCAATCAATTAAGACCATGTGAATCCCCCGATGTGTTTTAATTTTTATTTAGGTAGCTATCAAATTTTTTCCATGTTTCTGTCATATCGATAATCGAACCTGTTTGCCTAGCTTCATCTAACTTGATGGCGGTGAGCCCCGCTTGCAAAGCGTCAACAATGGATACCGGTAAAGGAGCCCCCCTTTCAAAATAGGCTATCCAATCTGCCGCCATTTCTTCTTCAGCGCCGTAGTGCATCGAAATTGAATCATCGTGTAAGTACGTTTTATCAATCAATGCCCCTGAGGTAATACAGTCATGTACTTTGAAATAGTTACGCACAAAGTCACCTTCAGCCATACCGAGTGTGCCAAATACACTAAAGTGTCGGTAATCGTTCGGTACATTTAAGTTAGTATGAAAACTCAGATTTATGCCATTTTCATATTGAATGAGTGCGGTTTGGTGATCCACCAGCTCAGAATCGTTATCAAACACTTCATCTATGCCATTCCAGCGTGACTTGCGCTGATGATAGACAGGATGCTTGCCTAAGTGCTTGTTCTCAGGCGTAAAGGTTCTTCGACCACCAAAACTGGCAAGTTTAGCTGGGCGACTTTTCACAATGCCCTGATAAAGATCTAAGTCATGACAGCATTTTTCTAATAAGAAGCCGCCCGATAGCCCTTGATGTCTGCGCCAATCTCGCATAAAAAACGCACCATGCTCTGGCGGAATATGCTCTGATGCCTCAATACTGGTGATTTCACCCAGTAATTTAGATGATAAGGCTGCGACCAAATCTTTATACAAAGGCGCATAACGAAGCACCATACCCACTAAAATTTTATCGAAGGCATTATGTTTAGCGATAAGCTCAAGCACGTCGTAGGTCTGCTGCTCAGACATCACAATAGGTTTCTCTGCAAAAATGAGTAATCCTGCTTCAATGCCAAGGCGTAAGTGCTCTAAATGCATATGATTTGGAGAGCCAATCATCAGCATATCAAGCTGCTCATTTTGCAACATCTCTGCAAGTTCGTCATAAGCGCGCATCGAAATACCATGCGACTGCATATACTCAACTTTTACAGATTCAGGGTCGGCATAAGCCACCAAATCAAAATTTGGAATAAGCTCATGCATCACTTTGGCAACATAACTTAACCGGTCGCCTAAACCACAAATTCCTACTTTCACAATTTTATTCCTACAAGGTACATTAATAACTCAAGTTAGTTACCTTGCACTTGAACAGTCAATCACTTGTCTGCGCTTTGTGAATGGGATTTTTTTTATGAAATTCGGCTCAACATGGGTTTTAAATACAAAACAATCTTCAATTAATAAAGGTTCTAGTTAGCTGTACGTTAAATAATCTTAATTGACGAGAGGCAGCATAGACGCTCACTTTTATAACGAAAAGTTTACGCTAAACATTATTGAAAACAGCTTCAACTACTTAATTTTTAAATAAAAACCAGAAAACCTTTATTGACCAAAACAAAACAGTTGGGATATACAAGCTACTTTATTACCAAATTCAGGTGATATTTCAGTGCATAAGCGCTCTTTGAGACTACACTTATGTATAAGGTTTTAATCTAAGAATAAGTAATTAGAAGTACCCGATGACAGAGAAAGAAACTAAATATAAAGCGCCCGCTCTTGAGAAAGGCATGGCGATTATAGAATTACTCGCAAGAACCCCGGAAGGGTTAAATCTGACACAAATTTCTGACTCATTAGGGAAATCAAAAGCTGAAATTTTTCGTATGGTGGCGGTTCTAAATGATCTCCACTACCTTGAGTTTTTTCAAACTGAACGCGTTTATAGGCTCTCACTCAAGCTTTATCGGCTTACTCACCGCTACGCGCCAGTTCACCACCTAAATAATGTTGCCTTTCCTATCATCCAAGAATTGTGTAGTGAAATTCAACAATCTTGCCACTTAGTGGTGTATTCAGACGGTGGTGGATTAATCTTGTCTCACCAAGATTATGATACCAACAGCAACTGCTTAACCCTACCCGTTGGAGGAAGAGGACCCCTTACCGATAACTGTGCAGGCCATGTGTTATTAGCGTTTGCATCGTACGACAACCGAGAACGAATGCTCAAAGCATACCAAGAAAATCATCCCGAATTATCTCTTGATTTAATGGCACTGCGAAATATTTGGCTACGAGTAAAAGAACAAGGTCACGAAGCCATGCCAAGCCCTGTTCTCGCCGGCGTATATGATATTGGTGTGCCCATATTTGATTATTACCATAACGCCGTCGCTGTACTGCTCACCTCGATTCTTATGTACCGTGACGAGTCTCGAAATGCTAACTTTGAACATGTGATAAATAAGTTAAAAGAAACCTCACTGCTTATTTCACAAAAAATGGGTTTTGATGAAGAGACCTAATCTATGGTGCTTTTCTTATGATTTTCCATTCATACAACTACTCAAGCAATATACTGGTCTTTTGGTATAGGCAGTTTTTTTGGTGAATATCCTTTTACTAATACTATTTTAGGAATTTTCCCAAAATAACCGTTAACACAAATTCAACCATTTTGTTTCATTTATAAAACATCACTCTTTACGAAATTTTAACTAAGAAATCTTGATAACGCAGCCTGCAAAGCGTGTTGACGGTTTTTTAGTCTTTATATATCACTGAATGGACATTTGAACATTCACGAGAATAATTCGCCAAGAGCGATGGGGGTCAATATGATGAAATTCACCAAAAGCCAAATAGCCTTGTCTGTTGCTTTATCCCTAATGGGTAGCACAGCGATGGCAGAACAAAGCAGTACAGCCAAGGATGTTGCACAAGATGATATTGAAGTAATCGCTGTTAGCGGTGTGAGACTGAGTTTAAAAGAAGCTATCGCAACCAAGCGTGGCTCTGACAAAATTCTCGACTCAATTGCCGCTGAAGATATGGGTAAATTCCCTGATGAAAACGTCGCGCAGTCTTTGCAACGTGTTCCAGGTATTTCAATTGACCGTCCTCGCGGTAGCCCAAATGGCGGTACCAATGGCAGTACCGATGGTCGACTAGGTGGTCAATATGTACAAATCCGTGGCTTACCAGTTGATTTTACACAGGTTACATTAAATGGCCGCTCTTTAGCATCAGGTCGCAGTATTGGTCGTCAATTTTCTTTAGATGTACTGCCTTCAGAGCTTATTGGTCAGTTAGACGTTTATAAAACAGTTTCAGCAGACCAACTCGAAGGCGGTATTGGTGGTAATGCTGACATTAAAACTCGTAAACCGCTTGATGCAGATGAAGTTGGCTTTTCTGGAGCTTGGTCAGCTGAAGGGGTGTACAGTGAGCTGCCAGATTCAACCGACCCACGTATTTCAGGTATTGTGAACTGGAAATCAGACGATGAAAAACTCGGTGTCCTCGTTGGTGTAACCTACTCAGAGCGTCAAACCCGTGAAGACGAATATTTTTCTTGGGGTAATGTAAACTTTGGCCCAGGCACTGGCGATGGTGTTGAAATTCGCCCTGATCTTGCAACCGTTCCTGGTGGTACAGATGATGGCAGTATCGATTACCCTAATTCTCTTTACCCTATCGAACCCCTTACTCAATACTATGGTGATGAGCGCACTCGTACTGGCTTAAATGCTGTTATCGAGTTTCAACCTAGCGATGAGTTAAACATCACATTTGATGGTTTATATGCAACATTCGATGTAGATGAAACAGCGCTACAGTTACCTGCTCGTTTCCAATTCCGTGGCCCACAAGACCCTAGCCTGTGGGTTGCAGCCGACCTAAATGACCCAAACGGTCGTGGTGTAGGCGGTATTTTCCCATTCCTCGTAACCGAAGCTGTGGTAGAAAACGATAACCTGGTTTATGCCGTTGCACCGCAAACCCAGTTCCGTAGTGTATCCGAGTTAACTAAGATGGAATCAGACACACTTGCTTTAGGTACTCATGTAAATTGGGCGCCAAATGATGATTGGGAACTTGATTTTGATATTGGTTACTCTAAAGGTGAGCAAACACGCGACCTTAAAAGCGTGCTATTACAAGCATTTGCTGACGTAGTGTATGATGCGCGTAATCCAGATAATGGTATCCCTGACCTATATGTTACTGGTACTGACTTAAATGACCCTGATAACTACCGTGTAGCGTTTGGTAACTCAAATGCACGTGACGTAAAAGATACATCTCTGTCGTTTGCCGTTGACGCAAAGTACTTCTTAGACAATGAGTACTTCACAAGCCTAGAAACAGGTGTACGTTACACACAACGTTCAAAAGAAATCAAAGCCTATGTAGGTAACAGCTTTACAGGCTCAAATGGAGTACCTGATGTACTACCTACATCAGCGATTAACTTACTTGATTTCCCGGTTGATGACTTTTTAGGTGAAGCACCAAACGCTAATGTTATCCGCAGCTTTGTGATTGGTGATCCAATTGATTTCCATAACAAATACGGTGTTGAGCAACAGTTTGATAGCATCAGCTCATTCAAAGTTGAAGAAGATATTGCAGCGGCATACGTAAAAGCGAACATGGCCTTTGATGTTGCAGACATTCCAGTAAAAGGTAATGTGGGTGTGCGTGCAGTAACTACCGACGTTGAAGCAACGGGTGCATTACCTGTTGAAATCGTTATCCGCAGTGCCGGTGACTTCGATGTGGTTGGTGAAACCAGCTCAACAGGCAGTAGCTACACTAATGTACTACCAAGCTTAAGCTTAAATGCAGAGCTAACTGACGAAGTGTACTTACGCTTTGGGGCTAGCAAAACAGTAACGCGTCCTACACTTTCGCAGTTATCGCCACGCTTTACTTTTAGCACCACCACACTAACAGGCTCTGCGGGTAACCCGGCGCTTGAACCATTTGAGTCTGATTCACTCGACTTATCACTTGAGTGGTATTTCAACGATACAGGTTTAGCAAGTGTTGCTTTGTTCCAAAAAGACATTGATGGCTTTGTGTTTAACTCAAGCTCACCAGAAACAATTGCCGGAATTGATTGGGCATCGGTAGATCGTCCACGTAATGCGGCATCGGCAACAATCAATGGTGCAGAGCTTAGCTTCCAAACTGCTTTTGATTTCTTACCTGCGCCATTCGATGGCTTAGGTATGCTCGCAAACTATACTTACACAGACAGTGACACTGATTTTGGTGATGGCTTTGAAGGTCAAACATTCAGCTATACTGGCTTGTCTAAAAATGTATATAACCTAGTTGGTTACTATGAAAAAGGCCCAGCGTCAGTACGTTTATCTTACAACTATCGTGAGAAATACTTACTAGAACCTTCGTTCGGTTTCTTCGCTGGTCCTCGTCATGTAAACGACTACCAACAGCTTGACTTAAGTACGTCTTACAAAATCAATGATAACTATTCATTGACCTTTAACGTGACTAACTTAACCAATGAGCGTTTCGACCGTTACTTCAATAACGACGAATCAATCATTGCGACAACCAACTTTACAGGTCGCCAATACTTCGTAGGTATTCGCGGAACCTTCTAATCCATTATGTTGTTGTAGGTGATGAACCTAACCCAAAGCCTCCTAACGGAGGCTTTTTTTGTTAGGAAAGTATTCTTATTGAACCTGAAATAACAACAATATAGAATAAATAATTTAATATAGGGATATAACAATGAAAATACTCTTTACCCTTTTCGTTTTAGTCTTACTTTTCGGTTGCGGCGGCGGAGGCGGAGGCACTGAAATCTCAGACGATTCATCGAATAATAATATTTCAATTCAACCAGAGAATGACTACACAAATGATGAATCAATCATACTCCTCTTAGGTGCAATGAGTTTAGCCGAGGGTGCTATACAAATCAGTGACATTATCAGTGCTGAGTTTAATTACTTTTACTTATCTAATGACATTATTAATTACCGAACCTGTGAAAACAACGGTAAGGTTGCTTGGAATAATTCATCAACAACCCCTTCAAAAGGTCAATTAGTTCTAGACTTTCAGAACTGCTTACTAACTTATTTCCCGAACAAAAGTTACGAACAAGAAAGGTTTAATGCTAATGGTCAAGTTACTCTTAATTACGAAATATTAAGCACTACAGATTCCAACCTAAATGACTATCGCAAACCAGGGGTGATAAAATATAGCTTGGATGTAACTCATAGTGTATTGAGTATTTCCGAGCCCCTCCCAAATAGACCACAGGTTTTCATTGAATTTGAGTTTGCATTAACATCAGAGCAAGAATGGAATACTAATGAATATAATATAAATACTGATGGTTATCGCAATCGTGAAATTATAATAGAATCTTTCTACGCTCCTATTATTACAAATAATTATGATTCACTAACTAATACCAACATCTCTCAAAGCTTCGAAGAAAGTGATACAAATTATAATGGAGAAAGCTATAAAATGACCTTAGAAGGTCAATTTTTGTCTGGTTTTGATAACACAACTTGGCAAATGGAGAGTAATTACGAAATTAGTCTAGCCGGCGGTTCACCAACAGGAAGAACATCAATTAATAACGAAAACAATTTAGTAGTTGGAGTCGCTGACAATTTTGAAATGAGCTTATTATATAATCAAAATATTCTAGGCTATGCTCTAATATATGACTTATTTGATACCGACACTCTTTGGTATTTAAAAGGAAATAAAGAATTAACCGATAATACTCAAAGGATAACCCCCCTTACCATTATTGAAAGCAATGAAGATACATTCAATATTTTTGATGATTCACAGCAATTAGAACTCACTTATAATAAAATAATTGATGAAGCATATATAGATTTATTCAACCTTGAAAACTACTTCGCTTCAACTGGCTCTGCTACTTTTGAAGTTTTAGATAATAAGTTAATTATAAAACCGCCAAAAAATGAAGAAGACAATGTAATTGGCATTACAGTTCAAGTTGGTAGTAAGTTTTCCATAGATCATAATATATACAAATTCACCTATGACCGATTTAATCGAGGCGAATTTAGCTATGGCCTTGGTACATACCTACCAACAAAAAATATATTTTTATCATCCAATAGTAGCGCTTGGTTAGAAAAAAATGAGCAGGGTAAAATCACTAATGTATTTCATGGACATAATTCTTTTGGAAGACTTTGTTACGACAAACAAAATAAATACCTTATTCTGGAACAGAATTACCAAGAGAAACACATTAAAGTTGATATTGATACCTATGAACTTTTAGATGAATATCCAAATGCATTCATGACAATAAATAGCATTGATAACTATTGTAATGACGTAAACTATAAACAAAAAACAGGAAGCGCTATAATCGAACAATATACTTTTTCTACTAAGCAAAGCAACGTATTTGAGAATAGTGAGTTCGCATTAACTCATAGAGTCATACCTAACCCATTATCAAACAACAGCATATACATCCTAGCTAATACAATGGATTATGATGAATCTAAAATACAAGAATTTACTTTACTAGATAATTCAGCTATCTCAAATGAAAAGTATGTTTATAATTCTAAATTATATAACAATAACAACTTCTTTTTAGTTTCAGAAGAAGAAGGTAGAATTTATACCCCCACACGCATATTGGATCTTTATGATCCATCTTATGTAATCCACAAATTCAATGATACATCCATATTATACGTTGACAAAGAAAACCATTTAATAGTTACATACTCTGCAATTTATAACTCTGAAAATTTTGATAAAGTAATGGATTTATCATTTATAGATAACAACATATTCCTATCTAAGGTTATAAAAACAAATGATAGCTATCATTTTAAACTGAACAACGATGTTGACTTTATTGTAAAGATTAACCAAATAATGAAGTAAAAAATCGGCCCCGTTTAGCAAAAGCACTACTCGGGGCTAATTAAACTATTTCAAATTACCTATCATCACTTGTGCATTATTCACTTCAAGGCTTGTTTCAGACAGTCCTACCTTTGTGGCACCACCCACTAGCCAAATTTGGCCGTTTAACGTAACAGCACCTAAACCGTGGCGAGGTATTTGCCATTCGAAAGTTTTACGCCATTGCTGCTTAGACAAATCATAGCTAAAAACTTCACGGTCAACTCCTTTGCTATGTTCACCGCCAAACACATAGATAGCATTATCAATAACCGCTGCGGCATGCCCTGCTCGTGCTTTAGGGAGTGCTGCATGTGCTTGCCAAGTGTCTTTTTCGGGTAAGTATTCGAGCATATCAGTGATAGGCTCGCCGCCAACGGTTCTGCCACCTAACACAAACCAACGGCCGTTTACTTGTGCACTTGTCGCACTGTTTCTAGCCGAAGGTAATGGCGCGGCTTCTGTAAATGTGAAGTTGTTAGGATCAAAAACTAAATGCGCACTCACATCTAAACTATGCTGCCATTGCCCATTTTTTTCACTGTGTGGGCTGCGGCCACCAGCTAAATGCACTTTACCATTCAGCACTGCGCCAACCGTTTCACTCAACGCAAAAGGTAAACTCGCCACCTTTTGCCATGCGTCAGCGCCTTCATTAAGCATTAACACATCACGGCTATTGGTCCACTGGCCTTGGCTATTAATAAAACCACCAAAGGCAAATAATCTGTTTTCTACAGCAATTAAATACGTGTGATGACGCCCTTCAGGCAAACTCGGGGCTGATTGCCAACTTGCATACTCGGGTGACCAAAAATGGACTTTTGCGGTCATCTTACCCGCTGATGCTGGCAGCTCGGTAGAGATACCCCCTGCAACCCAAATCTGTTGATTCATTACTGTAGGGTAAATTTCTTGTATAGCCTCAGGGAGCTTTGGTGCTAACAGCTCTTTTGCCGATAACGTATAAGGTAAACAAGTAATAGAAAATGCTAACAACAATTTGGCTAAACGCATATAAATCCTTAATAAGCAGTCAATTAGCTAAAGGTTAAGCCAGTTGTACCGGTTAGTACACTGTCAAATAGTATTACTCGAACAACGATTACTATTCCTAAATGACACTTTATTGATATATTATAACAAAACATTTAGCATATTTTGTTTAATCTAATTAAGGGTCACTACTATGAGCAAACTTCCCGTCACCGTGCTCTCTGGCTTTTTAGGTGCAGGTAAAACCACTGTGCTCAGCCATATTTTAAATAACCGTGAAGACAAAAAAGTGGCTGTAATCGTCAATGATATGAGCGAAATAAACATTGATGCTGCAACAGTTAAAAACGATGTTTCGCTTAGCCGCGGCGAAGAAAAACTAGTAGAAATGAGCAATGGCTGTATCTGCTGCACACTACGTGAAGACTTACTCATTGAGGTACGCGCTTTAGCACAAACGGGCCAATTTGATTATTTAGTTATTGAGTCAACCGGTATTTCAGAACCCCTTCCGGTTGCCGAAACATTTACCTTTGCCGATGAGGATGGCTTGTCACTTTCTGATGTTGCAAGGCTTGATACCATGGTCACGGTCGTTGATGCCGTTAACTTTTTAAACGACTTTAACGAAGCCAAATTTTTACAAGAAACCAACGAGCATTTAGGTGATGAAGATGAGCGAAGCGTAGCCGACTTACTTATTGATCAAGTTGAGTTTGCTGATGTCATTTTAATTAGTAAAACAGACCTAATTAGTGCCGATGAACTTGAGAGTTTAAAAGCCATTTTAAGCTCATTAAATACTTCCGCAGAGCTTATTGCCATTGAAAATGGCCAAGTTGATATCAACACAATTTTGGGCACGGGCCTGTTTAACTTTGAAAAAGCTCAGCAAGCACCTGGCTGGCTAAAAGAACTGCGCGGCGAGCATACCCCAGAAACCGAAGAATACGGTATTAGCAGCTTTACTTACGGGGCCCGCCGCCCTTTTCACCCTGAAAAATTTTATAACTTTATTCATAACAATCAACACGAAGGGAAATTACTTCGCTCCAAGGGCTACTTTTGGTTAGCCTCTCGACCACAATTTGCTTGCCAATGGAATCAAGCTGGCGGCATAGCCCGCTATGGTTTTGGCGGGATATTTTGGAAAGCCTTACCGAAAGATCAGTGGCCAACAGATAGCGACTACTTAGATTCAATTAACCAAGTATGGCAAGAACCCTTTGGTGATATGCGCCAAGAGCTGGTTTTTATTGGTCAAAACCTCAATCAAGCAGCGATCATTCAAGCTCTCGATAACTGCTTACTTAGCGACGATGAACTATTAGCAGGCAAAGCGCTTTGGCAAACCCTGCCCGATCCATTTCCTATTTGGGAGGAAGCATAATGACAGCCTACGCATTAGAGCATGACACTGATAACCTACCATCAGCGGCAGCAACAGCGCTAAGCCCTGTGGTGTTTTCACAAATATATAAACCTGAGCATAACATTGCAATTTGGCAGCGTAACTTAACTGAACAGCTGCAATCAGAAGTAGCTGAGAGTATTACAGCCAACCCAGAACTCAGTATTAACGCTGTGATCAATCAAAATACCATTGTGACTGACATAAATAAGGCCCTTGAAAAACTACCTCAAGCAGAAGAGCTTAAGGCCGACCTGGCTCAGCTCGTTGATATGTTTTGTTATTTATTTGAATTAAAGCGCACCGGATTACGCCTAAGAGTACTTGAACGTGCCATGTGCCCACGTTTTCATGTTGACAGAGTCCCTTGCCGGTTAGTCAGCACATATTGTGGTAGTGGCTCACAGTGGTTGCAAAATGCAGGACTTGATCGCACTAAACTTGGCGCAGGGCATCAAGGATTAAGCGATGAAGAATCAGGCTTAATGACAGCAAATACTAAAATTCACTCTCTAAATGTCGGTGATGTAGCCCTATTAAAAGGCGAAACTTGGCAAGATAACGAAGGCAAAGGCCTTGTGCACCGCTCACCAGCACTCGCTGCTGGCGAAAAACGGCTACTTGTAACCCTCGACTTTATTGCTTAATACGAGCGTACCAACTGCGTCTATTAATTCTAATAGGCGCTATTTCATTCAAGAATACACAACAACTGCTCATGGCTTTAAATTAACGAAAAGCATACTAAGCGCACTTGCAATTGCTGATAGAGCAAACATCCTTAGTAACAAAATTAAGACATTCCCCGCACCACCAGCAAAAGTGCCTTTAAAGCTTAATGGGTAGCCATGAAAAACCATTAAATATAACACGTTAAAAAGCCCTACCCGCATCCCATCAATTTCATGGGTATCACCATTTTTTAAGTGAATTTCACACACATGCAAAGTGGGTAATCTAATTCGTGGTTCGCCAAACTTTCGTTTGCGTTTTAGATCCATCGTGTAGTGAAACAAAACCTCTGCGATTTCGTTTTTAGTAATGGTGAGAGTGTGATTTTGGTGCTCTTTAAAAGTCAATTTATCAATTTTGAGCTCATCCTTGCTTATGCTCATTGCCCATTTAGAACCAAAGCCATACTTCTTGTAAGTCATGATGCGTTTGGTAATAAACACGACCAAAAAACTTGTAAGACAAACTAAAAAAGCCAACCATGGGTTAAAAGCATCTACTAAATAAAAACTAGATAGCGAAATTGCGCATACCATAAGCGCAAAAAACACTTCGGCCCACCCAGATAACGTCGCTAAGCCTGGGAGAGATTCTAGTTCTGTTATTGACTCTTCAGTTAGTGACGATTTTCCTTTAAAGGCAGCATATCGAAACCATTTTTTATCATTTAAATCTAGTTCTAGTGAGTGCTTAGCCATCGAGCCCATAAAAATCCCTTTTGTATTAATGCTTAATAGAAGCAACCTTTTTGTTCCTTAAACTTATACACAACCAAAGCTCGCACGTAAATACTCAAAGAACTAATAAGTTAAGTCCCCTTAGCTAATGGCCGTGCTGTATTTAATCAAAAACCAGCTAAGCTTCGTATAACAAAGAAATTAATTTGTGTGAGTTGATATGGAGCGCCTTTTTCAAAATAGCCGGTTTTTAGTCATCATCGCGATTATCACTACAGCAATTTCATCATTACTTGTTTACATTGCTTGTGTGAATATCGTTTTCAATGTTGTTAAAGTCACCATCACCGCGCTACCTGACTCAGCAAAAGGGGGGAAAGAGTTAATTGTCGAGCTTTTAAAAATTCTCGACTTATTACTGATTGGTATTACTCTTCAAGTTATTACCATCAGCCTTTACCGGCTATTCATTTCGCCTGCAACCACAAAGAGTAGCCAGTTTTTGGCCGCCTTTCATATCGAAGATTTTCATGACTTAAAAATTACCTTAGTGCAGGTAACATCCGTCATTTTAGTGATTCTGTTTTTAGAACACGCCGTTGAATTCGGCGGCACAATAGAAACCCTCTACCTTGGTATTTCTATTGCGATTGTAGTTGCCGCCTCGACCTTTGCATGGCGCTCAATGAAATAGTGAACACTCACCAACGTTAGTTTACTTTTTCAGGGTAACGTAGCTGATATTGCTCTTTCATCACGCATTAAACTGCTCAAGTAAACCGCTCTTTTGGCTATCTTTAGCCAGTTCTAGCAAATCGATTTTTAAGCACTAAAAAGGCGTAACACTTCATGTTACGCCTTTAAATTTAAGCCCTAAAGTGCAAGCGCTAATATTTGCTTAACCTTCGCTAAGTCAATATCACCGTGTTCACCTAGCGTTGTTATCTCATTCTTTTCTAAGTTTTTAACAACCGCGTCGATTGCTTGTTCATCAAGGTCATAGTCAGCAAGGCGTGTTTTAACAGCCATTGCTTCAAAGAAGTCTTGCACTGCTTTAATCGTTTTATCGATTTGCTCAGCTTCATCGTTATAATTAAAACCAAACACTCGCTCACCAAGCTGTTGTATTTTAATAGACTTTTGCTCTTTTTGAACATGCATTAGCGCAGGTAAAACAATCGCCAGCGTTTGTGCGTGATCAAGATTGTAAAGGGCTGTTAATTCATGACCAATCATATGCGTAGACCAATCTTGCGGTACACCTTGACCAATCAAACCATTCAGTGCCATTGTAGCCGACCACATAACATTGGATCTTACATCATAGTTTTGCGGCTCGCTCAGCGCTTTAGGTCCTTCGCTGATCAAAGTTTGTAAAATACCTTCTGCAAAGCGGTCTTGTAATGGCGCATTTACTGGGTAAGTTAAGTACTGCTCAATAACGTGTACAAACGCATCGACAACACCATTACTTACTTGGCGTTCTGGTAACGAAAAAGTATATTCAGGATCAAGTACTGCAAAAACAGGTTGCACACTCGGTGATGAAAAAGCACGTTTTTGCGACGTCTCTTTTTTAGTAACCACTGAGTTACCGTTACTCTCAGAGCCAGTTGCAGGTAAAGTTAATACCGCACCGATAGGAAGCGGGTTGCTAAACTCAGCACCTTTAACAAGGATATCCCACGGCTCACCTGCAAAGTTATAAGCTGCTGCAACAAACTTAGCGCCATCAATAACGCTGCCACCGCCAACAGCTAGAATAAAGTTAACATTCTGCTCTTTAGCAGTTGCCACAGCTTGCATCAGCGTTTCGTATGTTGGGTTAGGTTCAACACCACCAAACTCAATCACGTCAACATCGGCTAATGCACTCATTGCTTGGTCGTATACGCCATTTTTCTTAATTGAGCCACCACCAAAAAGTAATAGTACTTTAGCGTTTTCTGGTAAACGTGACGTGATCTCACTCATTTGACCTTTACCAAACAAAATTTCAGTTTGATTTTTATAAATAAAGTTCAACATTTAAATGCCCCTTAAATTAGGTTTAAATTGCTAATTAGCTAATTTACTTAGCTAACATTTCTAAAAGCTTTTCTGCTAATAATTTATCTGAAAACGGGTTTTGCCCCGTAATGAGTTCGCGGTCAACAACCACATTAGGCTGCCACTCACTAGCGAATGCCATATTTCCACCGGCCTTTTCCATTGCCATAGCTGGATAAAACTTAAGCTTTTTACCTTCTAAACTGCTTTCAAAAACACGTTCTTCAGGGTCTGAAAAAATAGTCATTTTATAGCCGTCATAAATCCAGTTATTGGCTGATGCTTTTTCGCCATCTTTTATCGCTTGATAATAAGAATTTGGCTGAACTTGTGCCGACAACAACGTAATTGGGCCATGGCAAATTGCCGCTGTTGGTTTACCTTGCTTATTAAAATGACGCAAAATCTCACCCACTTCTGGGTTGTTTGCTAAATCAATTAAAGGCGCATGGCCGCCTGGGATAAACACAGCCTCATATTGGCTTAAGTCACCCGCTAAAATTTCGCTTAAACTTGCGGTATCTTTGATATCTGGTAGCGATGCTACAAAACGCTGAATGCTCTGCATTTTAGCTTCATCACCATCAAAGTAGTCGGTACTCACTGATTTTTTATCTACTTGAGGCGCATTACCTTTGGGTGTTGCAAGTACAAGCTCATAACCCGCATCGACCAATGCTTTCGCAGGCACACCAAACTCATTTAGGTAGTAGCCTGTTTCAATACTCTGACCGTCAGCTAAATCCATTGTTGTTTCACTTGATAAAATAACCAACACCTCACCTTCACCCGCCACTGCAAACATCGACATAGTTGATGCAGCAACAAGCGTTAGTCGCTGTAATATCTTTTTCATAACTCATCCTCTTAGAAAGTGCAGCCATCATAGTTGGTTTGCGGGGCGAGTAGAATTCGGATAAATTAAGAGGAGCAATCAGAATATTTATGGCTCGTACATTTACATGTCTTATCTCACGCAATTAAAAACCTTTGTTGAAGTTTATCGTTGTAAAAATATTACGAAGGCAGCGGCTAATTTAGGCTTATCTCAGCCTTCGGTGACCTCACACATTCAAGCAATGGAAGCTGTAGTTGGTAAATCTTTATTTGAGCGTAAAGCCCGCGGTGTTACCCCCACCGCAGCGGCACATGATTTAGCGCTGCAGGTTTCTGGTCATATCGATATATTAGAGCAAAAGATCATGTCGATACGGGCACGTTCTGATGCCGCACATGGCACTATAAATATCGCAGGACCTGCCGAATATATTAGTAGTGTGTCAGGGCCACAAATTGCCAACTTACTGCAATCTGGCAATGTGAACCTTGTTCTGCATATTGGTAATAAGGTAAGTATTTTTGACGCATTGCAATCAGGTACTGCAGATATTGCTATTGCCGCATCAGCGCCTGATCCAGCACTATTTGATAGCCTAGTGCTCGACAAAGAAAAGTTAATTTTGGTGATGAACCGTCTACATGGAAGAGAAATCAAAGACAGCACCATTACCGCAGATTTACTCTCTAGCTACAATGTCGTTGCTTATGATGAAGAGCTGCCTTTGATAAGACAATACTTTGAAGCTGTATTCAACGCAAAATGCCACTCAAACGTCATTGCTATTTGCCCAGACATACGTGCTATTAGCAATATTATTCGCTCAGGCATTGGCTATTCTGTATTACCCGATTACCTTTGTCGCGATCAGATAAAAGCCGGGGAGCTTGTGCAACTAGGACCCGAAGGCCCAGAAAACATAATTTACTTAGTTTGGAACAAAGGGGCACTAAAGCACCCCCGTATTGCATTTGCCAAAGATGTTATTTCGGCCTTTGCAAATATTAATTACTTTGCAAACTAAGCAAGGCTTGCTTTGCGTCTAGCAGTTTTACTCGTGGGGCAAGCGCATTTAGTGCGATTAAATGTAGCATTTCAGATACTGTTGTACTCACATCCGTTAAAACTGCCACATCGTACTCTTTAGCTTGCTCTGAGATAGCTGTATGAGTCACACAGTTTTGCGTCATCATGCCTGCGATCAAAAGTTTTTTAATACCATGCTGCTTTAAGACATCTTCTAAATTAGTTTGATGAAAGCTGTCTGCATAGTGTTTTACAACCACAGGGGCTTCTGGTGCTGCATTTAAAATATCAGGATGAATATCAACACCTTCTGTACCTTCATTAAAAAATGGCGCTAAACCCTGAGAAGGATCAGCAACATGCTGAATATGAATAGGTAAAACTCCGCGCTCTGTGGCTTGTTTTATCACATCGACGAGCTGATCTTTTACTTGTTTAGCCTGCCATAAAGGAAACGCGCCATCCTCAAAGTAATCATTCTGTAAGTCGATTATTAGTAATGCTGTGTTTGTCATTGTATAAACCCTTTTTCATTGTATTGACGCCTAGTTTGCTGAATTTTTAACGTATCAAACAGTGACCCAAACACCATTTATCGATAATATTGGGCCAAAGTGTTTGATAAGGCTTTACCATGAATGTTGCAGTATTCGCATTTCCAAATATCAGCCCATTTCACCTTGCAGTACCATGCATGGTGTTTGGTGAAGGCGCTCGCTCAGCTGGTATCAAAGAATTTAATTTAACAGTGTGCAGCGAATTCGAACAGGTAATGCCCTCTAGTGCGGGGTTTGATATTCAAGCGCACCACTCAATAACAAAATTTGATCAGGCAGATATTATAATTATTCCGTCTTGGCCATCACCTGAAACAGCCCCCTCTAAAGAATTAGCAACCAGTTTGCTAAACGCGCATAGCCGTGGCGCTATAATTGTAGGGCTTTGTTTAGGCGCTTATGCGTTAGCGCACATTGGGCTTTTAGATAATATTGAAGCAACCACCCACTGGGCATACAGCGATGACTTCAAAGCGCGCTTTGCAAAAGTGAAACTTAACAATCAAGTACTTTACCTTGAACATAATCGGCTATATACATCGGCAGGAACAGCGGCAGCCATTGATTGTTGCTTATATTTAATTCGCAAATTTTTAGGAAGCGAGCAAACTAATGCTATTGCCAGAATGATGGTAACTGCGCCGTATCGCACTGGGGGGCAAACACAATTTATTGCCCTACCCGTCCCGCAAAATGTTGCTGATGAGCGTTTAGCAAGCTTGCTTGAACAGATGCAAAAAAACTTAGCTAGCAACCATACGATTGACACACTCGCAGAGCAAATGCACATGAGCCGACGCACCTTTACCCGCCACTTTCAATCGCTTACAGGACAGAGCGTTGGGCAGTGGCTGTTAAATCAACGTTTAAACCACGCACAGCGACTTCTTGAGTCAACTGATTTACCATTAGAACATTTAGCCGAGCAATGCGGCTTTGGCTCATCTGTTACTTTACGTCATCATTTTCGCTCTCAGTTTGGTTTATCACCGCGAGACTGGCGTAATGCATTCCGCCAAGCGTAAAGCTTAGGTATAATCTGTTTTTCGACTCGATTTTGGTTTTTACATGAAAAAGCTTTCTAAAGTACAATTAAAACAGCAAGCCCTTGTATTAAATGTTGCCGACGCCCTTGAAGAGCAAGGTCGCACAGAACTTGAAGGCATGTTGCAATGCTGGTTTGATGTGGAATACCACTTATTCCCAGGCTCATTGCTTTTATGTTTTCAATTTGAAAACCAACAAACACTCGATGCAGCGACCCCAGAGCTATTAAAGTGGCAAAAACGCCTAAGTGGCGCAATGCTTAAAAAAGGCGTGATTTTAAAAGACATGCGCAGGCATTTAGTATTTACCCTAAAAGGCCCAGACGATTAATGGGATAAGAGACGCTACGCTTTAGAAGAAAGTAACTAATAGTTTTTATTGGGTTTCTCATTCACTTCTCATTATCTCCTCTTTGTGCAATAAATAAATTGAACCACAGAGTTCACCGAGGCGCTTCGCGCTACACAGAGAAAAACAGGGTTTAAAAATATTATTCACAAAGAGGATAAGAGACGCTGCGCTTAAGAGGTATTATTAAAAACAAATTTTATAGTTTTGTTGGGTTACTCATTCACTTCTCTTTGTGCAATAAATAAATTGAACCACAGAGTTCACCGAGGCGCTTCGCGGTACACAGAGAACAACAGGGTTTAAAAATATTATTCACAAAGAGAATAAGAGACGCTGCGCTTAAGAGGTATTATTAAAAAACAAATTTTATAGTTTTGTTGGGTTACTCATTCACTTCTCTTTGTGCAAAAGCAAGTTGCACCACAGAGAACGCCGAGACGCTTCGCGTTACACAGAGATAAACAGTAAATTACGCGGGGTAACCCCCGCTGCTACCAGTTCAGCGTTGAAACGTCTCGTATCTCGCTAACTTTACTCTTTCTAACTCGCTAACTTATTCCAACACCTGCATACTTAACGCCAGATAACGACGCCATACCTTTGTGCCATGTTGCTAGATCATTAGCATTAAACTTAGCTAAAGAGTCATGACCACATGCCCTAGCCATTACCGACATTAACTCAGTTGACGCTTCAAAAAAGTTCTTTAATTGATTTGCTGACTTTTCAATATTTAAGCGCTGACGTAAATCTTGCTTTTGTGTCGCAATCCCTGCAGGGCAGTTATTGGTGTTACACATACGCGCAGCAACGCAGCCGATTGCTTGCATTGCACTATTTGATATCGCCACCCCATCGGCACCAAGCGCAAGCGCTTTTACAAAATCAATTGGTAAACGTAAACCACCAGTGATGATCAAAGTAACATCACTTGCACCTTGTTCATCTAGATACTTTCTTGCTCTGGCAAGTGCAGGAATAGTCGGTACGCTAATATGATCCCTAAAGATCTCAGGGGCTGCGCCTGTACCGCCTCCACGACCATCAAGAATGATGTAATCGGCACTCGCATCGAGCGCAAATTGAATATCTTCCTCAATATGATTAGCACTTAGTTTAAACCCGATTGGAATACCGCCGGTTACTTCGCGGACTTTGTCAGCAAACTTTTTGAAATCGGCCGCACTGTGTAAGTCTTTAAATGTTGGTGGTGAAATCGCCGAAGTACCCGCTTCAATTCCTCTAACCTCAGAGATTTTCCCAACATTCTTATTGCCCGGCAAATGCCCACCAGTACCCGTTTTTGCGCCTTGTCCACCTTTAAAGTGAAAGGCCTGAACGTTCTTTAATTTATCTTCACTATAACCAAAGCCTGCACTTGCTAATTCATAAAAGTACCGTGAATTGGCTTGCTGCTCTTCAGGAAGCATACCCCCTTCACCCGAACAAATACCTGTGCCAGCAAGTTCTGCTCCTTTTGCTAAAGATACTTTAGCTTCTTCAGATAAAGCTCCAAAACTCATATCAGAAACAAATAATGGAATAGCCAGCTTTAATGGCTTTTTCGCTCGCGGGCCAATCACAAGCTCAGTATTAACAGCAACATCTTCCATTAAAGGTTGCGTTGCCATTTGCGCCACCATTAGCTGTAAATCATCCCATTTAGGTAATTGATATCGTGGCACGCCCATCGACACCATAGGGCCATGATGGCCAAGCTTAGATAATCCTTCACGTGCTAATTGATGGATAAGCTCAACGGTGGGTTCCTCTTTGGTTGCTGTAGCAACTGGCGAATCAGAGGCTTGAATTTGCACGCCAGGCCCTTCTTGACCAACTTGGCTTTGATCAAATTGTTTGTGACTGCCATCACAAAACGGCGCATTGGCAGTGTGCTTACATTGGCATAAATAGGCATCGCCCGACTCTTCTGCTGTAAATGCTTTGGGTTTGAAATCGGTTCCGGCATGTGAGCCATCACAAAATGGCTGGTTTTTAGAACGCCCACAGGCACAAAAATAGTATTCTTGCCCCTGCTCTAAGGTGACTTTTTTCGGCGAAACGGCTGCAATTATGGGTTTGCTCATTATTGTTCCCTCACGGTTGCTACATTACATTGCTATGTTCAAGGTACTGCGATTGAGGTAAGTATTCATTCAAGGCTTACTTGCTTTACAAAAGGTAGTTCAGCTCAGTTAAATAACGAGCTTTTAAGCGCCTAAGAGATTACTTATCTATCGATAAACCACTATATAACCGCAACAAGTAGCCAAGATATCAGCCATTTCATATTTTAAAGTAAGAGGTAAATCTGTTTGTAAACCGCAGTGGGGTGATTTTCACAAAGAGGAAAGAGGCGCTGCGCGCTACAAGGAGAAAATAAAAATACGAGCTTCTGCAGAAAAGAAGTGATGAACAATCTGTTTCAACCAAAAAATGTATCTTTAACTATTAGTTAAGTGAAAAACAATTCCGTTCCCTTATTATTGACAAACGTTTTATTTAATTAGACCATGACCACCTATATTAAACCTTTTAAAGGAATAACAGGTGAATATTTTAAACAGGGATAGTTTTAAGCAAAAGCAACTTAAAACCAAACTAAATTTTTTTCTTGATCAAAAAAAGTTATTTGAAGAAATAGACAAGGATATCCAGCTCTCTGGCGCTGGTGTTATATATATAGATGAAAATTTTACAGTAGTTACTCTTAGGGAGTTCAAACCTATATGCCGTCTAAATCCTGTAAATGTAATTCTAAGAGAACCACCAAAGCATATAAACAAAAGCGATTTTACAAACGAACTTAGACATAGCTCGGTTAACCCTAGAGAAAGTAGATTCGTATCTGAAGTTACAGGGACAGTTTTTGCGTGTACTGGTGCAATAATTTCTTGGGTTGCTTTTGTCGCCTCTGGTTTAGCTACCCCAATATCTTTTGGTAGCAGTGCAGTAGTCTCTGTTTTATCCTTTAGCGCTGCATCTGCAACAACACTCCAATGTGCAAACGGAATACTGAGAAGTAGTGCTGAAAAGTATTCTCCAGAATTTAATGATTGGCTAGATTCTGAGGACTGGTATGTAAACACAATCAAGGCACTAGACTATATCTCTTTAGCTGGAGCTACAGCTGCTAGTGCTATCGCAGTAAGAACTCTCAAGATAGCAAACTCTAGCGGTGTGAGCTTTAGACAACTATTATCAAGTAAAAGCAGACAAGAAAGAAGCCGGATTACTAAAGAAATAATAAGGCTTAAGGTACCAGGGATATCTAATAAAATGCTTAAAAAAATGATGAGAAGTAATATTGTTCCGAAGAGGTTTAATAATATACAAATAAACAATGAACTAAGAACGCGTTTACGTGATTCTGTCGCAGCAGCACTTGCTTTTACCGGTAGTGCATATAACGGTGAAATAAAAGGAATTGCAATTGGTGTATATGAGAGCTTAGAAAGTGAAGGCTGAAGATCTACCCTTAAGTGACTCCGTCCCAAAGTTAAAATACATTTTAACTTGCGCTATATCTATAGTTGCTAGTGTTTTTAGCTACTCATCAGCTGCGTTCTTAGTATTAATGGTTCTTTGGCCTTATGAATCCTTTAAAGATTTGACTCCTAGAGTAATAATTTTCTTTTCTGGAATTTGTACATGTATAACACTGGGTGTACTTTTATCTCTTGGAAAAACCTGGGTCATAAAAATTTTTAAAGGGCTGGTTATTACAGCGACTTTAATATCACTTTTTACTTTTTTTATAATTTTATTCACTGACCTTTATGCCCAATCTGTTAATGGTTTAAAGTTATCAAGCTTTTTTATTTTGCTTAACTTATTACTAGCACTGTTATTCTTTAGTAAGCTACTTAAAACTAGCTCACTCGTTATTAAAAGGCATAAGAGACGGCACAAAAAGCAATTACAGTATATTAAAAAGCAATTGTAATAATAACTGTAACTGCGAACACTTTTCCATTAATAAACACTGAGTCTTAGGGAAGAATTATCTCCCTTTTCACTTCCATTAAGCTGTTTGCGCAACAAATAAATTGAACCACATAGTACACCGAGGCGATTCGCGTTACATAGAAATAAACAGTAAATTACGCGGGGTAAACCCGCTGCTACCAGTTGGACGTTCCCCTCCTACGTCTCGTATTTCGCAAACTTTCCCCTTTACTCTTTACCCTTGCGACTCGCTAACTTGTTGGGTTTCACTCCGTTCTACCCAACCTACCGGCTTAAAGCTTTAGCTTTTCCACTCCCATTTGCTTCACATGTTCAACCAGCTCTGGGAAAAACGCTAAAAACACCGCGTCTAACTGTTGGTAGTGGCGGGCTATATCGTCAGCGGCTCCTGCAAAGTTGTTGGCAAAACGAATACGCTTGGCGATGTTATCAAGGGCAAGGCCGACCCCATCGAGGGTTTCATATTCTTTAAACCAATCATTGTTGGTCATACTGGTCACAACTTGCTGCATGCGTGAAGGCATCATGGCTTGCCTGGCATTTAAAAGCCCATAACTGTGCTGTTTGAAATCAGCCAATGGTTGGTCATTAAAGCGCTGCCAATGCTGAATAAGAAAGTGATCGAACGCTACATCAATGGCGACACTTGCAAAGCGTTTACGTGCTGGCGAAAAGTACTGCTTAGCCTCTTTTACAAGGGGATGTGAGTCAGTAAACCTATCAACCAAATAATGATTTTCAAGGCCATTTTTAACCGCATTGGGTAACTGTGCTGAATATCGACGCCCACCAAAGTCCCCCAGCAAATTACCAAAATGTGAATCAGCCGTCGGTTGTGCTAAATAAAGGTGAGCCAAGTAGTTCAACGCATTCTCTAAATTAAGTCATTTTATGCATTGTAAAAGAATACAGGTGAAAGGGTCTAGAGACACAGGTTGCGAGTTAGCAAAATGTAGCTGCGATTTTATATCGCGTAACCCACTGAATAATCACAAAAAGTAATAAGAGACGCTACGCTTTAGAGGAAAGTAACTAATAGTTTTATTGGTTACTCATTCATTTCTCGTTTTCTTCCCTTTGCGCAAAAACAAATTGAACCATAGAGAACACCGAGGCGCTTCGCGCTACACAGAGAAAAGTAGGGTTTAAAAATAATATTCACAAAGAGGATAAGAGACGCTGCGCTTAAGAGGAATTATTAAAAAACTTGATGGTTTTATTGGGTTACTCATTCACTTCTCATTCTATTCTCTTTGTGCAAAAACAAATTGAACCTCAGAGTTCGGCGTTAAAACGCCTCCTATAACTCGTATCTCGCTAACTTTTTCGTCTGATAGCTGACGGCTGAAAGCTGATAGCTCCTTTCCCCTAGCAACTCGCTAACTTGTTTGGTTTCACTCCGCTCTAACCAACCTACCAGCTGATAGCCATACAAAAAACTCACCTTTATGACTTTAAATTAAATGCCAACATTACAAGAGCCGAAATGATCGCAGAAAGAGAAATTAACCGCATAATCAAAATAACTATATTACCTGCACCGCCCGAAGTTGTACTTCTGAATAGTAGCGGGTATTCGTGGAATTTTAAAAGATACAGCACATCAAAAAGACCTACTCGCATACTATCTAGCGTAACAACATCGCCACTTTTTTGATGAATTTCACAAGCGTGTAAATTGGCCGTTTTTTCGTTCACAATATGACCACTTCTACCGTGAAAAGTATAATTAAAAATGATCTCTTTGATATCTTCCTTAGCGATTTGCAAAACTTTTGAAGCTTTACCCTCTATTGCTTGCCTATCTATTTCGAGTGAGTCTTTAGATATACTCATAACCCACTTACGACCAAATCCAAATTTGTTATAAATCACAATTCGCTTGATAACAAATACACAAAGATAACAACTCACACAAGTTACAAAAGCAGGTATCGGCTGCATCGTTTCTTGAAGCACTAGGCTCATTACAGCAATAGCGATAGTCATAAAGAAAAATAAAAATTCAGCTCCGCCCGACAGCACAGCTAGGCCCGGTAGCGACTTTAGTTTTGTATTAGAATCAGCCTGCAATACTGGCTTTTTATAGAAAGTTGAATACCTAAACCAAACTCGGTCGCTCAGGTTTAAATCTAGGGAGTGCTTCGAAAGTGGCTGATTATAATCCATTATTTAAGTTTCCATTTTTTAAAACACAATTTTGCCATTACTTTCCCATCAAGCCAACATTCCTACTTAATGACATATTTCCTTTACGTTCAAGCACTAAACTAACTGCCCAACAAAGTTAACCATATTGTGCGCTACAATTGGAAAAACAAGGCTACCAGTACGCTCTCTTAACCACAGCAAAATAAATCCATAACTCCCAGTTAATACGACTCTAAATGCAGACAAATGCCACTCACCATCGATATACATAACCCCATGAACTAGACCAAATAATAAAACCAAAAGTAACCCTGCAATGTTTATTGGCGAGCCAAAAAAGTTAATGCGCGATGAAACAACAGCCAACGAAAAACAAAATAATAAAACCCCTCTAAACATTGGTTCTTCATCTAACCCAGGAATAAGAGCTTGATAGAGTAGCGTTTCAAAATCGTAATTTGGTCCGTTCCCAAAGCTAAGCGTTACAATAATCTGCAACACAACAAACAGGGTTAAAACAACGAGCGCAGGCTTAATAGAGCCTTTATTTTGCCTAAAAGTAAAACCAGCATCCTTGATTTTAAAGTCATTTTTAAATGCTGCTAATATAGCCAAAACCAAAGCCCAAAGAGTAATAGCGACAATTTTACCTGACCAATTCCATTTGAGATCTGTAAAGAGTAAATCTAAGGAAATGAGCTCTTTACCTTTGAATAAAGCTAAGAAATAGCAAAATAGAATTAAGAGAGTTGCAAGCAACCAAGTTAGGTTTATAGTTACTTTATTGAGTGATCTTAAAATTAAAACGAGTAATAGAACAACGCCTAAATTGGCAAGCATTCCAAAATACATATCTGGCATAACCGTCCTTGGTGAGCATACAGCTCAAACTTTATTATTGTTTAATTTCTATAATAAACACAAAAACAACCTATTAAACAGATATTTGTTTGAGTTCAAATTCACATTGAGCATATTTTTATTTTCAAAGTATATGAACCACAGAGTACACCGAGGTGTTTCGCGCTACACTGAGAAAAACAGCATTTAAAAATAATATTCAAAAAGAGGATAAGAGACGCTGCGCTTTAGAAGAAAAACCAAAATACTCTTTTGGTCTATCTCATTTACTTCTCATTCTTTTCTCTTTGTGAAAAGCGAATTGAACCACAGAGAGCACCGAGGCGCTTCGCGCTACACAGAGAAAGTAATACTCACAAAGAGTAATAAGAGACGCTGCGCTTTAGAGGTATTATTAAAAACAAATTTGGTGGTTTTGTTGGGTTACTCATTCTCTTCTCTTTGTGCAAAACAAATTGAACCACAGGGTTCGGCGTAAAAACGCCTACAACTCGATCTCGCAAACTTTTCTGATAGCTGACGGCTGAAAGCTGATAGCTACTCCCCTAGCAACTCACTAACTTGTTGGGCTTCGCTCAGCTCCACCCAACATACAATAAGAGCTACCTTTTACTCTCCCGCAAACTTTAACATTCGCGTTTGGTCGGTAAGCTCTATATCCACCAGCTCATATGGGGCTTTGGCTGCTTGAGTGACTGCAAAAGGCATGGTGAAACTGCCGTAGCTATCAATCTGTTTTGCTACTTCAACCGTTGCCAGTTTGATGCGCTCACCTTTATCACCTTTGCCAGTTAAGGTTGCACGAATGGCATAACGGCCTGAATCGGTCACTTGCACCGGTACACTAGCTTGGTATTTATTATTGCCAAGCGCAGTGACTTTGGCTTTATCCATACTAATGGTTTGTGAGCTATGCACAAACGGCATTTTTATAGAGCGTTTTACCGTTTGGCCATTCACTTTAGTGTCTACACTGGCTTCAAGCTCATAGTAACCATTTATTGCGCCTAAGGTTTCAAGCGGGTAATTAAATACGGCTTCACCATTTTCGTAACGTACATCTAGTTTTTCGCCATCAGGGCTTGAAAGCGTTAACTTCACATCACTATCTTTAAAACGCTTTTTACCCATACTAAGCTGCATAGCAACACGTTGTTGCTGATCTTTCACTTTAAACTGCGATTTAGCATGTAAAGCATTGCTCGAGCCTTTTTCAATCACATGCAGCAAGTAGGTGTCATTATCGTTCAGCGCTTGGCTTGTTCTTAACATTGCTTTGCCATTTACCTGACCTAGCTTTAGCCCAACACTACCATCGCTAAATCCTGCATTTTCCATTTGCTCACGTGCAACCATGGCTTGCATTGGCATTTGTCTAAAGCTGTCATCTCGCACCGACAGTTTATCTAGCTGTAAGCCATGAGGCTTAAATACTTCGCCACTATCAAAGCGTGCTTTTGGTGCAATGCGAATAAAGTTATCAGCTTGGTTTACAAAGACAGGCACACCACGCTTAAGCTCTTTACCCGATACTTTCTGCCAATATTCAACGCTGTCTTTTTCAAGTGTTTGTAGTTGAGCGCTTGATGCTGGTTGAACTTGAGGGAATTGATAAACCGTTTGCTCATTAGCATTTGCGGCTGTGCTTACAAGCACTATTGCAGCTGCAATTGTGGTTAACTTATTAATCATAGCAGGCTCCTAAATTCGGTTTTTAAGCATGTTTGGCAAGCCAAAACAGTTACGTCGACTTTGCTGATGACTCAAAGGCTCACCACCTTGGGTTCGTGATTTATCGGTAAACCACACCACCCCAGCTAACGACTGAGAACTGCAATTTAAAAAGCCATCTGAGCAGCTATCTAACCAGTTTTGCGTTACTTCAAGGCCCACTTGATTTTGATAACCGCCACAATAGCTGTCGCTATCCCATACCGCTGATTCAACATCACTGCCCACCACGGTTTCGAATTGAGACGGTAAACTTGGGCGGTTCGGTGTGCCATACAGCCACTGTGCGTTATACGATTCCATCCAAGATACTTGTTGTTGTTTTACTGCATCGCTGCCGTAACCTAAAAGCCAACCCAAGCTTTGCTCGAACGAATTACCCGCAATAACCGCATCAGCCAACGGCGTACCACCACTTGAAGGAGCCAGAGCAATAGTACGCGTGACTTTGCTAATAATATTTGGATAACGGCTATCCCATGTTGGGTTAGATAAAATCCAACGCACCACATTGCCACCGTTAGAATGGGTGATCAGAGTTAAATCTGTGATGTTTTTATTATTGATAAATGTAGTGAGCTGCCCTGCTAAACAGCCAGATGCTGCATCTGCCCACATGTATTGATCAAAGTCACAATTAATGACCGTGTAATTACTACTGTTTGGTAATCCCTGGCGAACTGTGTCGACAAAACTGCCTGTCCAATAGTCATTATACGCATCGCTTTGCTGGCCTGTACCGTGCACAAATGCGACTCCTTGCGCAGCAAAAGCACTGTGGCTAATACCCGCTGCCAACATTAAAGCTGGCACTAGTGAGAGTGTTTTTATTTTCATGTGTGTTCCTGTTGATTGTCATTCTATCTATCAGGTTGGAGGAGTGACCTCCGACCAAAAACATAGACCAAACAGGTACGAAAGCAAGAATAAATTTACATTAATTTAACTTTTGTGCGTTTTTTAAGTACAAATTATTAGATTTTAGGAGTAAAAGAGGGGTGAGATGCGAGATGCGAGGTGAGAGGTGCGAGGTGCGAGTAAACTTTCCCCTTTACTCTTTCTAACTCGCTAACTTTCAATCTGATAGCTGACGGATGAAAGCTGATAGCTCCCTTCCCCCCTTTACTCTTTCCCCTCGAAACTCGCTAACTTATCGAGTTTCGCTCCGCTCTACCCAACTTACAACTCGGCATTCTTACGTGAATACATTTTATGTAAGTTCAGCAGTTTATCTTTGAGGCGCTGAGAATAGGTGACGAAATTTGTCAGCGTACCGGCATCTTTTCTGTTGGTATCAGCAAGTAGCATTAATAACTTACGCTGCGCCTGATTCAGATGCAGTTGCAACGACCTAGCTGCTTTATCTATTTCGTCATTTTTAGGTTGTTCTAAATTCTCGCTGGTATGGGTGAACAAGGTCAGCGTATCACTCGAAAGTTCGCGGATCATAATCAAAATATCGCTTTCTAATTCTATAAATTGTTCATTCATAATCCGCTTGCTTTCAAACAGATCAATGATGGAATCATGAATTTGGAACAAATAATCAAAGCGGTTAATTTGCAGCATTAACTCTCGTGACTGCTCTTCATCATTGATTTTACTAACAATAGTAGTGAAATAAGTGATGTATTCCTTCTCAACAAAACTGGCATATTCCAAACGCTTTTGTGCAGTATCTTGAATACCTTTGTAGTTGGTCTCTAAGCTCAGCGTGACCTGATTATAGTTTTCTTTTAAGAAGTTAAGCAGCTGTTGGTTACCTGACTCTAACTTATCGACGACATGCTGAAACTCTTCATCCTCTTGGTAAGTCGGCAATTCAAGGCGCTCAAAGTCCATCTTTCCTTCACCAAGCAGAAAATCGACAAAGCGCGTAAAGGGGTTAACAAAAGCAATAAAAACTAAACTGGCAACCACATTAAAAATAAAATGAATATTTGCCAGTGCGACAGCGGGATCAAGCGTAATTTCACTTAACTTATCACCAAACAATAAAATAAAAGGCAGAAATAAAAGCACCCCACCCACATTAAACAACAGGTGGCTCAGCGCTGCTTTCTTTGCTGCGATATCCATACCAAACACCGAGATCATTGCAGTTGCTGTGGTACCAATATTCGCCCCCATAATAATGGGTACCGCGTTCTCAAGCCCCAAAATACCTTGCTGAGTAAAAACAATGGCAAGCCCTGTAGTCACCGAACTCGACTGCACCATAGCAGTAAATACACAGCCCACTAAAATCGCTAAAAGTGGGTTTTGCGGCTGAGTTAAAATCTCAATTAATGCAGGGTTGTTTTGTAATGGTGCAAGTGATGATGAAATCAGGTTAAGGCTAAAAAAGACAAAACCGAAATAGAAAATCGCCTTACCAAAAATAGAAAAGCGATTGCGAGTCAGCGACAGAAAAAAGCCAATAATAATAATCACAGGAGCAAATACCGTCAGCTTAAAAGCCACCAGCTGAGCCGTTATCGTAGTGCCCACATTTGATCCAAAAATAATACCGACACTATTTTTAAACGTTAACACCCCCGCATTTACCAAGCTTATCGTGATCACCGACGTCGCAGAACTCGATTGAATAAAGGCCGTCACCACAGCACCAATTAACACCCCCAAAATAGGAATGTTAGTCGCGCGACTTAATGATTTACGAAAGCGCTCCCCCGATATACTTTCAATTTCCCGAGAAAAGTTCTCAAGCCCAAAAATAAAAAGGATAATGGCGGTTAGCCCAGCCATGGCTATGTTCAGATTTTCCATTCGCTTATAAAGTGCTGATATTGTTAATCAAGATCGATACAAAAAGTATAGATTTGAGTACCTTATAGCGCAATGATCGAAAACAAAGTAACTGGTTTTAGGGGTTAGTTAGCAAGTTAGCAAGTTAGCAAAATTGTAGCTGTGTTTTATATCGCGTAATTAAATGTTTTAAGGTGCTAGGTGCTAGGTGCTAGTACTCTTTCACATATATTTTGATCAGTTGCCCCTACTTAAATTCAGGTAACTGATCTTTTTCAATCAATAATTCAATACTCCTGCTTTTTCCAGTAACTGATGTTATAAATTTCTTCTT